>JBBSMD010000001.1:0-66390 GCA_038233355.1 Propionibacteriales bacterium
GAACGAGTAACCCGCCTCGTGCAGCGCCATCGCCGCCCCGGTCAGCGCGATGCCCTTGACCCCGCCGCCCTCGCAGACCAGGTCGGCCCGCAGCGGCGTCGCGGGCGGGGGCGCGGCGGTCACGACGCGACCCTAGTGTCTCGGCCGGTGGCCGCCGGAGGTGGCTGGGCGAGCCGAGTGCGGCGCGCCGGTCCGTCTCGCGCTGCTCGACCTGGTCGAGCGGGCGGGCCGTTGGGCCGCCGCTCGGATGGCTCAGGACAGCCGCTTCAGGATCAGCTCGCGTACCCGGGCCGCGTCGGCCTGGCCGCGCATCTGCTTCATCACCGCGCCGATGAGCGCGCCGGCGGCGGCGACCTTGCCCGACCGCACCTTCTCGGCGACGTCGGGGTTGGCGGCGATCGCGTTGTCCACTGCCGCGCTCAGGGCTCCCTCGTCGGAAACCACCTCGAGCCCGCGAGCGATGACGACCTCCTCGGGCGACCCCTCGCCCGCCAGCACCCCGTCGAGCACCTGGCGGGCCAGCGTGTCGTTGACCCGACCCGCGTCGACCAGCGCCTGCACGGCGGCCACCTGGTCGGGGGTGACCGGCAGGTCGGGCAGGTCGGCGCCCTGCTCGTTGGCGCGGCGGGCCAGCTCCGACAGCCACCACTTGCGGGCCGCCTGCGGTGACGCGCCGGCGGCGACGGTCTGCTCCACAAGGCCCAGAGCGCCGGCGCCGACCACGTCGCGCATGACCAGCTCGGAGAAACCCCACTGCGCGGCCAGCCTGGCCCGGTGCGCCCGTGGGTCCTCCGGGAGCGTGGCCCGCAGCCGCTCGACGTCGGCAGGGTCGGGCGCGACCGGGACCAGGTCGGGCTCGGGGAAGTAGCGGTAGTCCTCGGCGTCGGACTTGACCCGGCCCGGCGTGGTCAGCCCGGTGTCCTCGTGCCAGTGCCGGGTCTCCTGAGTGACCGGCTCGCCGGCGTCCAGCACCGCGGCCTGCCGGCAGATCTCGTGCCGCACGGCTCGCTCGACCGAGCGGAGCGAGTTGACGTTCTTGGTCTCCGTCCGGGTGCCCAACGCCGGCTGGCCGTGCGGGCGCAGCGAGACGTTGGCGTCGCAGCGCAGCGACCCCTGCTCCATCCGGACGTCGGAGACGCCGAGGGCGAGCAGCAGCTCGCGCAGGTGCGTGACGTACGCCCGCGCCACCTCGGGGGCCTTGTCGGCGGCTCCCACGACCGGCTTCGTCACGATCTCGATCAGCGGGATGCCGGCCCGGTTGTAGTCGACCAGCGAGTGCTCGGCGCCGTGGATGCGCCCGGTAGCGCCGCCCACGTGCAGCGACTTGCCGGTGTCCTCCTCCATGTGGGCGCGCTCGATCTCCACGCGGTACGTGCGCCCGTCGACCTCCACCTCGGTCCACCCCTCGTACGCGATCGGCTCGTCGTACTGCGAGGTCTGGAAGTTCTTCGGCATGTCGGGGTAGAAGTAGTTCTTGCGCGCGAAGCGGCACCACGACGCGATGTCGCAGTGCAGAGCCAGCCCGATCCGGATCGCGGACTCGACCGCGGCCGCGTTGACGACCGGCAGCGCACCGGGCAAGCCCAGGCAGACCGGGCACACCTGCGCGTTGGGCTCGGCGCCGAACACGGTCGAGCAGCCGCAGAACATCTTGCTCGCGGTACCGAGCTCGACGTGCACCTCGAGGCCGACCACCGGCTCGTACGCGCCGAGCGCCTGGTCGTAGTCGCTGAGCGTGAGCGTCATGCCAGCACCTCCAGCTCGGGCGCCCGGTCGAGCAACGAACCGCCCCACTGCTGCTCGAGCAGCGACTCGATCACCGCGCCGACCCGGTAGAGCCGGTCGTCGGCCAGCGCCGGGGCGAGCACCTGCACGCCGACCGGCAGCCCGTCCTCGTCGGCGAGTCCCGCCGGCACCGAGATGCCGGGCGTGCCGGCCAGGTTGGCCGGGATGGTGGCGATGTCGGACAGGTACATCGCCAGCGGGTCGTCGAGCTTGTCGCCGAACCGGAACGCGGTGGTCGGCGTCGTGGGGCTGAGCAGTACGTCGGCGTGCTCGAAGGCGGCGGCGAAGTCGCGGGCCACCAGCGTGCGTACCTTCTGCGCGGAGCCGTAGTAGGCGTCGTAGTAGCCGCTGGAGAGGGCGTACGTGCCGAGGATGATGCGGCGCTTGACCTCGTCGCCGAAGCCGGCCTCCCGCGTGGCCGCCATCACCTGCTCGGCGGTCGGCGCCTCGACGCCGTCGGGCTCGACGCGCAGCCCGTAGCGCATCGCGTCGAACTTGGCCAGGTTGCTCGACGCCTCGCTCGGCAGGATCAGGTAGTAGGCGCCCAGCGCGTAGTCGAAGTGCGGGCACGACACCTCGACCACCTCGGCGCCGGCCTTGGTGAGCAGCGCGACCACTTCGTCGAAGCGGGCGCGCACTCCCGCTTGGTAGCCCTCGCCGCCGAGCTCTTTGACGATGCCGACGCGCAGGCCGGCGACGTCACCGTCACGGGTGGCCTCGACCAGCGGTGGTACGGCGGCGTCGATGCTGGTGGAGTCGCGCGGGTCGTGCCCGCCGATCACCTCGTGCAGCAGCGCCGCGTCTAGCACGGTGCGTGTGACCGGGCCGGCCTGGTCGAGGCTGCTGGCCAGGGCCACCAACCCGTAACGGGAGACCCCGCCGTACGTCGGCTTGACCCCGACCGTGCCGGTGACCGCACCGGGCTGGCGGATCGAGCCGCCGGTGTCGGTGCCGACCGCCAGGGGCGCCTCGAACGCCGCCACCGCCGCGGCCGACCCGCCCCCGGACCCGCCCGGGATCCGGCCGAGGTCCCACGGGTTGCGGGTCGGGCCGTACGCGGAGTGCTCGGTGGAGGAGCCCATCGCGAACTCGTCCATGTTGGTCTTGCCGAGGATCGGCAGCCCGGCGGCCTTCAGCCGCTCGACGACTGTCGCGTCGTACGGCGGCACCCAGCCGGCGAGGATGCGCGAGCCGCAGGTGGTCGGCAGGCCCTTGGTCGCGAACACGTCCTTGACCGCGACCGGCACCCCGTCCAGCGGGGACGCGGGCCTGCCGTTGAGCCGGCGCTCGTCGGCGGCCCGGGCCTGCTGCAAGGCACCGTCCGCGTCGACGTGCAGGAAGGCGTGCACGCCCTGACCGGCGTCCTGACCGGCATCGTGACCGGCGCGTTGACCAGCGTCGCCGTCGACGGCAGCGATGCGGTCCAGGCACGCCTGGGTCAGCTCGACCGACGTCATGTCACCGCGACGCAACGCCTCGGCCAGCTCGGCCGCGTTCCGGGTGATCACGCCTCCTCCCCCAGGATGCGCGGCACCTTGAAGCGCTGCCGCTCACTCGCCGGCGCACCCGCCAGTGCCTCGGCCGGGCTGAGGCCGTGCCGCACCTCGTCGGGGCGGGTGACGTTGGTCAGCGGCACCGCGTGGGAGGTGGGCGGCACCTCGTCGGCGGCGACTTCGCCGACTCGGGCCACCGACTGCACGATCACCGCCAGCTGTGGGGCGAGGTGGTCGAGCTCGGCGTCGGTGAGGTCGATGCGAGCCAGGTGGGCCAGGTGCGCGACGTCGTCGCGGGAGATGGTGTGCTCGTCGGGCATGGGCAGTGCGGGCATCCAGGGTGTCGGGGTGGCGCGGCGCGTCGTAGCCGCACGCACCATCGTAGGACCAGTGGAGAGCCTGGCGGCTCGTCGAGCTCAGCAGGGGACCAGATCGGCACTCGGGTCAAGACGACGCAGGTCATCGGGGGCGCTGGTCACGGTGACTCCGTCGACGAGGCGGGCCACGAGCACGACCGAAGTACTTGCCAGCTTTGCTATCGAAGGAGGTGGTTCGGCATGGCAGCGGCCGCCGCGGACGGTGTCTTCGCCACCTTCGCCAGCCGAGTCCTGTCCTTCGACGCTGCTGCAGCCCCGCACTACGCCGACATCGTGCTCGAGCGTGAACGCGTCGGTGCTCGGGTCAGCAGGATGGACGCCCAGATCGCCGCATGTTGTCGCGTTCACCGCGCCGCCCTGGCGACCCGCAACATCGAGGACTTCGACCGACTGGGCCTCGTGCTGACCAACCCGTGGGAGGCCCAGGCTCCCTCGCGCTAGGGCTAGGAGACCCCCTCGCCCGCCGCGGCGTGCGGCCCCCGCTCCAGCAGCACCCGGAAGCCGGCCTCGTCGAGCACCGAGACGCCGAGCTGCAGCGCCTTGTCGTACTTCGACCCCGGTGCGTCGCCCGCCACCACGAAGCCGGTCTTCTTGCTCACCGACCCCGACGCCTTGCCGCCGCGAGCGGTGATGGCCTCCTTGGCCTCGTCGCGGCTGAAGCCCTCCAACGACCCGGTGACGACGACGGTGACGCCCTCGAGCGTGCGGGGTGCCGACTCGTCGCGCTCGTCGGCCATCCGCACCCCGGCGCGGCGCCACTTGTCGACCACCTCGCGGTGCCAGTCGACGGCGAACCACTCGCGTACGGCGTCGGCGATGGTGGGGCCCACCCCGTCGACGTCGGCCAGCGCGTCTCGGTCGGCGGCCTCGATCGCGGCCAGGCTGCCGAAAGCGGTCGCCAGCGCCTGGGCGGCGGTCGGCCCGACGTGGCGGATCGACAGTGCCACCAGCACCCGCCACAGCGGGCGTTGCTTCACCTGCTCAAGGTTGACCAGCAGCCGGGCGCCGTTGGCGGACAGGGTGCCGTCCATTTTCGTGAACAGCGGCACCCGCAGCAGCGCCGCCTCGTCGAGGGCGAACACGTCACCCTCGTCGGCCACCACGCCGGCCTCCAGCAGGGCGGTCGCCGCCTCGTACCCGAGGACCTCGATGTCGAAGGCACCGCGCCCGGCGACGTGGAACAGGCGCTCGCGCAGCTGGGCCGGGCACGAGCGGGTGTTGGGGCAGCGGATGTCGGCGTCGGAATCCTTGGCCGGCGCCAGGGCGGTGCCGCACTCGGGGCAGCGCGTCGGCATGACGAAGGCCTGCACGCTGGCCTCGTCACGCAGCGCCACCACCGGGCCGACGATCTCGGGAATGACGTCGCCGGCCTTGCGCACCACGACGGTGTCGCCGATCAGCACACCCTTGCGCTCGACCTCGTGCGCGTTGTGCAGCGTGGCCATGCCGACCGTCGAGCCGGACACCTTGACCGGCTCGAGCACGCCGTACGGGGTGACCCGGCCGGTGCGGCCGACGTTGACCGCGATGTCGAGCAGCTTGGTGTTGACCTCCTCGGGCGGGTACTTGTACGCGATCGCCCACCGCGGCGCTCGCGACGTCGACCCGAGTCGGCGCTGCAGCGGCACCTGGTCGACCTTGACCACGACCCCGTCGATCTCGTGCTCGACGCCGTCCTCGGCACCGGCCGCACTCGACTGCTGGATGCCGTGCCGCTGCTGGGCGTACCGCTCGACGAAGCGCTGCACGTCGTCGAGGGTCGCCAGCACCGTCGCTCGGTCACTGACCGGGAGCCCCCAGGCGCGCAGCGCGTCGTACGCCCGGGACTGGCGCTGCGGGGTGAAGCCGGTGCGCGCCCCGAGGCCGTGGCAGACCAGCCGCAAAGGCCGGGTCGCGGTGACGCGCGGGTCCTTCTGCCGCAGCGAGCCGGCGGCGGCGTTGCGCGGGTTGGCGAACGGCGCCTTGCCCTGCTCGACGAGGTGGGCGTTGAGCTGCTCGAAGGCCGCGACCGGGAAGTAGACCTCGCCGCGCACCTCGACGAGGTCGGGGACAGGATGCTCGACGGTGCCGGTGAGTCGGTCGGGGATGCCGGCGACCGTCCGCACGTTGGGCGTGATGTCCTCCCCCGCCCGCCCGTCTCCACGGGTGGCACCGATGACCAGCCGGCCCCGCTCGTACGTCAGGTTGACCGCGAGCCCGTCGATCTTGAGCTCGCAGAGATAGTCGACGTCGGTGCCGACCGCCTTCTCGACCCGCTGCGCCCAGGCGGCGAGCTCGTCGGGGGTGAACACGTTGTCGAGGCTGAGCATCCGCTCGCGGTGCTCGACCGGGGTGAACAGGGTCGACACCGCTCCCCCGACCTGCTGGGTCGGCGAGTCGGGCGTGCGCAGGTCTGGGTGTCGCTCCTCGAGCTGCTCGAGCTCGCGCATCGCGGCGTCGAAGTCGGCGTCGGACAGCGTCGGGTCGTCGAGCACGTAGTAGCGCCAGCGGGCGTCGGTGATGCGCTCGGAGAGCAGCCGGTGGGGCTCACGGGCCTCGGGCGGCGCCTCTGGGGGTGCGTCGGTGGGCGCCTCTGGGGGTGCGTCGGGCATGCGCTCATCTTGCCGTCCAGCACCGACACGGGCGCGCCCGCCGCGGCGGGCCGCGACCTGTCACCGTCTCCGGGCTCGCTAGCACCCGTCGACGGTGACAGGTGGAGGCAGCGGCTCGGGACGGCCGACCGTCTCGATGCGACAGGTCGGGCCAATGGCGCGTGTCCTTGGCGCTGGCGGGAACCGCGAATCGCTCGACGGTTGGTCAGCGCTCGACCGGATCTGGCTGGTGGTGCGGCTGACGCTGGGTACCGTTCGTGCGCTAGATGTGCACGTTCGGCCGCATTTCGAGGGCGAGAAGGGACCGTTCGTGCACATCCAGCGCAGCGTGGGAGGTCGGCGTGGGTCCGGCTCGCTCGCAACGGCTCGTATCCCTGGTCGGGGCCCGCCAAGGGGCCACCGCGATCCCGCCGTCGGATCGAACGGCGAGGTGCTCTCCTCAGCCGAGCTCCGACGACACGTTGCGGGCCACCTCGCGGCACAGTTGCATCGCCTGCCGGGCCCACCCGTACGACGCGGCCGCCAGCCCACACGACGGCGTCACCACCAGGCGCGACGACGGATCGGCCAGGCCGAGCCGATCGACCAGACGCAGCACCCGCGCCGTCAGCTCCGACGCGGCAGGCACCACGGCGGTATCGACCGACGGCACCACACCAGGCCACAGGTCGACTCCCCCCTCGTACGCCCGGCTCCACGCCTCACTCATCGGCGTCTGACCCAGGTCGAAAGACACCGCAGTCGCCCCGGCGTCGTGCAGCAGCCGCACGGGGACGTCGGCCGCACAGCAGTGCACCGCCGGTACCGCGCCCGCCTCCCGTACGGCCGCGGTGACCCAACCGAGCGCCTCCACCGCACCCGGCCGCTCGACGCTGCGGTGCCGGGAGAACCCGCTGGCGGTAGGCACCGCCCCGGCAAGTACGGCCGGCAGCGCCGGCTCGTCGAGCTGCACCAGGACGTCCGCCCCCGGCACCCGGCGACGCACGTCTGCGACGTGAACGGCCACCCCCTCGGCCAGCGACTGGGCCAGCTCGCGACGAGCGCCGTGGTCGGCGAGCACGCGATCGCCGCGCGGGCGCTCGATCGTCGCGGCCAGCGTCCACGGCCCGGCGACCTGCACCTTGAGCCGCCCGCTATAGCCCTGGGTGTGCTCCTCGAGCAGGTCGAGGTCGTGGGCCAGCAGCGAGACGGCCCGGCGCTGGTCGATCCCGGCCGCGTCGGTGAGCCGCCATCCGGCCGGTTGCAGGTCGGCGGCGAGCCCGGACAGCACCGCGGTGGCGCGACCCACCATGGCGGCCGGTACCCCGCGGGCCGGCAGCTCCGGCAGGTGCACGAGGTCGGGCAGCTCGCCGGCGACGAGACGTACGGCCTCGGCGACGTCCGTACCCGGGAGCGAGCCGACGCCGGTGGCGGCGACGCTCACCTGACCGCCGCGAGCCAGTGTCGCCGAGATCCGTGACCCCTAGCCGTGGCGGGCGCTGCCGGCCCCATGACCGGGCCGACCCTCGCGACTGGGTGGCTGTGGTGCCTCCGCTTGTTGGTTCGGGTGCGCCCCGGTCCGATAGGACGGCACCGGGGCCACCCCGAACCAATCGGAGAGCGGCGGCTCACGGGGCGGGTTGCGGCGCCCGAGCACCGGCGGCGGTGATGGTCGCGCTCCCGACGACGCGGGTGCCGTCGTACATCACGAGCGACTGCCCCGGTGCCACCCCGACCGCCGGCTGCTCCAGCGTCGCCACCAAACGGTCACCGGCCACGTCCACCAGTGCCGGCAGCGGCTCGCCGTGCGCCCGCAGCTGCACGTGCCCGCGCAACGACGACGCCGGCCGGCCGCACCAGCGTGGCGAGGCGCCCTCCACCCGGTCGACCGCGAGCCGCTCGCGCGACCCCACCGTGACCGTGCCGTCGACGGGCTCGATCGAGAGCACGTAGCGTGCGCGCCCGTCCGCGGTCGGCGTGCCGATGCCGAGGCCCCGCCGCTGCCCGACGGTGTAGCCGTACGCCCCGTCGTGACGGCCCAGCTGCTGTCCGGCCTCGTCGACCACGCGCCCCGGCCGCTGTCCCAGCCGGTCGCGCAGGAACCCCGCGGTGTCGCCGTCGGGGATGAAGCAGATGTCGTGGCTGTCGGGCTTCCCGGCCACCGCGAGGCCGCGCCGCGAGGCCTCGACGCGTACGTCGGTCTTCAGCGACTCACCGAGCGGGAACACCGCGTGCGCCAGCTGCCCGGACGTCAGCACCCCCAACACGTACGACTGGTCCTTGGTCGGGTCGGCGGCCCGGTGCAGCTCGACGCCGTCGACACCGGGCAGCAGACGCGCGTAGTGGCCGGTCGCCACGGCGTCGAACCCTAGTGCGAGCGCCCGGTCGAGCACGGCGGCGAACTTGATCCGCTCGTTGCAGCGCACGCACGGGTTGGGAGTGCGGCCGGCCGCGTACTCGGCCACAAAGTCCTCGACGACGTCCGCGGCGAAACGCTCGGACACGTCCCAGACGTAGAACGGGATACCGAGCACGTCGGCCGCGCGCCGGGCGTCGCCGGAGTCCTCCAGTGAGCAGCAGCCGCGGGCACCGGAGCGGTACGACCGCGGGTTGCGCGACAAGGCCAGGTGCACGCCGGTGACGTCGTGGCCGGCGTCGACCGCGCGAGCGGCCGCGACGGCGGAGTCGACGCCACCGGACATGGCCGCGAGGACCCTCACCGTCGCATCCCGGTCAGCCCCGCGGCTCGGGCGCGCTCGGCCGCGCCGGGCAGCACGTCGAGCAGCAGGTCGACGTCGTCGTCGGTGGAGCTGTGCCCGAGGCTGAGCCGCAACGCCGAGCGGGCCTGGGTGTCGTCGCGGCCCATCGCCAGCAGCACGTGACTGGCCTGCGGGACGCCGGCCGTGCAGGCCGACCCGGTCGAGCAGGCGATGCCCTGGGCGTCGAGCAGCATCAGCAGCGAGTCACCCTCGCAGCCGGGAAAGGACACGTTGACCAGGCCGGGCAGCCGGTGCTCCGGCCCCGGCCGCAGGTCACCGTTGAGCACCACGTCGGGCACCGCGGCGCAGACGCCCGCGACGAGGCGGCCGCGCAGCTGCTCGAGCCGCTGCGCCTGCTCGGGCCGACGGGCCACGGCCGGCTCGACCGCGGCGGCAAAGCCGGCCGCCAGCGGCGCATTCAGCGTGCCGGAGCGGATCTGCCGCTCCTGGCCACCGCCGTGCAGCAGCGGTACGAGCTCGAGCTCACGGCGCACCAGCAGCGCTCCGGCACCGATCGGGCCGCCGAGCTTGTGCGCGGTGAGCGTCATCGCGTCCAGGCCGCTGGCGGCGAAGTCGACCGGCAGCTGGCCGACCGCTTGGACCGCGTCGCTGTGCACGGGAACGCCGCGCTCGTGGGCCAGCTCGACCACCCGCGCCAGCGGCTGCACCGTCCCGACCTCGTTGTTGGCCCACATGCAGCTCACCAGCGCGATCGAGGCGGGGTCGACGCTGAGGGCACGTTCGAGCACGTCGAGGCGCAGCCGGCCCTCCTCGTCAACCGGGAGCAGCTCGAGCTCGGCTCCTTCGGCCTGCGCCAGCCACACCAGCGGGTCGAGTACGGCGTGGTGCTCGGTGGCTGGCGTCAGCACCCGGCACCGGCGGGGGTCGGCGTTACGGCGCGCCCAGAACAGCCCCTTGACCGCGACGTTGTCCGCCTCCGTACCACCGGAGGTGAAGACAACCTCGCTCGGGCGAGCACCTACCGCCGCGGCGATGGCCTCACGCGACTCCTCCACCACTCGGCGGGCCGCCCGACCGGAGGAGTGCAGCGAGGACGGGTTGCCGGGGGCGGCCAGGTGGTCGGCGACGGCGGCGACGGCGGCGGGGACCATGGGGGTCGTGGCCGCGTGGTCGAGGTAGACACCGGGTGCGCGCCGCCGGTCGGGGACTGCGTTCATGGCCGCACCAGCGTACGGCGTGGCCGCCGGTGGAGCGCGCCACGGCCCGTCTCGCTGCCTTGATGCCCCCCGCTTGCCACCGCGAGCCACGTTGTGGTGAGCAGCGTCAGCGCCCGCGCAGACCCGCCGCCCACCGGCTCACCGCGTACGGGGAGAGCCGACCTCGACCGAGCCCGAGCTCGACCAGCTCGTCGAAGAAGCGCTGGTCAGCCGCGGCGGCGCGGACTCCGGCGCTCACGACCGGGGCCAGCGACTCCAGCCGGGACACCGCCGCGGTCTGCCGCACGTGCCCGGCGAGGAGCTTGCGTACGCCGGTGCGGTGACGTGCGCCGGCGCTGCTCGGAGAGCCGTCGGCCAGCGCCTGGGCCGCCGCCCGTCCGGCGATCGCGCCGGTGGCCACGGCGTAGTAGATGCCCTCGCCGGTGACCGGGTTGACCAGCCCGGCCGCATCCCCGGTCAGCAGCACCGGGCCGTCCGGCTGCTGGATGCGCCAGGACGACAGCGGCAGGTGCGCGGCCCGCCAGGCGGTCGCACCGGCGGTCGCTCCCGGCAACAGCTCCTCGACGTTGCGCAAGAACAGCGTCCGCGTGGGCGCCACCCCGGTCGACCGCAGCTCGCCGTACCCGACGTTTGCCAGCCCGTCGCCGCGGTCGAACGACCACGCGTACGCCGGTTGCCGGCGCATCGCGAACGCGAGCACCTGGCGTCCCTGCCGACCGGCCGAGGTCGGCGCGTAACCCCGGATCGCGACGGCTCGCCGGCCACCCGGCAGGCCCAGGTCGCGGCGCACCTGCGAGTACGCCCCGTCCGCACCGACCACCACCGACGCGCACAGGTCGTCCACCCGTACGCCGTCGGGCTCCACCCGCACCGCACGCACCCGGTGTCGGCGCAACGTGGCACCCGCCGCGACCGCGACCTCGACCAGCCGGGCGTCGAGCAGGCTGCGCGGCACCACCCACCCGGGGCGGACCATCGCGCGAGACACCTCGGTGCGACCGCGGCGGAGCTGGAGCCGGTCCACCGGCACCCGGTCGTCCAGCAGGCCGGTGACCCCCAGCGAGGCCAGCACGTCGAGGACGTGCGGAGCCACCCCGTCCCCGCACGACTTGTCCCGCGGGAAGTCCGCCCGGTCGATCAGCAGCACCCGCAGTCTCGGTTCGGTACGCAACGCCGCGAGCGCGGTGGCGGAACCGGCCGGGCCGGCGCCCACCACCACGAGGTCCCAGCGCGCCGGTGTCACGGGGTTTGTCGCGGCGCTTGTCGCGGCGTTTGTCACGGGGTCACTGTGCGCCATGTCGGCCCGCCGTGCCTCCCGGTCACCCAGGTGCCGGGCCTCGCCGGCAGTCGTGCTCCCCGCTGCGGGTGCGTCATCCCTCCGCTCGCCGTAGCGTCTGGGCTGCAGGACGCCCCCCCACCGCCTCGACAGGAGAACACTCGTGCGCATCGTGGTCACCGGAGCAAGCGGCAACCTCGGCACGGCCCTGCTGCGCCGGCTCGCGCCCGAGCCGCACGAGGTGGTCGGGATCGCACGGCGGCCACCGACAGATGCGGGTGCCCCGTACGACCAGGCGAGCTGGGTGGCCCTCGACCTGGCCGAGCCGGACGCCGAGGCGGCCCTGCGACCGGTGCTCGAGGGTGCCGACGCCGTCGTCCACCTGGCCTGGGGCTTCCAGCCTTCGCGCGACACCGACTACCTGCGCCGCACCGGGGTGGGGGGCACCGAGGCGGTGCTCGCCGCGGCCGACGCGGCGGACGTCGCCCACCTGGTGCACATCTCCTCGCTCGGCGCCTACTCCCCCGGACCCGACGACCCGGCCGGTGCGCGGGTCGACGAGTCGTGGCCGACGCGGGGCATCGACTCACTCGAGTACAGCCGCGAGAAGGTCGCCGCCGAGCGCTTGCTCGACGAGTACGAGCGCACCCATCCCGACGGCGTGGCGGTGGCCCGGTTGCGACCGGCGCTCGTGGTGCAGCGGGACGCGGGCAGCGGGCTGCTGCGTTACACGATGCCGGCGTACGTACCGGCGACTCTCGTGCGGCACCTGCCCGTGCTGCCGGTCGACCGCGCCCTGGTGGTGCAGGTCGTGCACACCGACGACGTCGCCGACGCGATCGTGCGGGTGCTCGAGCGGCGTGCGCGCGGTGCGTTCAACCTGGCCGCGGAGCCTCCGCTGACCCGCGACGACATCGCCGGGGTGCTCGGCGCCCGCCCGGTGCACGTACCGCGCGGGCTGCTGCGTACCGCTGTCGACCTCACCTGGCGGTCCAAGCTGCAGTCGCTGGACCCGGGCTGGCTCGACCTCGCGTTCGCGGTGCCGCTGATGGATGCCGCCCGGGCTCGTACCGAGCTCGGCTGGGAGCCGACCGTCGACGCGCGAGACGCTCTGGCCGAGACCGTGGCGGGCATGGCCGACGCGGTCGGCACCGGCAGCCCGGCGCTACGGCCGCGCTCGGTGGCGGACCAGCTGGCGCGTCTCGTCCGTCGCGGACCGATCGGTGACCGCCGACTGCCCTGAGCGGCAAGACCCGGCGGGGCGGCCCCAGCGGCCCCAAGGCCGGCGCCTCACCCCTTGCGCTTGGTGATCTCCTCGGTGGCTTGGGGCAGCACCTTCTTCAGGTCGCCGACGACGCCGAAGTCGACGAGCTCGAAGATCGGTGCCTCCTCGTCCTTGTTGACCGCGACGATGGTCTTCGAGGTCTGCATGCCGGCCCGGTGCTGGATCGCCCCGGAGATGCCGCTGGCCACGTACAGCTGCGGTGAGACGGTCTTGCCGGTCTGGCCCACCTGGTAGGAGTGGGGATACCAGCCGGAGTCCACCGCGGCCCGCGACGCCCCCACCGCGGCGCCCAGGCTGTCAGCGAACGCCTCCACCTCGGAGAAGTCGCCACCGGTGCCGCGCCCACCCGAGACCACGATCGAGGCCTCGGTCAGCTCCGGGCGCCCGGTCTGCTGACGTGGCTTGCGCTCGGTGACCCGCGCCGCCTTGGCCTCGGACGAGATCTGCACCTCGACCCGCTCGAGCGTGCCAGCGGCCTGCGCCGGTTGCGGTGTCGCCGAGTTCGGCTTGACCGTGATGATCGGCGTCCCCTGCGTGACCCGGGAGTACGTGGTGTAGGCGCCGGCGAAGACGTTCTGCGTCGTCACCAGACCCTGCTCACCAGGCTGCACGTCGACCGCGTCGGTGACCAGCCCCGACTCCAGCTTGATCGACAACCGGGCGGCGACCTCCTTGCCCTCACCACCGGACACGATCAACACCGCAGCCGGGCCCACCGACTCCACCAGCTGCGCCAGCGCCTCGGCCTTGGGCGCCACCAAGTGGTCCACCAGCGCCGGGTCGGGCACCGAGTAGATCTTCTGTGCACCGAAGCGGCCCAAGATGTCGACCGCACCCTCCGCACCCGGACCGAAGAACACTGCGGACGGCTCCCCCAGCCGGCCAGCGATCGCCAACAGCTCCGCGGTCGGCTTGCCCACCGCACCCTCGACGTGGTCGACCACGACCAGGACCTCACTCATCTGCACTCCTCAGCTCCGCCGACCGCTCACTGCACGTGCTCTTCGCCAACCACTCCCGGCCGTTGGGCCTCCCGACCGCTCACAGCGCCCATCGGCCACCGGCCGCTCACGCGAACTTCTGCACCGCCAGGTACTCGGCCAGCTTCTGCCCACCGTCGCCCTCATCGGTCACGATCTGCCCAGCGCTGCGCGCCGGGCGCGCCTCGAACGAGACGACCTCGGTCCACGCAGCGGCCAGACCCACCCGGGCCGGCTCGACACCCAGATCAGCCAGCGACCACGTCTGCACCGGCTTCTTCTTCGCCGCCATGATGCCCTTGAACGAGGGATAACGCGGCTCGTTGCACTGGTCGGTCACGCTCAACACCAACGGCGTGCTCGCCTCCACGTACTCGGTCGCGGTGTCACCGTCGCGGCGGACCCGCACCGTCTCGCCGTCCACCTCGACCTGGGAGGCCAATGTCACCTGCGGCAGGTCGAGCCGCTCGGCCACCATCGCCGGCACCACCCCCATCGAGCCGTCGGTCGAGGCCATCCCGCAGATGACCAGGTCGACCGGCGCGTCCGCACCGATCTTCTCGACCGCCGCGGCCAGCACCAGCGAGGTGGCCGCCGAGTCCGACCCGTGCACCGCGTCGTCGAGCACGTGCACCCCCTTGTCGATCCCCATCTGCAGCGACTTGCGCACCGCATCCGCGGCCGGTGCCGGGCCCACCGTCAGCACCGTCACCTCACCACCATGCGCGTCGCGGATCGCCAACGCCTCCTCCACCGCGTACTCGTCGAGCTCGCTCAACAGGCCATCCACACCGGCCCGATCCACGGTGTTGTCGACCTCGTCGAACCGCCGTTCGGCGGTGGCGTCAGGGACGTACTTCACACACACGACGATGTTCATGCTCGTCCTCCGGTATGCATGGTGATGAGACGGCCAGGGTGAGCCTGCCACGACCCATCCGCCGGCCCGCCTCTGGTGTCGGCGTGCCGGTACCACGTGCACGTGGTGGCGGGTTGCTTCTCATGGCGTCGAAGCCGTGAGAGGCAACCCTCAACCATGAGAAGTGGCACGACATCAGGTCCGCAACCAGCCATGTTACCGGCTGGTACGGAGGTTGGCCGACGGGGCACCCTGCCGACCCACGAGCCGCCAGCGTGGCTGCCGTCCAGCGTCGCACGCACCCGCTCAGCGGCCCTCGAACACGGCCTTGCCGGGACCCTCGGCCACGAACGAGCGCATGCCCGTCGACCGGTCCTGGGTGGCGAACAGCGCCGCGAACTGCACCCGCTCGATCTCGAGCCCCGTCGCCAGGTCGGCCTGCAGCCCGGTGTCGATGGCCTCCTTGGCCGCCCGCAGCGCGTACGCCGGGCCCGTGTCGAACTGCGCAGCCCACTGGACCGCGGCGTCGTACACCTCGACGGCCGGCAGCACCTTGTCGACGAGCCCGATGGCGAGCGCTTCCTCGGCGCGTACGAAGCGACCGGTGTAGACGAGGTCCTTGGCCTTGGCGGGGCCGACCAGCCGGGCGAGTCGCTGGGTGCCGCCGGCGCCGGGGATGATGCCGAGCAGGATCTCCGGCTGGCCCAGCTGGGCGTCGTCGGCGCAAAAGCGCAGGTCGGTGCACAGCGCCAACTCGCAGCCACCGCCGAGGGCGTAGCCGGTGATCGCCGACACGGTCGGCTTGGGAATCGCGGCTACCGCGGTGAGCGCGGACTGCAAGGGCCCGGAGCGCTCCACCATGTCGGTGTAGGACATCTGCTCCATCTCCTTGATGTCCGCCCCGGCCGCGAACACCCGCTGGCCGCCGTACACCACGACCGCCCGTACGTCGGCACGCTCGCTCGCCTCCACCGCAGCGGCGCGGATCTCCTCCTGCACCTGAACCGACAGTGCGTTCATCTTCGGTCGGTCCAGGCGGATGGTGCCGACACCTTCGGCGACCTCGAGTCGTACGTACTCGACCATGGCGATCCCCAGTCGTTGTCGCGGCGGCTCTCCAAGCGGCCACCGGCGGGCTCGGTGAGCCTAGACCGACCATCGCCTGGCTGGGTGTCTGGTCACACCGGTGTCTGGTCACACACGACACCGAAGCCGGACCCGGGGAACCGGGGTCGGTGATGGTGGTCGAGTTCGAGCTGGACGGCCAGCGCTTCATCGCGATCAACGGCGGCCCGCAGTTCCCGTTCACCGAAGCCGTCTCGCTGCAGGTCAACTGCGAGACCCAGGACGAGGTCAACCGCTACTGGGAGCGCCTGACCGACGGCGGCGAGGAGGGCCCGTGCGGCTGGTGCAAGGACCGGTACGGCTTGTCCTGGCAGGTCACGCCGAGCGGCATGGACGAGCTCTTCGCCGACCCGGACCCCGAGCGCGCCGAGCGGGCGATGCAGGCGATGTTCGGCATGACGAAGCTCGACCTCGCCAAGCTGCAGCGCGCCGCCGACGGCGTCCCCACGCGTTGAGCGGGACCGTCGGGCGTCCCCACGCGTTGCACGCTCCGACGCGATCCCGTGCAGGTCTGCCGCCCGGCTGCACCGTCCGACGTGGCCCCATGGGGGTTTGCCGCCCCGCAAAGCCACCTCGTCTCACGTCAGACCCCGTCGCCACCGCGCGCTGCAGCCGACGCAAGCGAGGCGGTACGCGAGCGAGGCCGGCCGGCGGACGGCAGGATGTCCGCGTGCACGCACCTGCCCTCGGCGCCCGGCTCGTCGACGGGCAGGTCGAGGTGGCGGTCGCCTCGGCCCACGCCGAGCGGGTCGAGCTGTGTCTGGCCGGCGCGGACGGCTACGGGCCCAAGGCGCCGAAGCTGGCCCTCCCGCACCGCGACGGTGACCTCTGGCACGGCCGCTTCGACGCCGCCGAGCACGGCGCGCGGCCGCGGGCGACGTACGCGTTGCGCGCGCACGGACCCTGGGACCCGTCGACGGGCCGCTGCTTCGATCCCGGCCGGCTGCTGCTCGACCCGTACGCCCGGGCGGTGACCGGCGCGGAGGCTCAACCGTTCGGGGTGCTGCTAGGCCCCGAGCAGGAGCGGCTCGACTGGCAGGGGGACGCGCCACCGGGCACCCCGCTCGACCGCTCGGTGGTGTACGAGGCGCACGTACGGGGCCTGACGCGGCGGCACCCCGACGTGCCGCCACACCTGCGCGGGACGTACGCCGGGCTGGCCTGTCCACCGGTGCTCGACCATCTGACCCGGCTCGGCGTCACTGCGGTCGAGCTGCTGCCCGTGCACCAGTCCCGCGCCGAGCCTTCGCTACGGGCCCGCGGCGCCCGCAACTACTGGGGCTACGCGACGCTCGGCTTCTTCGCCCCGCACGCGGCGTACAGCGCACACGGCGACCGCGGCGAGCAGGTGACCGAGTTCAAGGCCATGGTCCGCGACCTACACGCGGCCGGGCTCGAGGTGTGGCTGGACGTGGTCTACAACCACACCTGCGAGGGACCGCAGCCGGCCCCGGCGCTGAGCTGGCGCGGGCTCGACGACGCGGCCTACTACCGGCGCGAGCACGGCCGCTACGCCGATGTCACCGGCTGCGGCAACACGATGCGCACCGACCACCCGACCACGCTGCGGCTGGTGCTGGACTCGCTGCGCTACTGGGTGGAGGAGATGCACGTCGACGGCTTCCGCTTCGACCTCGCCTCCGCGCTGGCCCGCACCGAGCACCGGGTGCACCCGTACGCGCCGCTGATGAGCGCGATCGGGCAGGACCCGGTGCTGCAACGGGTGAAGCTCGTCGCCGAGCCGTGGGACGTCACGCCCGAGGGCTACCTGCTCGGCGGTTTCCCGCCCGGGTGGTCGGAGTGGAACGGCCGCTTCCGCGACGACGTACGCGACGCGTGGCGAGGTCACGGCGACGACCGCGGCCTGGCTGCGCGACTCGCCGGGTCACCGGACCTCTTCGCCGCCGCGCACCGGCGACCGGCCGCGTCGGTGAACTTCGTGACCAGCCACGACGGCTTCACCCTGCGCGACCTGGTCAGCTACGAGCGCAAGCACAACGAAGCCAACGGTGAGGGCAACCGCGACGGCGACGACCACAACCACGCCTGGAACTCCGGTGTCGAGGGTGCGGCGGCGGCCGACGTCGCCGTCGACGCGCTGCGCCGGCGCCGGGCCGCGTCGATGCTCACCACCGTGCTGCTCGCGGCCGGGGTGCCGATGCTGACGGCCGGGGACGAGCGTGGGCGCACCCAGCGGGGCAACAACAACGCCTACTGCCATGACGACGACACCTCGTGGCTGGACTGGACCGATGCGGGTGACTGGGGCGACCTGACCACCCTCGTCGCCCGGCTCACCTCGCTGCGCCGAGAGCACGCCGCCTTGCGTCCGGCCTACTTCGCCACCGGTACGCCGGTTGGTCCCGGCGGCGCGGTGGACCTGGCCTGGTTCGGTGCCGACGGGCACCGGCGCCACACCGACGAGCTGGGCCGGGCGTCGCGCGGCATGGCCATGTTCCGTGCCGATGCCGACGCCGCGTTCCTGCTCGTGCTGCGCACCGACGGCGCGGACACCACCTGGCAACTCCCGGGGCCGCCTTGGGCCAGCGGTTACGTGCTCGAGCTCGATACGGCGGCACCGCGCACCTGGTCACCCGGCCGGATCGACCTCGTCCCGGCCGTGCGCGAGCTGCCCGCCGGCGCGAGCCTCTCGATGTGCGCTTGGTCGGCGGTGCTGTTGCGCTGTCTGCGCTGAGGCCGCGCCACCGGGGCGGCCCGGGCACCAGCTGCCCGGGTCACCGGGGGGCGGCCCGGGCACCAGCTGCTGCTGCGCTGCGTCGACACAGCAGGCCCCCTGGGGTGCGCCGGGCGCGCTCAGCGGTCGCCCGGCGCTCCAAACCCGTCCGGCGTCGCGACCAGCGCGATCTCGGCGACCGCGGCGAGCTGGTCGTGGCGGGGCACTACCCGCACCGTCCAGCCGAAGGGACCGGTGCGGTCGAGCGGCACGTCGCCGGCGAAGTGCCAGCGCCCTCCTTCCAGCTCTCGGTAGGGGGCGAGCGAGGTGAGGGTGGGCTCGACGAGCCGGTCGGCGTCGTCGACCCGCCCGTGCGCCACCTGCACGTCGACATCGTCGGGGCCGAGCTGGCCCAGCTCGGTCCACGTCTGCACGGTGAGTGTGCTGCCGAGCTGCGGAGAGCCGGCGATGCCGCTGGCCTCGGCGTGGTCGACGCGGACCTCCTTCCAGGCCGCCCGCACCCGCTGCTTCCAGCGCGCGAGCTCGGCCGCCGCCCCCGGCTCGGCCAGCGCCCGCGCCGACGCCACACCGGGCACGTACAGCTCCCACACGTAGGCGGCCAGCATCCGGTCGGCCAGCACCTTGGGACCGAGCGAGGCCAGCGTGTGCCGCACCATCTCGAGCCAGCGCACCGGCAGGCCGTCGGCGTCGACGTCGACGTCGTAGAAGCGAGCCGCGACCTCCCGCTCGACCAGGTCGTACAAGGCCTGCGCCTCGACGTCGTCGCGACGCTCCACGTCGTCGATCCCGTCGGCGGACGGGATCGCCCACCCGTTGGAGCCGTCGTGCCACTCGTCCCACCAGCCGTCCAGGATGGACAGGTTGAGCCCGCCGTTGAGGGCGGCCTTCATGCCGGAGGTGCCGCACGCCTCGTACGGGCGCAGCGGGTTGTTGAGCCAGACGTCGCAGCCGGGGTAGAGCGGCTGCGCCATCGCGATGTCGTAGTCCGGCAGGAACACGATCCGGTGGCGCACGTCGGCCGCGTCGGCGAAACGCACCAGCTCGGCGATGAGCCGCTTGCCGCCGTCGTCAGCGGGGTGGGACTTGCCCGCGATCACCAGCTGCACCGGCCGGGTCGGGTGCAGCAGCAGCGCCCGCAACCGGTCGGGGTCACGCAACATCAACGTGAGCCGCTTGTACGACGGCACCCGGCGGGCGAACCCAATCGTGAGCACGTCGGGGTCCAGGACCGAGTCGACCCAGCCGAGCTCGGCTGCCGCGGCACCGCGCTGTCGCCATGACGCGCGCAGTCGGCGCCGTACGTCGTGCACCAGCCGCTCGCGCAAGGCGCGCTTGGTCTCCCACAGCCGCCGTCCGTCGAGGTCCTCCGCCGCCTCGAACGCGAGCGGGAAGCCGCCGAGCAGCTCGGCGATCTCCGGCGCCAGCCAGGTCGGTGCGTGCACGCCGTTGGTGATCGAGGTGATGGGGACGTCGTCGGCGTCGAAGTCCGGCCACAGACCGGCGAACATGTCCCGGCTCACCTGGCCGTGCAGGAGGCTCACGCCGTTGGCGCGCTTGGCCAGCCGGAACCCCATCACCGCCATGTTGAACATCGACGGGTCGCCACCGGGGTAGTCCTCTGCACCCAGGGCCAGTACCTGGTCGACCGGCACTCCCGGGGCGGCCACCTCGCCGCCGAAGTGCTGCTCGACCCGCTCCCGGGAGAAGCGGTCGATCCCGGCCGGCACCGGCGTGTGCGTGGTGAAGATGGTGCCGGCGCGTACCACCTCCAGCGCGGTCGCGAAGTCGAGCCCCTGGTCCTGCACGAGCTCGCGGATGCGCTCCAGCCCGAGGAATCCGGCGTGCCCCTCGTTGGTGTGGAAGACCTCCGGGGCGGGGGCGCCGGTGACGCCGGAGTACAGGCGCAGCGCCCGCACACCGCCGACACCGAGCAGCATCTCCTGCAGGAGCCGGTGCTCCGAGCCGCCACCGTAGAGCCGGTCGGTGACGTCGATGCCGAGCTCTCGGTTGAGGGCCAGCTCGGAGTCGAGCAGCAGCAGCGGCACCCGGCCCACCTGCGCCACCCACACCTGGGCCACGAGACGGCGGCCGCCCGGCAGCTCGATGCTCACGTGCGGGACCGACCCGTCGGGGTCGCGCAGCAAGGTCAGCGGCAGACCGTCGGGGTCGTTGACCGGGTAGGTCTCCTGCTGCCAGCCCTCCCGTGACAGCGACTGGCGAAAGTAGCCGTGCCGGTAGAACAGGCCCACCCCGATGATGGGCACGCCGAGGTCGCTGGCGGTCTTGAGGTGGTCACCCGCGAGGATGCCGAGGCCGCCGGAGTACTGCGGCAGCACCGAGGTGATGCCGAACTCGGGCGAGAAGTAGCCGATGGCTCGTGGCCCCCGCTGCTCACCCACCTCGCTCTGGTACCACCGGTCTTCGGTGAGGTACGCGTGCAGCTCGGCGCCGGCGGTGACCAGCCGCTGGAGGAAGCCGTCGTCGCGCGCCAGCGCGTCGAGCCGCTCGCGCGAGAGCGACCCGAGCAGCCGGAGCGGGTCGTGCCCGCACGCTTGCCAGGCGGCGTGGTCGGTGGCGGCGAAGAGCTCCTGCGTCGGCCGGTGCCAGGACCAGCGCAGGTTCAGCGCCAGGTCCACGAGGGGACGCAGGGGCTCGGGCAGGACAGGATGGACGGTGAACCGTCTGATCGCACGCACGCGTAGAACGCTAGCGGGCCGCGGCTGCCCACCCGGCAGGCACGCGACGGGGCGCCCGTCAGGCTTCGATACGTTGACGCCGATGAGCAGACCCCTGATGACCCGTGTCCCGGTCATGGACGTCTTCCCCGTCGTTGAGTGCGGCGCCTACCCCGCCAAAGCGGCGGTAGGCGAGCCGTTCCCGATCGAGGCGACGGTCTTTCGCGAAGGTCACGACCGGTTGGGCTGCGGCGTGGTGCTCACCGGGCCGGACGGGGTCGAGCGGCCCGTACAGCCGATGGTGCCGCTCACGGGCGACGTGCCCGACCGCTACGTCGCCCACGTGGTCGCCGACGAGATGGGGCAGTGGACCTTCCGGGTGGAGTCGTGGGGTGACCCGTACGCCACGTGGTCACACGACGCCCCGGTCAAGATCGAGGTCGGCGTCGACGTCGAGCTGATGCTGGTCGAAGGCGCCCTGCTGCTCGAGCGAGCCGCCGCCGGGAAACCCGCCGGTGCTGCCCGCACGGTGCTCACCGACGCGGTCACGGCGCTGCGGGACACCGACCGCCCGGTCCCCGCGCGGCTGGCCGCCGGTCTCACCCCGGCCGTGGCGGACGCGTTGCGCGAGCACCCGGTCCGCGACCTGCTCGACTCCGCACCGAGCTACCCCGTCTTCGTGGACCGGCGGCGCGCGCTGGTCGGCGCCTGGTACGAGTTCTTCCCCCGCTCCGAGGGCGCCGTGCGCGAGGCCGACGGCTCGCTCACGAGCGGCACGCTGCGTACCGCCGCGAAGCGGCTGCCGGCGGTGCGCGAGATGGGCTTCGACGTGATCTACCTGCCACCGATCCACCCGATCGGCCGGGTCAACCGCAAGGGCCCCAACAACACGCTGATCCCGGGTCCCGACGACCCCGGCTCACCTTGGGCGATCGGCTCGGCCGAGGGTGGCCACGACGCCATCCACCCCGAGCTGGGCGACTTCGACGACTTCGACGACTTCGTCGCCCGGGCCCACGAGCTGGGCCTGGAGGTGGCACTCGACCTCGCGCTGCAGTGCGCCCCCGACCACCCGTGGGTGGCCGACCACCCGGAGTGGTTCGGCCGGCGGGCCGACGGTTCGATCGCGTACGCGGAGAACCCGCCCAAGAAGTACCAGGACATCTACCCGATCAACTTCGACCACGACCCCGACGGCATCTACGCCGAGGTGCTGCGGATCCTGCGGCTGTGGATGGCGCACGGCGTGCGGATCTTTCGGGTCGACAACCCGCACACCAAGCCGGTCGCCTTCTGGGAGCGACTGTTCGCCGATATCCGCGACACCGACCCCGACGTCGTCTTCTTGTCCGAGGCCTTCACCAAGCCGGCGATGATGCGGGGTCTGGCCACCGTCGGCTTCCACCAGAGCTACACCTACTTCACCTGGCGCAACACCCGTAGCGAGCTCGAGTCCTACCTCACCGAGGTGAGCAAGCAGACCGCGCACGTGCTTCGGCCCAACTTTTTCGTCAACACCCCCGACATCAACCCGTTCTACCTGCAGGGCGGCAACCCGCCCGCGTTCAAGGTCCGCGCGGCACTGGCCGCGATGTCGTCGCCGACGTGGGGGGTCTACGCCGGCTTCGAGCTGTACGAGCACGTGGCCAACCGGCCCGGTGCCGAGGAGTACCTCGACTCCGAGAAGTACCAGATCAGGATCCGCGACTGGGACTGCGCGGCCCAACAGGGTCGCACCCTTGCGCCGTACCTCACCCGGCTCAACCACATCAGGTCGTGGCACCCGGCACTGACCGAGCTGCGCAACCTCACCCTGCACTGGCCCGAGAGCGGCGAGCTCTTGTGCTTTTCCAAGCGCACCGGGGGACCCGGCACCGAGCGGCCGGAGGACATCGTGCTGGTGGTGGCCAACCTCAGCTCCTACGAGGTCCGCGAGTCGACGGTGCACCTCGACATGCCGGCCCTGGGGCTCGGGTGGGACGACTTCTTCCAGGTCCACGACGAGCTCACCGGGCAGACGTACACGTGGGGCAAGACCAACTACGTGCGGCTGGACCCGTGGGTCGAGCCGGTGCACGTGCTGAGTGTGCGCAAGGCCCCCTGGTGACCCCCGACCCGGCCGCCACGACCAGCAGGCGCACAGCTGCGCCGGTCACGCCGGTCGACGAGCCGACCGGCACCGGCGCCGACGCCGAGCTCCAGGTCGAGGCCGACGTGACGGCGCAGGCCAGTGCCGCGTCGGCCTCGGCCGGCACGGTCGAGGCGGCGACGTCGGCGGCCGAGCGCGCGTTGCACGAGGACGCGTACTGGTTCAAGCGCGCGGTCTTCTACGAGGTGCTCGTGCGCTCGTTCCACGACTCCTCCGGCGACGGTGTCGGTGACCTGGCCGGGCTGATGGACAAGCTGGACTACCTGCAGTGGCTCGGCGTCGACTGCCTGTGGCTGCCACCGTTCTTTCCCTCGCCGCTGCGCGACGGCGGCTACGACGTGGCCGACTACACCGACGTGGCCGACGACATCGGCACGATCGAGGACTTCAAGGCGCTGCTCGACGCGGCGCACCGCCGCGGTATCCGGGTGATCATCGACTTCGTCATGAACCACACCAGCGACGCCCACCCGTGGTTCCAGGAGTCGCGCCGCGACCCCGACGGTCCGTACGGCGACTTCTACGTGTGGTCCGACACCGACGAGCTCTACCGCGACGCCCGGATCCTCTTCGTCGACACCGAGCCGTCGAACTGGACGTGGGACCCGGTGCGCGGGCAGTACTTCTGGCACCGCTTCTACAGCCACCAGCCCGACCTCAACTTCGACAACCCGCGCGTGCACGAGGCGATGTTCGAGGCGTTGCGCTTCTGGCTCGAGCTGGGCATCGACGGCTTCCGGCTCGACGCGGTGCCTTACCTGTACGAACGCGAGGGCACCGACGGGGAGAACCTGCCCGAGACCCACGCGTTCTTGCGCACGGTGCGCCGCTACGTCGACGAGCACTACCCCGGCCGGGTGCTGCTGGCCGAGGCCAACCAGTGGCCGGCCGACGTGGTCGACTACTACGGCGCCTACGACGCCGGCGGCGACGAGTGCCACATGTGCTTCCACTTCCCGGTGATGCCGCGCATCTTCATGAGCGTGCGGCGCGAGTCGCGCTACCCGATCTCGGAGATCCTCGCGCAGACCCCGGCCATCCCGTCGCACTGCCAGTGGGGCATCTTCTTGCGCAACCACGACGAGCTGACGCTGGAGATGGTGACCGACGAGGACCGCGACTACATGTGGTCGGAGTACGCCCAGGACCCGCGGATGAAGGCCAACATCGGCATCCGCCGCCGACTGGCGCCGCTGCTCGACAACGACGTCAACCAGATGGAGCTGTTCACCGCCCTGCTGCTCAGCCTGCCCGGGTCGCCGGTGCTCTACTACGGCGACGAGATCGGCATGGGCGACAACATCTGGCTCGGTGACCGCGACGGGGTGCGCACCCCGATGCAGTGGACACCGGACCGCAACGCCGGCTTCTCCACCGCCACCCCCGGCCGGCTCACCCTGCCGGTGGTGATGGACCCGGTGTACGGATACCAGGCCGTCAACGTCGAGGCGGAGAGCGCCAGCACGTCGTCGCTGCTGCACTGGACCCGCCGGATGATCCACATCCGGCGGCGGCACCCCGCCTTCGGCATGGGCGAGTTTCGCGACCTGGGCGGCTCGAACCCGTCGGTGCTGTCCTACCTTCGCGCGTTCGGCGACGACGTCATGCTCTGCGTCAACAACCTGTCGCGGGTGCCGCAACCGGTCGAGCTCGACCTGCGCGAGTTCAAGGGCGTACGACCGGTGGAGACCTTCGGGAGCACCGAGTTCCCCGCGGTCGGCGACCTGCCGTACTTCCTCACCCTGGGCGGCCACGGCTTCTACTGGCTGCGGCTCCCGCGATCGGCGGAGGGAACCACCCCGTGAGCGACCTGCAGAGCTCCTCCGACGTGCGCGACGCGTCGCACCCCGACCACCTCGCCGAGGACGAGGCGGACCTGCTGGCCTACCTGACCGCACAACGCTGGTTCGCCGCCAAGGGGGCCCGCGTCGACGTGCGGCGAGTGCGGCGGTTGCCGCGTGCCGCGGCCGGACCGGACGGGCCCTGGCTGGGTGTCGACCTGCTCGACGTCGACGTCGACGGTGCCCGCGTGCTCTACCAGGTGCCGCTCGGGCTGCACCGCGAGCCGGTGCCCGACCTGGGGCACGCCTGGATCGGGTACACCGACGACCCCGAGGTCGGGCGCGTGCACGTGTACGACGCCGCGCACGACGCCGCCGCCCTGGCCCTGCTGACGCAGGGGTTCGTCGGCGAGGCGCTGGCGGGGCTGGAGCACCACACCACCGGCGTGGTGCGGCTCGACGAGGCTGCCGGCCCGCGGCTGCTCACCGGTGAGCAGTCGAACACCTCGGTGGTGATCGGCGCCGACCTGCTGCTGAAGATCTTTCGCAAGGTCGAGCCCGGCCACAACCCCGACATCGAGGTGCACGCCGCGATCGCCCGGCTCGCCGCGCGCACCGAACAGGCCCCCGACGCCGGCCTCGGGGTGGTGGCCCCGCTGCGCGGGTGGATCCGCACCCCCGACGACGGCCCGGTGCCCGGGGTCGACCTGGCCATGCTGCAGGACTTCCTGCGCACGGCCGTCGACGGCTGGACCTACGCCCGTACCAGCGTGCGTGACCTGCTCAACGAGGGCGACCTCTACGCCGACGAGGTCGGAGGCGACTTCGCGGGCGAGGCGCAGCGGCTCGGACGCACCACCGCCGCCCTGCACGAGGCGCTCGCCCAGGCCCTGGACACCCGCACGTGGTCCGCCCACGACCTGTCCGCGCTGGCCGCCCGGCTGCACGGCCGGCTCCACGACGCCGTGGCGATCGCGCCACGGCTCGAGCCGCAGGCGCCGGTGCTGCACCGCTGCTACGACGCGGTCGAGGCGCTTGCTTCTGGTCACCTGGTGCAACGCGTGCACGGTGACTTCCACCTCGGCCAGGTACTGCGGGACGTGGACGGGTGGCGGGTGATCGACCTGGAGGGCGAACCCGCTGCCCCGATCCGCGAGCGCACCGCCCTCGACTCGCCGCTGCGCGACGTGGCCGGCATGCTGCGCTCGCTGGACTATGCCGCGCACTCGATGTCGCTGCAGTTCGACGACTCCCCGCAGGTGCAGCACCGCACGCTCGAGTGGGTGACCCGCAACCGGGAAGCCTTCCTCGCCGGTTACGCCGAGCCGGACGCGACCGACCACGAGCGCGAGGCCGGTGCCGTGGGCGGTGCCGGTGCCGTCGGTGGTGCCGGTGGCGACCCGGAGGCCGACCGGGTGCTGCTGCGGGCGTACGAGATCGACAAGGCCGTGTACGAGGTTGTGTACGAGACGCGCAACCGCCCGACCTGGGTGGCCATCCCCTTGGGTGCGGTGTCCCGGCTCGTCGCCGAGGAGGAGCAGACATGACGTCCAAGGCGCAGCGACCGGCGCCGGTCGAGTCCCACGTGCTGGACGCCGTGGCGTCAGGCCGCCACCGCGACCCGCACGCCGTGCTCGGCCCACACCCGCACGCCGGGCAGCTCACGATCCGGGCGCTGCGGCCGATGGCCAGCAGCGTCGTCGTCGAGCACGCGGGCGGTGAGGTGCGCCTCGAGCACGAGCACGGGGGCGTGTGGACGGGAGTGCTCGACGCGCCCGACACGATCGACTACCGGCTGCGGGTGGCCTACGCCGACGGCGCCGAGCACCAGCAGGACGACGCCTACCGCTTCTGGCCCACCCTCGGCGAGATCGACATCCACCTGATCGGCGAAGGTCGCCACGAGCAGCTGTGGACGGTGCTGGGCGCGCACGTGCGCCACTACGACGCCCCCAGCGGCACCATTACCGGCACCTCGTTCGCGGTCTGGGCGCCCAACGCCCGCGCCGTGTCGGTGGTCGGCGACTTCAACGGCTGGAATCCCCTGCTCTCGGCCATGCGGTCGCTCGGCTCCAGCGGGGTGTGGGAGCTGTTCGTCCCCGGTCTCGGCGAGGGCGCCCTCTACAAGTTCGACGTCCTGGGCCAGGACGGGCACCGACGCACCAAGGCCGACCCGCTGGCCCGGGCCGCGCAGCACCCCCCCGAGACGGCGTCGAAGGTCACCGTCAGCCGGTACGAGTGGGATGACGCCGAGTGGCTGGCGCGGCGAGAGCAGACCCAGTGGCACAGCGCGCCGATGAGCATCTACGAGGTGCACCTGGCCTCGTGGCGGCGCGGTCGCAGCTACCGCGACCTGGCCACCGAGCTCGTCGACTACGTCGTGGCGGCCGGCTTCACCCACGTCGAGCTGCTGCCCGTCATGGAGCACCCGTTTGGCGGTTCCTGGGGTTACCAGGTGAGCGGCTACTACGCACCCACCACCCGGCTCGGGGAGCCGGACGACTTCAGGGCACTCGTCGACGCGTTCCACGCCGCCGGGATCGGCGTCATCCTCGACTGGGTGCCGGCCCACTTCCCCAAGGACTCGTGGTCGCTCGGTCGCTTCGACGGCACGGCACTCTACGAGCATCCCGACCCGCGCCGTGGCGAGCACACCGAGTGGGGTACCTACATCTTCGACTACGGGCGCCCCCAGGTGCGCAACTTCTTGGTGGCCAACGCCGTCTACTGGCTGCAGGAGTTCCACATCGACGCGCTGCGGGTCGACGCGGTCGCCTCGATGCTCTACCTCGACTACGCCCGCCCGGACGGCGAGTGGCTGCCGAACCAGTACGGCGGCCGGGAGAACCTCGAGGCGGTGGCGTTCTTGCAGGAGATGAACGCGACCTGCTTTCGGCGCGTACCCGGCATCACCACGATCGCGGAGGAGTCGACGTCGTGGCCCGGTGTCACCCGGCCCACCCATCTGGGCGGCCTCGGGTTCGGGTTCAAGTGGAACATGGGCTGGATGCACGACTCGCTGGGCTACGTCTCGCAGGAGCCGATCTACCGGCAGTACCACCACCACCAGATGACGTTCTCGATGATGTACGTCTACACCGAGAACTTCGTGCTGCCGCTCAGCCACGACGAGGTCGTGCACGGCAAGCGCTCCCTGCTGGGCAAGATGCCCGGCGACCGCTGGCAGCAGCTGGCGACGGTGCGGGCGTACCTGGCCTACATGTGGGCTCACCCGGGCAAGCAGCTGGTGTTCATGGGCATCGAGATCGGGCAGGAGCGTGAGTGGTCGGAGGAACGCGAGCTCGACTGGGGCCTGCTCGACGACCAGGGCCATGCCGGCCTGCAGCGCCTCGTGACCGACCTCAACTCCACCTACCGCGACACCGCCGCGCTGTGGGCGAGTGACTCCGACCCAGCAGGGTTCTCCTGGATCGACGCCAACGACGCCAGCAACGACGTGCTCAGCTTCGTGCGCTCCGGGCCGGACGGCCCGCTGGTGTGCGTCGCCAACTTCGCCGCCGTACCGCACGAGGACTACCGGCTGGGGCTGCCGGCGACCGGCACCTGGCGCGAGGTCGTCAACACCGACGCCGAGACCTACGGCGGTTCCGGTGTCGGCAACCTCGGCTCGGTCGAGGCCACCCACGACCCTTGGCACGGCCGGTCGGCCTCGGTCCGGCTGCGATTGCCGCCCCTTGGCACGCTGTGGCTGCGGCACGTCCCGGCCGACGCGGCACCGCCTGCTCCCGCCTCCCCGGCTGCGAGGCAGCGCGACGGTGGCGTCACCGAGCCGTCACAGGGCGCGTAGGTGTCGCGCTGAGCGAGCGCGAGCCGGTCACGCTGTGCCCGCTCACGCCTTTGACTCCGCGGGCTTCGGGCTCGGCGCCGGCGGGTTCGGGCTCGGCGCCAGCGGCTTCGGGCTCGGCGCCGGCGGGTTCGGTACGTCGCGGTGCCACATGGGCGGGCCCGATGCGCTGGGACGTGCTCCGTGGTGCGCAGGTCGTCGGCGCCGGCCGGCGCGATCCGGTCGGCGCCGACGGCGGTGACCTCTCGTGGTCGGGCTCCGACCTCGACGCGGAGCGACGGGGCCTGCGGCTGGCCGTCGAGCGGAGCTTCGCCGAGCTCGGCCTCACGCGGGTGCAGGCCCGGGTGCCCTCGGGAGACCTGCGCACGCTGCGCACCGCCGCACTCGCCGGACTGCGCCGCGAAGGGGTGCTCCGCGGAGCTGGGCCCGCTGGTGGCGACCAGGTGCTGGTGGCGTGCTTGCGAGGCGACCCAGACCCGCACAGCCGAGACGGCTTCATCGCCCTGCTCAACGCCGGGCTGCCCACCAAGCGGGTCATCGCCCAGGGGCTCGTGCGCGACCACGCCGGCCGAGTGCTGCTGTGCGAGCTGACGTACAAGGCCGAGTGGGACCTGCCCGGCGGGGTCGTCGAACCCGGCGAGTCACCACGTGAGGGCGTTGTCCGCGAGGTCGGCGAAGAGCTCGGGATCGACGTCGCGCCCGAGCGGCTGCTCACCGTCAACTGGCTCGCCCCGTGGCGCGGCTGGGACGACGCGTGCGTGTTCGTGTTCGACCTCGGCGTGCATGATGCGTCGCTGGTTCGGCACCTGTCCTTGCAACCGACCGAGATCGCCGCCGTACGCTGGTGCGACACCGACACGGTCACCCGGCGGGCCACCCGCGCGACTGCGGCGCTGCTGGCCTTCCTGCGTGAGCGACCAGACGGGGTGCCCTACGTGGAGAACGCGTCGCCCCCGCGACTCCCCTGACTCGCGACCGGGCCCGCGTGTGGTCACAAGTGACCACGACACGCCGGTACGCGACGTCGCTATCGACCACACTCGGCCGGGTGGGTGGCGGACCTGGTGCTCATACCCCGGACGCGTCGACGACCCCGCCGTACTGCCCGATCGCGCGGGTCCTGCCGCCTTGCGCCGGCAGGTAGAGCAGCACCTGGTGGAGGTAGGACAGCTGGCCGCCCGAGAAGAGCTTTCCACGCAGGAACGCCTTCTGCTCCGAGCCCGCCGGCCAGCTCACCGTGGTGCCGGGGCTCAACGCGTACGCGTCGACGCGCAGCAGGTCGGCGAAGACCAGCGCGCCGCCGTCGGCGGTACGCAGGGCGTACCTGACGGCCGCGGCCCGCCACTGCTGCGCGAACCGCACTCCCTCGATCGCGGACTGGCGCCGGGCGATCGCCGCCATCTGGGTGACGAAGGAGTCGCGGACGACCGGCCCGGGTGTACCCGGCTGGCCCGCGGCGGTGGCGTTGAGCGTGTCCACGTACGTCTGCACGGCCGCCGTCGGCGACAGCGGCAGCCCAGCATCGTCGTCCGGCTCCACCGGCGTCAGCGCACCCTCGGCGTCGACGGCGAAGCGGGGCAGGCGGACCGACGGCAGCGTTTCGGGGCTGGCGACCAGCTGCCAGGTCGACACCGACGTTCGGCGGGTGAAAATCTGCACCTTGATCAGCCCGCGCACCCCATCGCGTACGACCGCGACGAACCACAACGGGTATGCCCCCAGCCGTGGTGCCAGGACCTGCAAGATCTGCAGGTCCTGCAGATCCGGGCCGGGCTCGACCGACTCGTCCACGGGCAGCAGCCTGGCCACCCGCAGCGCCCCGGCGTCGATCGCGAGCACCGGGCCGGTCTCGATGGAGGTGAGCGGCTGCGGGTCCAACAGTCGCAGGGCGACCCGACGCACCCGGGTGTAGCGCGCGTAGACCTCGGTTGCGGCCGCTGGCGTCACCGCGATCTTGGAGGCATCGTCCGAACGTCGCTGGTACGGCAGCGCACACGCGTCGAGCAGCGAGACGAGCGTCACGAGCACGGCTACGAGCGCCCCGGCGCGTCGCCGGCTCACCGTGGCGTCCCCGGCTCGACCGGACGCCCGAAGGGCAGCTCGACCCGATCCGCGACCCGATCCGCGACCCGCTCCTCGTCCGGATCCCCGGCCGGATCGTCGGCCGGCAGGACCTCCGCCGGCGGTGCCGGACGCCGCAGCAGCCAGCCGACGGTCCCGGCACCGACCGCCAGCACGGCGACCCCGAGCCCCGTACCGAATCCGCCGGGCACGACGTAGGAGCCGCTGATCTGCAGGCCACGAAGGTCACCGGCCAGCCCGACCACGGCCAGCGACGCAGTCTGCTCGGGCAGCGAGACGGTGATCTGAGCGCCACCGCGACCCGCGCTAGCGGCCAGCCACCAGTCGGCGGCCAGGGGCGTGGCCGGGATGTTTTGCTGCCCTCGGACCGTCGTGGTCGACACCTGCCAGGGCAGACTCAGCGAGTCGACGCGTTCGTAACCGGTGCCGGCGAAGAAGTCGGCGACGTCGACGGTGTTGGCCAGGCCGAGGAACACCGGTCGCGCACCGGGCACCTCGGCCGTGATCGTCACCGTGGGGCCCACCCAGCCGAGCACCTCGGGTCGGCTGACCACGGCACGTTGGTCGGTGCCGAGCGGGTGCGGGCCGGTGGTGACGCGGTTGTCGGGTCCGAGCACCACCGCCACGGCGATCCCGGCGAGGAGGCCGACCGTGGCGACGAGCAGCACGAGGACGCCAGCGATGGGCCGTCGCACCCGCCTCACACCGACCGCGTCGCTCAGAACAGTGCCGTCGCCAGCCGTCGGCGGGCCACCGCGACCGCGGGATCGTCTTGGCCGACGACGGCGAACAGCGACACCAGGTGGGCCCGGGCCTGGTCGCGATCGTCGCCGGCCGTACGAGCGACGGTGTCGACGAGACGGGTGAAGGCGTCGTCGGCGTGTCCGCCCAGCACGTCCAGATCAGCCACCAGCGCCTGCGCGGCGACATCGTCGGGTCGCTCGGCCGCCTCCCGCCGGGCAGCGTCGGCGTCCACGCCGCTGGTGCGGGCCATCAGCTCGACTCCGGCCAGCCGTTCGGCCAGCTCCTGGTCGGCGGGATCGGCGGCCAGGAGCGCCTTGTACGCCGCGATGGCACCCGGCAGGTCGTCTGCCGCCAGCGCCGCATCCGCCTCGGCGAAGCGCGGATCCTCGCTGGCCTGCGTCTCCTCCGGTGGCGGTGACTGTCCGGCGCGCGGCTGGGCTCGCCCGCTCATGCCGTTGGCGACCGCGGCCTGCACGAGCTGGTCGAGGATCTCGCGGGCCTCGGCCTCGTCGTTCGTCCCCGGGATCTGAGCGACCGGCTGCCCACGCAACAGTGCGACGAGGAAGGGCACTCCTTGGGCGCCCACCGCCTGCGCCACCTGCGGCAGCTGGTCGACGTCTGCTCGCGCCAGCAGGAACCTCCCCTCGTACCCGTCGGCGAGCCCGGCGAAGAGATCGGTGGTACGGATACTGCCGGGCGAGCGCGGCGACCACAGCGCGAGGACGACCAGGTGCTGCATCGACGCCTCGACCACATCGGCCGCGAAGCTGGCCTCGGTGATGTCGACGACAAAGGCGCCGGCGCCCCCACCGGCACCCGAGCCGGCGCCAGGTGCGGGTTGCGCCAGGGAGGAGAGGTCGATGGCACCGGGGCGGGAGAACGACGGCGTGCTCATGGGGCCCCATTGTTCCCGACCGGCGGTCTGGCGTGGCCGCGCGGGTACGCGTCCACCGCCTGCAACCTCGGCACGACGCCGACCGGGAGCCGGTCGGATGCCAGCAAGACCTCAGAATCGGGCTGGTTCGCGGTACTCGCCCCACAGCTCGCGTAGTGCCCCGCAGATCTCGCCGAGGGTGGCCTCCAGGCGTACCGCGGCCAGCATCGAGGGCATGAGGTTGCCCTGGCCGCGAGCGACCGCGGTCATCGTGTCGAGTGCCGCACGCACGGCCGCCTCGTCACGCGCGTCACGGCGGCTACCGAGCTCGTGCACCTGCGCGGTCTCGACCTCGTGGCTGACGCGCACGATCTCGAGGTCGTCGGTGACCGAGCCGGTGTGGCAGTTGACGCCGACCACCGACTTGTCGCCCTTCTCCAGCGCCGTCTGGTAGGTGAACGCGGCGTCGGCGATCTCGGACATGAACCATCCGTCCTCGATCCCACGAAGGATGCCGGAGGTCATCGGGCCGATCGGGTGCTCCGCCTCGTCGCCGCCGCCCATCGCCCGGATCCGGTCGAAGATCTGCTCGGCCTCGGCTTCCAGCCGGTCGGTCAGGGCCTCGACGTACCACGAGCCGCCCAGCGGGTCGGCGACGTTGAGGACACCGGTCTCCTCGGCCAGCACCTGCTGGGTGCGCAGCGCGATCTCGGCCGCCCGCTCGCTGGGCAGCGCGAGCGTCTCGTCGAGGGCGTTGGTGTGCAGGGAGTTCGTGCCGCCCAGCACGGCGGCCAGCGCCTCGACCGCGGTCCGCACCACGTTGTTGTACGGCTGCTGGGCGGTCAGCGACACCCCGGCGGTCTGAGTGTGGAATCGCAGCCACTGCGACTTCGCGCTGGTGGCGCCGTAGACGTCGCGCATCCAGCGGGCCCAGATGCGTCGGGCGGCCCGGAACTTGGCGATCTCCTCGAAAAAGTCGAGGTGGGCGTCGAAGAAGAAGGACAGCCCGGGGGCGAACGAGTCGATGGCGAGGCCCCGGGACAGGCCGAGCTCGACGTACCCGAACCCGTCGGCCAGCGTGTAGGCCAGCTCCTGGGCGGCGGTGGAGCCGGCCTCGCGGATGTGGTAACCGGAGACGCTCAACGGCTTGTACGCCGGGATTTCGTGTGCGCAGTACTCCATCAGGTCACCGATCAGGCGCAGATGCGGCTCGGGTGTGAAGAGCCACTCCTTCTGCGCGATGTACTCCTTGAAGATGTCGGTCTGCAGCGTGCCGTTGAGCCGCCGGACATCAGCGCCTTGTCGCTCGGCGGCGACCAGGTACATGCAGAACACCGGCACCGCCGGACCCGAGATCGTCATCGACGTGGTCACGTCGGCCAGCGGGATGTCGGCGAAGAGTACGTCCATGTCAGCGGCGGAGTCGATGGCGACGCCGCAGTGGCCGACCTCACCGAGCGACTGCGGCTCGTCGGAGTCGCGCCCCATCAGCGTCGGCATGTCGAACGCCACCGACAGCCCACCACCGCCGGCGGCCAGGATCATCCGATAGCGCTCGTTGGTCTGGCGGGCGTTGCCGAAGCCGGCAAACTGACGAATCGTCCACGGCCGCCCCCGGTAGCCGGTTGCGTACAGGCCACGGGTGAAGGGAAACTCCCCCGGCCAGCCGATTCGCTCGAAGTCGGGCACTTGCGACTCGTCGGCGGGGCCGTACACCGGGTCGACGTCGAGCCCGGACAAGGTGGTGAAGTCGGCGTCACGCACCTGGGAGCCGTCGTAGCGCGCCTGCCAGCGGGCTCGACCGTCTGCGGGGTCCGACGGGGGCTGGGCGGGCACGGCATTACCTCCTGGGTGGACGTCCTGGCGGTAATACTAGGACGTCCTACTATATCGGACCGGCGTGTTTGGCCGTCGTACCCGGTCCGCCAGCCGAGTTGTCAGCGCCTCCGCGTGCTCCCACCCGACTGCACACCGACAACTCGCGACCGCGGCCGGCCGCGGCGAGGCGGCTGGTCAGAAGTCGCCGGCCGCCCGCCGCACCTGGCGCAACGCCTCAGTCAGCCCGCCCAGGCCGGACTCGTCGAGCGCGCCCAGCCCGAAGTCGGCGGCAACCAGGTCCGCGGTCGCCGCCTCGACCACCTCACGCCCGGCCTCGGTGAGGACGGCGAGGGTGGCCCGCCCGTCCGAGGGATGACGCCGGCGCTCGACATAGCCGGCAACCACCAGACGCCGCACGATGCTGGTCACCGACGTGGGATGCACCTGCAGGCGTTGCCCCATCTTGCCCAGCGGCAGCGACCCATGCCGAGAGAAGGTCAACAGCACCAGGGCCTCGTACGCGGCGAAGCTGAGGTCGTGACACCGCAGGCGCTGGTCCAGCTCGGTGAGCAGCAGCTGGTGTGCACGCATCACCGAGGTGACCGCCCGCATCTGCTCTACCCCGCCCCAGCGGTCCGCCCAGTGCCGCGCCGCCTCCTCGATCGGGTCGAACGGCAGAGCGGGCACGGTCGAGAGATTATCGAGCAGCGCGCGGCGTTGGTTAAGTCATCCTCCCGTGGTGCTCCACGAGTACGGCTGCGTGTCCTCCCCCGGGTTCGACCGGCCCTGGCTCGACCAGTCTCGGGCAGTCGACCCCGCACCCGATGATCCTTGACCCCACGACTCCTGACCTGCTGACCCCTGACCTGCTGACCCCTGACTCGCTGACCCCTGACCTGCTGACCCCTGACTCGCTGACCCCTCACCCGTTGACCGCTGACCGGCCGAGTCACGACCCGACGGTTCGCGCCCCGATGACTCCGCCGGCCCCGGTGACCCCCTCGACCCAAACCGCTCGTCGCAACGGCATCCCCGGCAGTGGCCGCCCTCAGGTCCCGGTGTCACCCGCGGCTCGTCGGACGCCGAGTGTTCGCGCCCTTGGTGGATGAGCCGCTGGATGGTGCGTTCGCGCTCGTCGGGCCGCCCGACGTAACGGATCTCGCGCAGCCCCTGCTCCTGCGCGGCGGACTCGAAGACGAAGTGCCCATAACCCGCGAGCAACCCCAGCAGCGGCTTGTGCACCGTGATGTCGAGGACGCGGCGGATGGGCATCGACGCCCGGGAGCGGTGCAGCACCCCGCGCACTCGAAAGACCCGGTGGTTGGTGATGACGAACCGGTCAGTGTGGTGCAGAGCCACCTGCCACGCCGCCCACGCCAACATGGCGAGCCCCACCAGATTGGTGACGTCGGGCCAACCCGGCGCCAAACACACGGCCAGCCCGACGAAGGCCACGACGAGCGGTCCCACCAGCACCACCCGGTGTCGCCGTACGACGTCCCAGATGCCCTCGTTGTCGTCGAGGGTCGCCGTGACGTCGTGACCGGGCCACAGCTGCGCCAGCCACGCGCTCGCCCGGACCCACACCGCGGACTCAGCCCAGCCGGCGCAGCAGGCTCTCGAAGAGCCGCCCGATGGCCGACAACACGCTGCCGATGCCCTCGGAGAGCCTGGCCACGGCGTCGGCGAACTGAGCGGGCTGGCTAAGTGCCCAGTAGAGGAAGAACGCCACGAGGAGGAGCACGAGTCCCCGCTTGACGGTGTCGACCACCGTGCTCCTCCCACCCAGCCCGCGCCCACTGTCGCTCTCGTCGCGCCACCCAGGGGTGACGGCACACTTCGTCACGATCTGTCTACCGCACCGGGCCACCGACAGAGCAGCGACTCGCCGACGTGCTGCTGGCGATCGCCGGATTCAGCCTCGGGCGGGCTGACGGCCATGACACTGACCATCTTCGGTATGGTGGTGTTCTTCTTCGCCTCGGCGGGAGCCAGCTCGGCGTACCTGACCGCCAGTGAGGTGTTCCCGATGGAGACGCGGGCGCTGTGCATCGCCTTCTTCTACGCCATCGGCACCGCGGTGGGCGGCACCTCCGGCCCACTGCTGTTCGGCAAGCTGATCGAGAACGCGTCTGGCTCCAAGGACATCACGTTGATCGCGGCCGGCTACTACATCGGTGCGGCCCTTATGATTGGCGGCGGCCTCATCGCGGCGTTCCTGGGCGTCAAGGCCGAGCAGCAGTCCCTGGAGAGCATTGCCAAGCCGCTGACCGCGGAAGACGCTGAGACCCCGGTGAGGAGCGGGAGCCTGCCCCTGCCTGACCCGGACCGGCCGCATCCTTCCCTGCACTGGACGAGGAGTCCCCATGCCCAAGCAACCCCCCCAATCGAGCACCGAGCTGACCGGAGGGCGCCGACGGCAGCGAGAGGCCGAGCAGGTGGTCCGCGCCCTGCAGGCCGAGGGCCCGGCGACCCCGGACGAACTGAGTCGTCGGGTAGGTGCCGCCTACTGGGACGAGCAACGGTTCGACCAGGTGCTGACCTGGGCTCTCGCCAAGGGGCTCATCCACGACAACGACGGTCGCCTGGCAGCCGCCTGACCGCTGGCCGACGGCTGCCCGACACCCCTGGCCGAAGACAACGGTCAGCCGTGTTGCTGCACGTCCGCCAGCACGGTGTCGGCCGCGGTGTATGGGTCGGTCTCGCCGGCCACGACATCTGCGGCGAGTCCGTCGAGGCGGGCGTCGCCGCGTACGTCGGCGAACCGCTGGCGCATCGTCGTCACCGCGATGGCCTCGATCTCGTCGCGCGCTCGCCGCTCCCGACGCCGACGCAGCTCACCGTGCTCGACCATCCAGCCACGGTGTTTGTCCAACGCCGACACGAGGTCGTCGATCCCCTCACCGCGCGACGCCACCGTCTTGACCATGGTGGGTCGCCACCCGCCAGGCGGTCGGTCCGCCAGCGCGATCATGCCCCGCAGGTCGCGCACCACCTGGTCGGCACCGTCGCGGTCGGCCTTGTTGACGCAGAAGACATCCCCGACCTCCAGGATGCCGGCCTTGGCGGCCTGGATCCCGTCGCCGGCGCCGGGAGCCAGCAGCACCATGGTGGTGTCGGCCAGCCCGGCGACGTCGACCTCCGACTGGCCGACCCCGACAGTCTCGACGAGCACGACGTCGCAGCCGGCCGCGTCCAGCACCCGCAGCGCCTGCGGCGTGGCCCAGGCCAGCCCGCCGAGGTGCCCTCGGCTGGCCATCGAACGGATGAAGACCTGGCGGTCGGTGGCGTGCTCTTGCATGCGGACCCGGTCCCCGAGCAGCGCGCCACCGGTGAACGGTGACGACGGGTCGACGGCCAGTACCCCGACCCGCTTGCCGGCCGCACGCAGGGCCGTGACAAGGGCCGAGGTCGACGTCGACTTGCCCACCCCCGGAGAGCCGGTGATGCCGACCACCCGGGCGCCGCCGGTGTGCGGGGCGAGCAGCGCGCTGACCTCGCGCAGCCGCGGCGAGGCGTCCTCGACCAAGGAGATGAGCCGGGCCACGGCGCGTGGGTCGCCTTCTCGTGCCCGCTCGACAAGCTCGTGCACCGACCCGGACGAGCGCCCGGTGGACCTGGCAGGCGGTGGAGCGGCTGCGGACGTGAGAGCCGACGGGGCGGCGGTCCGGGCGGTCGAGGACCTGGAGGTCGGCGGCACGACGATGGGAATCAGGCGTTGGGTGCGGGCACTCGCACGACGAGGGCGTCGCCCTGGCCGCCTCCGCCGCACAGTGCCGCCGCGCCGGTGCCGCCGCCACGACGAGCCAGCTCGAGGGCGACGTGGAGCACCACGCGGGCACCACTCATGCCGATCGGGTGGCCCAGCGCGATGGCGCCGCCGTTGACGTTGACCTTGTCCTCGTCGAGGCCGAGCTCGGTCGCACTGGCGATGCCCACCGCGGCGAACGCCTCGTTGATCTCCACGACGTCCAGGTCGGCGGGGTCGATGCCCTCCTTGTCGCACGCCTTGGCGATGGCCCGGGCGGGTTGCAGCTGCAGGGTCGAGTCGGGACCGGCGACCGTGCCGTACGCGCCGATCTCGGCGAGCCACGACAAGCCGAGCGAGGCGGCCTTCTGCTCGCTCGTCACGACGACCGCGCAGGCGCCGTCGGAGATCTGCGATGCCGACCCGGCGGTGATGGTGCCCTGCGGGTCGAACGCCGGCCGCAGCCGAGCCAGGGAGTCGGTGGTGGTGTCGCCGCGGATGCCTTCGTCGGTGCTGACGTACGTCGGGTCGCCTCGGCGGCTGGGCACCTCGACGGTCACCACCTCGTCGTCGAAGACACCATTCTTCCACGCCTCGGCGGCCCGCTGGTGCGAGCGGGCGGCGTACGCGTCCTGCTCCGCGCGCGAATTCTGCCGGCCCTCGGCGTTGCACTGCTCGGTCAGCTTGCCCATCGCCTGGTCGGTGAAGGGGTCCCACAACCCGTCGTGCGCCATCGAGTCGACCAGGGTCGCGTCGCCGTACTTGACACCGACCCGGGAGCCGGGCAGGTAGTGCGGTGCGTTGGTCATCGACTCCATGCCACCGGCCACCACCACCTCGGCCTCGCCGCAGCGGATCATCTGGTCGGCGACCGCGATCGCGTTGATGCCGGACAGGCACACCTTGTTGACGGTGAGCGCCGGCACGCTCATCGGGATGCCCGCCTTGGCGGCGGCCTGGCGGGCCGGGATCTGGCCCGCCCCAGCCTGCAGCACCTGACCCATCACGACCATGTCCACCTGGTCGGGCGCGACCCCGGCCCGCTCGAGCGCGGCCTTGATCGCGAACCCGCCGAGGTCGGCGGCGGAGAAGTCCTTCAGCCCGCCGAGCAACCGCCCGATGGGGGTGCGCGCACCCGCGACGAGAACAGAACCGGACATGAGGGCCTCCTTCGAGACGGCGAGCCGGACGCCGGCGGCGAGCCGGACGCCGGCGGCGGGCCGGACTCTGCGGGGCCGCGGCGTCGGACCCAACCCTACCGAGCGGCACCGACGCGAGCGCCGGGCTCGTGATGGGGCCGGTCCGGGCGCCACCCGGTACGGCCGGTGCGGCCGCGACGCGGCAGCATGTCCTCCGCAGCCCGGTTGCGTCCGCCGCGGCCCGCCGGTCCGACGACCCAGGAGCCATGCCATGGTCCCCGAACACCTGCTCATCGCGATCGACCACGTCGGCATCGCCGTACCCGACCTTGACGAGGCCCTGGGGTTCTACGCCTCGACCTTCGGCCTGCGGGCGGTGCACGAGGAGGTCAACGAGGAGCAGGGGATGCGCGAGGCGATGCTGGCCGTCGGCGAGTCCGACGCCATGCTCCAGCTCATGGCACCGCTGCGACCCGACTCGCCGATCGGCGCCTTCTTGTCCCGGCGCGGCCCCGGCATCCAGCAGCTGGCGTACCGCGTCAGCGACATCGAGCAGGTCTCGCAGGTGCTGCGCGACCGCGGCGTGCAGCTGCTCTACGACGAATCGCGGCGCGGCACCGGCGGCAGCCGGATCAACTTCGTGCACCCCAAGAGCGCCGGCGGGGTGCTCATCGAGCTCGTCGAGCCAGCCCCCGAGCCGGGGCAGTCGTGAAGGACATCCTGGCCGCGCTCGAGTCGCCGGAGGCCCGAGCCGAGGACTTCGCGGCGTTGCCGGTGCCGCAGACCTACCGGGGAGTCTGCGTACGCAAGGACGAGACGGCGATGTTCGACGGCCTGCCCACTGCCGAGAAGGACCCCCGCGCCAGCCTGCACGTCGACGAGGTGCCGGTGCCCGAGCTGGCCCCCGGCGAGGCCCTGGTGGCGGTCATGGCCAGCGCCGTCAACTACAACACGGTGTGGACCTCGCTCTTCGAGCCGGTGTCGACCTTCGGCTTCCTCGAGCGGTACGGCCGACTGTCTCCGATCGCAGCGCGTCACGACCTGCCGTACCACGTGGTCGGCTCCGACCTGGCCGGCGTGGTGCTGCGTACCGGTCCGGGCGTGCACGTGTGGCAGCCGGGTGCCGAGGTCGTGGCGCACTGTCTGTCGGTCGAGCTCGAGCACTCCGACGGCCACGACGACACGCTGCTCGACCCCGAGCAGCGCATCTGGGGCTTCGAGACGAACTTCGGCGGCCTGGCCGAGGTCGCCGTGGTCAAGGCGAACCAGCTGATGCCCAAGCCGGACCACCTCACCTGGGAGGAGGCGGCGTGCCTCGGTCTGGTGAACTCCACCGCGTACCGCCAGCTCGTCTCGCGCAACGGCGCCGACCTCAAGCAGGGCGACACCGTGCTGATCTGGGGCGCCTCGGGCGGGCTCGGCGGGTACGCCACCCAGCTGACGCTCAACGGGGGTGCGGTGCCGGTCTGCGTGGTCAGCTCACCGGAGAAGGCCGACCTGTGCCGCGCCATGGGCGCCGAGCTCATCATCGACCGGCGCGCCGAGGGGTACGCGTTCTGGTCCGACGAGCACACCCAGGACACCCGGGAGTGGCGGCGCCTCGGTGCCCGCATCCGCGAGCTCACCGGCGGGGAGGATCCCGACATCGTGTTCGAGCACCCCGGCCGGGAGACGTTCGGCGCCTCGACCTACGTGGCCCGCAAGGGCGGCACGATCGTCACCTGTGCCTCGACGTCCGGCTTCTGGCACGAGTACGACAACCGCTACCTGTGGATGAACCTGAAGCGGATCATCGGCTCGCACTTCGCCAACTACCGCGAGGCGTGGGAGGCGAACCGGCTCGTCGCCAAGGGCCTGGTGCACCCCACGCTGTCCAAGACCTATCCGCTGGAACAGACCGGACAGGCCGCGTGGGAGGTCCACCACAACCTCCACCAGGGCAAGGTCGGGGTGCTGTGCCTGGCACCGGAAGAGGGCCTAGGCGTACGAAATCGGGACAAGAGGGACCGCCACGCCGAAGCCATCAACCGGTTCCGCGGTAGCTGAGCGCGCGCGAGTAACGTCGGACCTGGTCCCGGCAGCCGCCGGGCCGCCACGCCCGAGCGCGAGGAGCGGGTCGCACATGGCCGACCAGGGTTTGTCCATCTTCGAGTCCGCGGCCGAGCCCGAGGACGCCGAGGCCACGCAGCAGTTCGAGATGCCCGACGTGCCGCCGGAGAAGCCGGCGTCGGCGCCCCAGCAGCAGCAGCAGCAGCAGCAGCAGGCACCCTCACCCACCGCCTCGCCCGCGCCGGCCGAGTCGCGGCGACCGGATCCTTCGCCGTCGCGGCCGGCGCCGGCGCCTGTGGCCCAGCCGGTGCCGGCGCCGGCGGCCAGGTCCGGTCCGGCGCCCGTGGCAGCACCCCAGTTCCCGGCGGCGCGCCGCGGCGGCTACGACCGGGCGACCGTCGACGAGTGGGTGCGCGACCATGTGCGCCGCAGTGGTGATGCGGAGGGCGAGCTCACCTTCTTGCGGGGCCGGCTCGGCACCCTCGAGACCGAGGTGGAAGGGCTGCGGCGCCGGCTCGCCGAGACGAAGGCGCCCAGCTACGCCGGCTTGGGAACCCACGCCGCCGAGCTGCTGGCGCTGGCCGAGCAACAGGCAGACGAGGTGATGCGCTGCGCCACCGAGCAGGCCGAGGAGCTGCGTCGGTTGAGCGAGCGGGACGCGTCGCGTGCGCGCGCCGATGCACTCGCCGAGGCAGACGATCTGCGGATGGTGCAGCTGCGTGAGCTCGACGAGGCACGCAAGCGCGCCGAGCGCCAGCTCGGCGACCAGCGGTCCGCCGCCGACGCGGAGGCCCGCGACCTCGTCGCTTCGGCAGCCCGGCAGGCCGAGCAGCACCGGCTGGCCGCCGAGCAGGAGTCCGACGCCGTCCGTACGAGCGCCAGGCGGGAGGCCGAGCAGGTGCGCGCCTCGGCCGACCGGGAGGTCAGCGAGGCGCGCCGCGTCCTGGCGGTCGAGCGCGAGCGGCTGTCGAAGGAGGCCCAAGACACCCACACCTCGGCGATGGAGGAGACCCGTGGGCTCGTCACCGAGGCCGAGCAGCGGGCCACCGCGGCCGAGCAGCGGGCGAAGGCGGCGATCGAGCAGGCCACCAAGAACCGCGAGGAGGCCAGCACCGAAGCCGAGCGCGCGGTGAGCCGGGCCCGGCGGGAAGCCGAGCAGATCATCAACTCGGCCAGGCGCCAGGCGGAGCAGCTCATCGCCCAGACCAACGCCGACCTGGAGCGCCAGTCGACCCAGGCGCGGGCCGAGCTCGACCACGTCCAGCGGCGGCGGGACGGGATCGTGGCGCAGCTGGCGCAGCTGCGTGACATCGTCGCCAACTTCGCCGGCGCCGACCTGTCGGCCGGCCAGACCTCACCGGAGTCGACCCAGCCGGCCTCCGAGAGCGCGGCGGAGTAACCCCCGCCGGGTCCGCGGCCGGACGGCTCAACGCGGCGTGCTCGGCGGCGGAGCCGGCGAGTCGAAGACCGCACCGCTGCGGTCGGCGTAGGCCGAGCTGTCCGCGGTCTGCATCGGCCCGGTCCATGTCCGCGGCAACGGCACGCGAACCGAGGGCGCCAGCCGGGTGACGATCTCGTCGAGGGCGCGTTCGGTGTGCCCGACCCACAGGTGCTTGGCGCCCGCGACGGCGATCACCTCCGCCTGTGGCACGCGCGCGAATCGCTCGCGAGCCCGTGGCGGGGGCAAGAAGTCGTCGTGCTCGGGCACCAGGACGAGCACCGGCCGGCCGTCCTCGGCCCAGCGGTCCAGCTCGGCTTCGGTGCAGTAACGCAGCGGTGGCGAGAGCAGCACCGCCCCGCAGACGGCGTCGTCGAGCCCGTGCTTGAGCGCCAGGTCGGTGCCGAAGGACCAGCCGACCAGCCACGGGTCCGGTAGGTCATGGAACTCGGCGTACTCGATGGCGGCGGCGACGTCGAAGCGCTCGGCCCGGGCTTCGTCGAAGGCGCCCTCGCTGGTGCCCTGCACGCTCGCGGTGCCTCGGGTGTTGAACCGCAGGACGGCGATGCCGGCCAGGGCGGGCAGCCGGTAGGCGGCCTTGCGGAAGACGTGGCTGTCCATCATGCCGCCGTGGGTGGGCAGCGGGTGCAGGCAGATCATCGTGGCGACCGGCTCGGCCTCGGCCGGTCGGGCCAGCTCCCCGACGAGCGTGAGCCCGTCGGCGGTGTGCAGGGAGACGGGGTCGCGCCGCGCCGGCAACACGGAACTACCCCGGATCGGGTGGCCCTTCGTCACGACCGCACCGCCTCGTGCGGCCGGCGCTCAGCGACCCCGCGCACGCGCGTTCCAACAGCCGGTGTGCCAGTGCCGCCGTTCGTCGAGCCCGTCGGTGGCCGCGAAGTCTGCCGGCACCTGGGGCCAGGCCACGACGTGCGGGGTGGCCGGCGCGATGAGCTGTTGGCAGCCAGGGCAGCGGTACGCCTTGGTGGCGGCCGATCCGGTCACCCGCCGCACGTGCCAGGTGCCGTCGCGGTGCTGCTCGGTCGGCACGGTGTGCGAGGCCACCGCAGCCGCCGGAGCGGTACGCCGGCGCGGCCGCCGCCGGCTCACCGGAATCGCCCCTCGCCCGTGGCCCCGCCCTCAGCGGCGCACATGGTCTCGGAACCCCCGACCGCTCTTGCGCCCGAGGTAGCCAGCCGTCACCAGGTGCTCGAGCAGCGGTGCCGGGGCGAAGCCCGGCTCGCGGAACTCCTCGTACAAGGAGCGCTGGATGGCCAGCGCCACGTCGTTGCCCACCACGTCGAGCAGCTCGAAGGGCCCCATCGGCAGCCGGCAGCCCTCCTTCATGGCGGTGTCCACCTCGTCGGCGGTCGCGTAGTGCATCTCGAGCATGCGTACGGCGTCGTTGAGGTAGGGGAACAGCAACGCGTTGACGACGAACCCCGCCCGGTCGCCGCAGGAGACAGCGGTGCGGCCCAGGACGGCGACGAACGCGCGCGCGGTCTCCGCCACGTCGGGGTCGGTGGTGACGGTCGACACCACCTCCACCAGCCGCATCCGTGGCGCGGGGTTGAAGAAGTGCAGCCCGACGACGTCGCCGGGGCGGCTGGTGGCGCTGGCACACTCGATGACCGGCAGCGAGCTGGTGGTCGTGGTCAGAATCGCCTCGGGACATGTCTGGTCGAGCTGTGCGAACAACGCCTTCTTGACCGGCAGCGACTCGGCGACCGCTTCGACGACGAGGTCGACGCCGCGCAGGTCGTCGAGGTTGGCGGTGCCGGTGAGCCGGCTCAACGCGTCGCCCCTGGCCGCCTCGTCGAGATCCCCCCGCTCCACGGCCCGGTCGAGCGAGTGGGCGACGGCGGCCGCGAGGGTGTCGACCTTGTCCTGCGTGCGACCGACGTAGACGACGTCGAAGCCGCCGCGCGCGACGACCTCGACCACTCCGGTGGCCATCGTGCCGGTGCCGACCACTCCGACCCGACCGACCGGGCGCCGCAGCCGCGGCTCCTGCTGGCGACCAGGCGTCTCCGCGTCGTCGACGACCACCGGGGAGTCGGGCGCCTCGTAGGTGTAGAAGCCGCGGCCGGTCTTGCGACCAAGCAGGCCAGCGGTGACCATCTGCTTCAAGACCGGCGCCGGCGCGTGCAGCCGGTCGCGGCCTTGCCGGTACATCGTCTCGAGGATCTCGTACGCCGTGTCGAGCCCGATCAGGTCGAGCAGCGCCAGTGGCCCCATCGGGTAGCCGCAACCGAGCCGCATCGCGGCGTCGAGGTCCGCACGGGTGGCGTAGCGGCTCTCGTACATCGACGCGGCGTGGTTGAGGTAGCCGAAGAGCAGCGCGTTGGCGATGAAGCCGGCCCGGTCCCCCGCGACCACCGGGTTCTTGCCCAGCTTGCTGGCGAGGGTTAGCACGTCCTCGACCACCTCGGGGTCGGTGACGACGGTGCGCACGACCTCGACGAACGCCTGCACCGGGGCGGGGTTGAAGAAGTGCAGCCCGACCACTCGGTGCGGGTGCGACGTGGCGGCCGAGATCTCGGTGACCGACAGCGACGAGGTGTTGGTGGCCAGGACCGCGTCCGCGGCGACGACCTCGTCCAGGGTGGCGAAGACCGAGCACTTCAGGTCCAGCCGCTCGACGATCGCCTCGACCACCAGCTGGCATCCGGCCAGGTCGGCCAGGTCGGTCGAGATCGTGATGCGCTCCATCAGCGACAGCTGCGCCGACTCGTCGAGCTTGCCGCGCTCGACCGCCCGGTCGGTGGAGTGCCGCACGTGTCCCAGGCCGCGCTCGCACAGCTCGTCGGTGCGCTCGACCCCCACCACGTCATAGCCGTGCCGCGCGAACACCTCGGCGATGCCGGCCCCCATCGTGCCCAGTCCGACGACGCCGACGCGGGTGAAATCGCGGGTCATGACGCTCCTGGTCGGCAGGTGGTGGACGGCGGTCGACGCGGGCGGCGCCGACCGTCGAAGTCTGCCACGAGGCACGGACGCGCCGGCGCCCTCCCAGCGAGCGTCTGCTGTGCCGACCACCCCGGCTCGCTACCCTGCCGCTCGTGCGCCTGCTCGTCGCGCGTTGCCAGGTCGACTACACCGGCCGCCTCACCGCCCATCTGGCACCCGCCGTGCGCCTGCTGCTCGTCAAGGCCGACGGCTCGGTCCTGGTGCACTCCGACACCGGGGGCTACAAGCCGCTCATGTGGATGGCGCCGCCGTGCACGTTGCGCGTAGCGACCGCGAAGGACGGGGTCGAGGAGTGGACCGTCGCGGCGGCCAAGACCGACGACACGCTGCGGGTGCTGGTGCACGAGGTGCTGCACGACTCCGCACACGAGCTCGGCGTCGACCCCGGCCTGGTCAAGGACGGCGTCGAGAAGCACCTGCAGGAGCTGCTGGCCGAGCACCCGGCCACCCTGGGGGCCGGCCTGACCCTCGTCCGGCGCGAGTACCCCACCGCGATCGGCCCGGTCGACCTCGTGTGCCGCGACGTCGACGGGGCCACCGTTGCGGTGGAGGTCAAGCGCCGAGGCGAGATCGACGGCGTGGAGCAGCTCACCCGCTACCTGCGTCTGCTCGACCGAGACCCGCGACTGGCCCCCGTACGCGGGGTCCTCGCCGCCCAGGAGATCAGGCCGCAGGCCCGCGCCCTGGCCAGCGACCGGGGCATCGCCTGCGTGACGCTCGACTACGACACGCTGCGGGGCACCGACGACGGCGCCCTACGGCTGTTCTGAGCAGCGCCGCGCACGGTCGTCTCGCGGAGTTGGTACCCCAGCCGGACCGGACAGCTACCGGTCTCGCGCCGCCGCCGCGACGGCTAGCGTGCACGGCATGGCTTCGTCCCCGCGTTGGTTCACCGATCACGGCCCAGACCATGCCCAGTGGTACGTCGAGCGCTTCCGAACCATGGCGCACGACGGGCTCGACCTGGCCGGCGAGGCCCGGCTGGTCGACGCGATGCTGCCGCGCGGCGCGCGTGTCCTCGACGCCGGCTGCGGTCCGGGCCGGGTGGGTGCCGAGCTGGCCGCCCGCGGGCACGACGTCGTGGGCGTGGACGTCGACCCGCAGCTGATCGCCGCGGCGCGCGAGGACCATGCCGGACCCACCTGGCTGGTGAGCGACCTCGTCGAGCTGGACCTGCCCGCGCGCGGGCACCCTGCGCCGTTCGACGCGGCCGTCCTCGCCGGCAACGTCATGCCGTTCCTCGCGCCGGGCTCCGAGGGTGCGGTGCTGGGCCGGGTCGCCGCGCACCTGCGCGACGACGGCTTCGCCGTGGTCGGCTTCGGCACGGGTCGTGGCTACGAGCTGACCGCCTTCGACCGAGACCTTGCCAGCGCCGGGCTCCTCCTGGAGCACCGGTTCGCCACCTGGGACGTGCGGCCGTGGCACGACGAGGCCGACTTCTCCGTCAACGTCCTCCGCCGCCACTGACCGCCAGCCTCCACCCGGCGTACCCCGCCCCGTCCAGAGTTGTCACCGCGTACGGGGGGCTCGGGCGCGTTCACGCGGTGACAACTCAACGCGGGCACAGTTGTCACCGCGTACGAGTGCTGGGGCGCCTGCACGCGGTGACAACTCGCAGCGGTGGGCGAGACGGCTAGCGCAGACCGTCGACCAGCGCCGCTACCTCCAGCGCACACCCCCAGCTCAGCGTCACCCCGGCTCCCCCGTGGCCGTAGCAGTGGACGACCGGTGCAGCGCCCTCGCGGTACTCCGGCTCGAGGCGTACGGCCGGTCGCGCCGGCCGCAGGCCGACCCGGTGACCGGTCAGCCTGGCCTCGCACAGCACCGGCACCAGACGGGCGGCCCGCTCGAGCACGGCCGCGGTCACCGCGGGGTCGGGCACGGTGTCCCACTCTCCGGCCTCCGCCGTGCCGCCCACGACGACGTCGCGCTCCCGCGGGACGATGTAGGTGAGGGCACTGCCGCCGTCGTCGAGGGCGTCCTCGTCGAGCCACACCCGGTCGACCTCGGCTCCCACCAGCCGGGCCACCTGCCCGCGGACCGGCACCAGCGTGGTGTCACCGGTAAGCGCCCGCGCCGCCAGTCCCGCCGCGTTGACCACGACGTCGCCGCCGGCGGGCAGGGCGGACAAGGCCGACCTGGTCAGCGTGCCGCCCGCCCGGTTCAGGCGCTGCACCAGGTACGGCAGGTAGACCGACGTGTCGGCCACCGGCGCCGCGAACGACCACGCGCCGGCGTACCCGGGCGGCAGCGCGTCCGGCGTACGCGCGGGGGTGCCGGCCGCCTCGACGACCCGCAGCGAGGGCACGGACGGCGCCCACCAGGGGCTCGGTTCCCGGTGCCGCAACAGCTGCACCGACTCGCGCACCCGCACACCGGACCCGGGTTCGGAGCCGGCGAGGCGGGTGAGCTCCCCGTACGTCGTCGCGGCCCACGAGCCAACCCGTTCCCGGGGCTCGGCGAGGTAGGGGTACCACCAGGCGGCCGCGACCGCCGAGGTCGTCTCCAGCGGCAGATCCCGGGCGAGCACGTGCACGTCCTGACCCGACTCGGCGAGCGCCACGGCGCAGGACAGGCCCACCACCCCGGCACCGACCACCACGATCCGCACGTGCGCCAGTGTGCCGCGCCCGGAGGCGTCTCGTCAGGCTCGGTCAGTGGCCCCAGCCCCGCTCGGCCTCAGTCACCGGTCTCCGCCCCGGGCCGCTCGGCCCACGGCAGCTCCTCCCCCGAACGGACGGACACCAACCGGTCACCGGCTCTCAGCTGGGTGACCGAGGGGTCGAAGAAGCGGTGCACGACGCCGTCGCGCACCACGGCGATCACCTGGTCACCACAGCGCTGCGGTGACTTGCCCACCTCACGCGGCTGCACGTCGCGCTCGGCCACCTCGAGCCCCTGCCCGCTGGTGAGCAGGTCCTCGAGCACCTGCCCGAGCGCCGGGCTCACCGACGACAGCCCCAGCAGGCGCCCGACCGACTCCGAGGACGTCACCACGCCGTCGGCCCCGCTCTGGCGCAGCAGCGGTACGTTCTGCTCCTCCCGGACCGCCACCACGATCTGGGCGTCGGGGTTGGCCGCGCGCGCGGTCAGCGTGATCAGCACCGCCGCGTCGTCCCGGTCGGCGGTGACGATCGCCTGCTCGGCCGTGTCCATGGCGGCGCGCAGCAGCACGTCTCGCCGGGTGCCGTCCCCGACCACCACGGCCAGACCGTCCTGGCGGGCGTCGTCCACCGCGGCCGGTGAGTTGTCGATCACCACGATCCGCTCCGGGGCGAGGCCGTTGTCGCGCAGTGTCTGCACGGCACTGCGCCCCTTGGTGCCGTACCCCACGATGACGATGTGATCGCGCATGCGCTTCCTCCAGCGGACGGCCCGCCACTGCTCGGCACCCTGGCCGGCGAGCACCTCGAGGGTGGTGCCGACCAGGGCGATAAGGAACAAGATCCGCATCGGGGTGATGACGATCGCGTTGAACAAGCGAGCACCGGGTGTGACCGGCACGATGTCGCCGTAGCCGGTCGTGGTGATGGTGACGGTCGCGTAGTAGATCGAGTCGATCAGGCCGACCCTGCCGTCGGCATTGTTGTCGGTGTAGGAGTCGCGGTCGAGGTAGACGAGCGCCACGACGGCGAGAAGCAGCGCCAGGCCGATCATCATCCGCAGACGCAGGGCGCGCCACGGCGACGTGCTGCCCGCCGGGAGCTGGACGAAGGTTGCGTCGGCCACGCTCAGACTCTAGGCGCCGACCGGACGTGGGGTGTTCATCCGCGCGGCGGGAGACCGCGCGGATGAGCTCGAATGGCTCAGCCGTGGCGCTCGTCCGCGTGCGTCGGGGGCGGGTGCGCCGGGAGCCCGTACGCGCGCCGGATGACGTCGACGATGTGCCCGATGATCTCGGTGAGGCCGAAGTCCTTCGGCGTGAACACCGCCGCCACGCCGAGCTCGCGCAGCCGGCGCGCGTCCGCGTCCGGCACGATCCCGCCCAACACGACCGGGACGTCTCCCGCGCCGGCCGCACGAAGGCCGGCGAGGACGGCGGGCACCAGTGCCATGTGCGACCCGGACAGGATCGAGAGCCCGACACAGTGGACGTCCTCGGCGACGGCCGCGGACACAACCTGTTCGGGCGTGCGGCGGATCCCCTCGTACACGACCTCGAAGCCGGCGTCTCGGGCGCGTACGGCGACCTGCTCGGCGCCGTTGCTGTGTCCGTCGAGGCCGGGCTTGCCGACCAACAGCCGCAGCCGTCCACCCAGCTCGGCGCCGGTGGCCTCGACCAGCGCGCGGACCTGATCCAGGTCCGGGCCGGCGGCAGTGCTGGCCACCGTGCCGGTCACTCCGGTCGGTGCGCGAAACTCGCCGAACACCTCACGCAGCGTGCCGGCCCACTCCCCCGTCGTGACACCCGCGCGTACGGCCGCGAGCGTCGCGGGCATCAGGTTGGTGCTCGTCTTCGCGTCGTCGGTGAGCCGCTGCAGCGCCTGCTCGACCGCGGCCGGGTCACGCCGGTCCACCCACTCCTCGACCGAGCGGCGAGCCATCACCTCCGCTTGCGGGTCCGGCTGCTGGACGGCGAGGTCGAGATCGGCGGTCAGCGGGGACGGCTCGGTCTGAGTGAACGCGTTGACGCCGACCACGACCTCGGTGCCGTCCTCGATGCGGGCGCGACGCTCCGCGTGTGAGCACACCAGCTCGTGCTTGAGGTACCCCGACTCCACGGCCGCGACGGCGCCGCCCATCGCCAGGACGCGGTCGATCTCGGCGCGCGCACCGGCCACCAGCTCGCCCACCTTGGCCTCGACCACGGCCGATCCGTCGAAGAGGTCCTCGTACTCGAGCAGGTCGGACTCGAGGGCGAGCACCTGCTGCAAGCGCAGGGACCACTGCTGGTCCCACGGACGCGGTAGCCCGAGCGCCTCGTTCCAGGCCGGCAGCTGCACGGCTCTGGCCCGGGCGCTCCGGCTGAGCGTGACCCCCAGCATCTCGAGCACGATGCGCGCGACGTTGTTCTCCGGCTGGGCCTGTGTCAGACCCAGCGAGTTGACCTGCACCCCGTAACGGAACCGGCGCATGCGCTCGTCGGACACGCCATACCGGTCTCGGGCGAGCTCGTCCCACAGCTGCACGAAGGCGCGCATCTTGCACATCTCCTCCACGAAGCGCACACCTGCGTTGACGAAGAACGACACGCGCCCGACCACCTGGCCGAAGTCGGGTGCGGCGACCTGGCCGCTGTCGCGGACCGAGTCCAGCACCGCGATGGCCGTGCAGAGCGCGTACGCCAGCTCCTGCACGGTGGTGGCGCCGGCCTCCTGCAGGTGGTAGCTGCAGACGTTGATCGGGTTCCACCGCGGCACGTGCGCCACGGTGTACGCGATCAGGTCGGTGCTGAGCCGCAGCGAGTGTTGGGGCGGGAACACGTACGTCCCGCGCGAGAGGTACTCCTTGATGATGTCGTTCTGCGTGGTCCCGGCCAGCTCCTCCGGCGCCACGCCCTGCTCCGCGGCGACCACCTGGTACATCGCGAGCAGCCACATCGCGGTGGCGTTGATGGTCATCGACGTGTTCATCTCGCCGAGTGGGATGCCGTCGAAGAGCCGGCGCATCTCACCGAGGTGCGGCACGGGCACGCCCACCTTCCCGACCTCACCTCGGGCGAGCACGTGCCCGGGGTCGTACCCGGTCTGCGTGGGCAGGTCGAAGGCGACCGACAGGCCGGTCTGTCCCTTGGCGAGGTTGCGCCGGTAGAGGGCGTTGGACTCCGCCGCCGAGCTGTGGCCGGCATACGTGCGCATCACCCAGGGGCTGTCGGTGGACCGGTGCGCGGGCTCGTGGGCCATGGCCGTGATGGTAGGGCGGTGCCGCCACCCGCGGCGGCCGTCGTGAGCGGACTCACCCGCTGACTGCGGTTGGTGCCACACCGCCATGCCGGCGCCGGTTGGCCGGCCAGACGCAGGGGGACCCCTACTCGGGTGCGACAGCTACGACGGCAGCGACGGCAACTCGGGTCCGACGGTGTCCTGGGTCACCAGCACCCGGTTCAGGCGCGTGACCGCCAGTGCCCGACGCAGTTGCGGCTGACAGCCTATGAGCACGAGCCGCCGGTCGGCGAGCCGCAGCCGGCGATGCATCGACGTCAGCAGGGCGAGCCCGGTGACGTCGACCCACTCGAGGCCCGAGCAGTCGAGCCAGAGGTCAGCCTCGCCGGCGCCGACGAGGGGGGCGAGCGCCTCGCGGGCCGCCGCGACCGAGGTGGCGTCGAGCCGGCCACGCAGGCAGAGCACCGCCGGAGTCTCCGCTGCCGGGGCCGGCCCGGGGGCGGGCTGGGCCACCGGGTCGTCGCGTGCGTACGAGGTGCGCGCCGCCGCGCCCGCCACGGTGCTGGTCATCGGCTCTGTCCCCTGTCCCGGCCCCGCCCGGACCACGAGGCGATTGTTGCTTGTGTGATCGTACACTCACTCTAAGTGACCTCTACGAGTCGCGGATCGGGCCGTCCTGCGCGACACTGTGCTCGTGTTGGCTACGAGCGCCGTGGAGGGGGCCGATCGGATGATCGCGCTGCCCATTCCCGCGGCGGGCACGTCGCTGGCGGACTACTTCGTGGTGCCGCTGTTCGGGCTGCTCGCCGTGGCGCTGCTCGTGCTGGTGCTGCGGTGGTCGCACCAGCCGGCCAAACCTGCCATCGACGACCGCACTGCGGGCGGTGCCTCGGTCGGTCAGCACGGGCTGCTCGTGCCCGTGGTCAGCGTCCCCGACGAGGCGCAGGCTCGGGCCAAGGTCGCCCAGCTGACCGCCCTGGGCATCCGCGCCACTGTCTCACCCACCCGAGCAGAGCATTTGGTCCTGGTGTGGCCCTGGCAGGCGCAAGCCGCCCGCGACTACCTGTCCCGGCACAGCGGCCGGTGAATCCGCAGCGCGCTCTAGGCTGCTGACCATGGTCAACCTGACACGCATCTACACCCGGACCGGGGACGACGGTCGCACCCGGCTGGGCGACATGAGCGAGACCACCAAGACCGACCTGCGCCTGCTGGCATACGCCGACGTCGACGAGGCGAACTGTCAGATCGGCTACGCGCTGGCCGTCGGCGGCCTCGACGGCGACGTCGTGGACGTGCTCGCTCGGGTCCAGAACGACCTCTTCGACGTGGGGGCCGACCTGTGCACGCCGGTGGTGGCCGAGCCGGAGTTCCCGCCGCTACGCGTGCAGCAGGAGTACGTCGACCGCCTCGAGGGATGGTGCGACACCTACAACGAGCCGCTGGCGGCGCTGCGCTCGTTCATCCTGCCCGGGGGCTCGGTCGGATCGGCGGTGCTGCACGTGGCCCGCACCGTGACCCGCCGCGCCGAACGCTCTTCCTGGGCCGCCATAGCACAGCACGGCGACCAGATGAGCGTGCTGCCCGCGCGTTACCTGAACCGGCTCAGCGACCTGCTCTTCATCGTGGCCCGCTACGCCAACCGGGAGGCTGGCGACGTGCTCTGGCAGCCCGGGGCGGCGCAACGTGACCCCCAGCAGCACGACGACCCGGGCGCGGACGCTCAGCGGTAGTCGACACCCCGCCGAACGGTCGCCGCCGCCTTGCGGTCGGCACGCTCAGAGCACCTGGCTGCTGCCGCGCCCGGGTGGAGCCGCCTCGAGCCAGGCCATCATGGCGGTGAGGGCCGGTGGGCTGAGAGCCAGCTGCACCGGTCCTCGCGGTGTGTGACACTCGGCCACCACGTGCCCGCTGATCAACGCATAGACCTCGCCGCCGCGCGCCTCGCGCTGCTCGTGCACCTGCAAGCCGCTGCGCTCGAGCACCCGCTTGGGACGAAACGACAGCGAGAACACCCGGAACCACTCGAGCCGGTCACCGTCGTAGCGGCCGATACCCAAGGTCCACCCCCGACCGCTGGACCCGGCCTGGCAGCGGTCGCAGACACCGAGCTCGAAGGTCGGCGCGCGGCGACCGAGCCACCAGCGGCGCGCGACCAGGGCCAGACCCAGCAGCGCGACGAGGCCGACCACGCCGGCCACGCCGGCCACGGAGTCGACGAGCACGACCTCCAGCTGGCTCACGTGGCTCCTCCGCCTCCTCCGCCGGACCCGGCCGACGGCGGTCGGGACCGGTCAGCGGGCGCGCTCGGCGGCTCGCACCTGGCCCTGGGCGCGGCGTAGCCGGGCGGCGGCCTCCTCGTCGTCGGCGCCGGCGGTGTGGGCCTGCTCGAGGTCGCGCTTGGCCTGCTCGAGGTCGATGTCGTGGGCCATGGTCGCCTCGTCGGCGAGAATCGATATCCGGTTGTTGGCCACCGAGATGAAGCCGGCATCGACCGCCGCGACCCAGGTCTCGGACTCGACGGTGTCGACCACGACCGCACCCTCGCCGAGCACCGCGAGCATCGGCTGGTGCCCGGCCAGCACACCGACATCACCCTCGGTGGTCCGGGCGACGACCTGGGTTGCCTCGCCCGACCAGACCACGCGGTCGGCGGAGACCAGCTCGACGTGCATCGGCTCGGCCACGGTGCTGCTCCTGCTCGACTCGGAAACGGATGGTCAGAGGCTCTTCTGGATGTCTTCCCACTTGCGGTCGACGTCTTCCAGCCCACCGCACATGAAGAAGGCCTGCTCGGCGACGTGGTCGTAGTCGCCGTCGGAGATCTTGGTGAAGGCGTCAATCGTCTCGTCGAGCGAGACGGTCGAACCCTCGATGCCGGTGAACTGCTTGGCCACGTAGGTGTTCTGGGACAAGAAGCGCTGGATGCGCCGCGCCCGCGACACCACGACCTTGTCCTCCTCCGACAGCTCGTCGACACCCAGGATCGCGATGATGTCCTGCAGCTCCTTGTTGCGCTGCAAGATCTGCTTGACCCGGATCGCTGTGTTGTAGTGGTCGTCGTTGATGTAGCGCGGGTCGAGGATGCGAGAGGTGGAGGTCAGCGGGTCGACCGCGGGGTAGATGCCCAGCGAGGCGATGTCGCGGGACAGCTCGGTGGTGGCGTCCAGGTGGGCGAAGGTGGTCGCCGGCGCCGGGTCGGTGTAGTCGTCGGCCGGTACGTAGATCGCCTGCATCGAGGTGATCGAGTGGCCGCGCGTGGAGGTGATCCGCTCCTGCAGCACCCCCATCTCGTCGGCCAGGGTCGGCTGGTAGCCGACCGCTGACGGCATGCGACCGAGCAGCGTGGAGACCTCCGAGCCGGCCTGGGTGAAGCGGAAGATGTTGTCGATGAACAGCAGGACGTCCTGCTCCTGCACGTCGCGGAAGTACTCGGCCATCGTGAGCGCCGACAGCGCCACCCGCAGCCTGGCACCAGGCGGCTCGTCCATCTGTCCGAAGACGAGGGCGGTCTGGCCGAGCACCCCCGTCTCCTCCATCTCGGTGATCAGGTCGTTGCCCTCGCGCGTACGCTCGCCGACCCCCGCGAAGACCGAGACGCCACCGTGGTCGCGCGCTACCCGAGCGATCATCTCCTGGATCAGCACGGTCTTGCCCACCCCGGCCCCGCCGAACAGGCCGATCTTGCCGCCAAGGACGTAGGGGGTGAGCAGGTCGATGACCTTGATGCCGGTCTGGAACATCTCGGTCTTTGGCTCCAGCGTGTCGAAGGCCGGGGCCTTGCGGTGGATGCCCCACCGCTCCTGCACGTCGAGCTCCTCACCCTCGGCCAGGTCGAGGGGGACACCGATGGTGTTGAAGACGTGGCCGAGAGTCACGTCGCCGACCGGCACCGTGATGGGGCTGCCGGTGTCGGTGACCTTCGCGCCACGCACGATGCCGTCGGTGGGACGCATCGAGATGGCTCGCACCATGCCGTCGCCGATGTGCAGGGCGACCTCCAGGACGAGGCTCTGCTCCTCCCCCCCGAGGGACGTGCTGACGGTGAGCGCGTTGTAGATCTCCGGCATCGCGTCGGTCGGGAACTCGGCGTCGATCACCGGGCCGATCACCCGGGCGACCCGGCCGGTGCTGGTCGAGGACTCCTCCTGCGACTCGTTGCGGCTCGCGATGGCAGTCATGGTCTCTCACTCACTCCCGGCTTGTGCGTCGGCGAGGGCATTGGCCCCGCCGACGATCTCGCTGATCTCTTGGGTGATCCCGGCCTGGCGCGCCTGGTTGGCGACCCGGGTGTAGCGCTCGATGAGGTCCTCGGCGTTGTCGGTCGCGGACTTCATCGCCCGCTGGCGAGCGGCGAGCTCGGAGGCGGCCGCCTGCAGCAGGCAGAAGTAGATGCGGCTCGTGACGTAACGCGGCAGCAGCGCATCGAGCACCTCCTCCGCGGAGGGCTCGAACTCGTAGAGGGGAAGCACCTCGTCCGGTGGCGGGCGCTCCTCGCCCTCCACGACTTCCAGCGGCAGCAGCCGGATGACGTCGGGCTCTTGCACCAGCATCGACCGGAAGCGGGTGAACACCACGTGCACCTCGTCGACGCAGCCCTCGGCGTCGGCGTCGGCGTTGAACGCCTCGACGAGGGCCTCGCCGATCTCCCGCGCGTCGGCCGGCGACGGGCTGTCGGAGGCCCCGGACCAGCGCTGGGTGATGTCCCGCTCCCGGAAGGTGTAGTAGGTGATGCCCTTGCGCCCGCTCACGTAGAGCGCCACCTGCTTGCCCTCGTTGCGCAGCTTCTCCGCGAGCCGCTCGGCCTCCTTCAGCACCGCCGAGGAGTAGGCCCCGGCCAACCCACGGTCGGAGGTGATCACGAGCATCGCGGCTCGTTTGGGATCGTCCTTCTCCGTGGTCAGCGGGTGGTCGACGTTGGAGAAGGTCGCCACGGCCGAGACCGCCCGAGTCAGCTCGCGGGCGTACGGCGTGGCCGCGGCCGCCCGCTGCTGTGCCTTGATGATGCGCGAGGCGGCGATGAGCTCCATCGCCCGGGTGATCTTCTTGGTGGCCTCGGTCGACCGGATCTTGGCGCGCAGCTGGCGCAAGGATGCGGCCATGCTCAGCCCCGCTTCTGCTTGACGATCTGCTCCTGCTCCACGTCCTCGTCCTCCAGTGCTTCGTGCTCCTCGTGGCCGGCCCGGATGGAGCCACCCTCGGAGGTCTCGAACTCTCCCGCGAAGGTGTCGAAGGCACGAGCCGTCGACTCCTCGGTGTCGTCCTCGAACTGCCCGGACTCACGGATGGTGTCCAGGATGCCGCCCTCGGAGCGCTTGAGGTAGTCCAGGAACTCGCTCTCGAACCGGCGGACGTCCTCGGTCGGCACGGCGTCGAGGCGTCCGGAGGTGCCCATCCAGATGGAGACCACCTGGTCCTCCACCGGGTACGGCGCGTACTGACCCTGCTTGAACAGCTCCATCAGCCGTTCGCCGCGCGCCAGCTGCTGGCGCGAGGCGGCGTCGAGGTCGGAGGCGAACATCGCGAACGCCTCCATCGCCCGGAACTGGGCGAGGTCGATTTTGAGCGACCCGGTGACCTTCTTCATCGACTTCTGCATCGCCGCGCCACCGACGCGCGACACCGAGATGCCGACGTCGACGGCCGGGCGCTGGTTGGCGTTGAACAGATCGGACTGGAGGAAGATCTGCCCGTCGGTAATCGAGATCGCGTTGGTGGGGATGAAGGCCGACACGTCGTTGGCCTTGGTCTCGATGATCGGCAACCCGGTCATCGAGCCGGCACCCATGTCGTCGGAGAGCTTCGCACAGCGCTCGAGCAGCCGGCTGTGCAGGTAGAACACGTCGCCGGGATAGGCCTCGCGCCCCGGCGGGCGGCGCAGCAGCAACGAGACGGCCCGGTAGGCCTCGGCCTGCTTGGACAGGTCGTCGAAGACGATGAGCACGTGCTTGCCGTCGTACATCCAGTGCTGGCCGATGGCCGAGCCGGTGTAGGGGGCGAGGTACTTGAAACCGGCCGAGTCGGAGGCCGGCGAGGCGACGATGGTGGTGTACTCCTGCGCACCGGCCTCCTCGAAGGCGGCGCGGACGGCCGCGATCGTGGACCCCTTCTGCCCGATCGCCACGTAGACGCAGCGCACCTGCTGCTGCGGGTCGCCGGACTCCCAGGCCTGGCGCTGGTTGATGATCGTGTCGATGGCGATGGCGCTCTTACCGGTCTGGCGGTCGCCGATGATCAGCTGGCGCTGCCCCCGCCCGATCGGTGTCATCGAGTCGATGGCCTTGATGCCGGTCATCAGCGGCTCGTGCACCGACTGGCGCTGCACCACCGAGGGCGCCTGCAGCTCGAGGGCGCGACGCTCGCTGGTCTCGACGTCCCCGAGCCCGTCGATCGGCTCGCCCAGGGGGTCGACGACGCGCCCCAGGTAGGCGTCACCCACCGGCACCGAGAGCACCTCACCGGTACGGCGGACCTGCTGGCCCTCCTCGATCCCGGCGAAGTCGCCGAGGATGACGACACCGATCTCGCGGACGTCGAGGTTGAGCGCCAGGCCGAGGGTCCCGTCCTCGAACTCGAGCAGCTCGTTGGCCATGGCCGACGGCAGGCCCTCGACTCGGGCGATGCCGTCGCCTGCCTCGGAGACGATGCCGACCTCTTCCCGGTCGACGGTGTCCGGCTCGTAGTCGGTGACGAAACGCTGGAGCGCGTCTCGGATCTCCTCCGGACGGATCGTGAGCTCCGCCATGTCTGTCCCTGCTTCCCAGTCGTCGTGCCGGTGGTCTACCGGTGCTGCTGCGGCCACCGTGGTACGGGCGGCCCCTGTTCGGGGTGGTGTTCGTCATTCTCGTGCGGTCACTCGGTCGTGCGGGTCAGTCGGTCGTGCGGTCAGTCGGTCAAGCGGCGCCGGGCGTCTTGCAGGCGGCCGGAGACGGTGCCGTCGATGAGGTCGTCACCCACCTGCACCGCCAGACCGCCCATGACGTTGGGGTCGACGACGACGTTGAGGTGCAGCTCTCGGCCGTAGTGGCGGCCGAGAGCCTGCGCCAGCCGGCGTCGTTCGTCGTCGGTCAGCTCGACCGCAGAGGTCACCGTGGCCACCAGTCGCTCGCGGCGCTGGGCGGCGAGCTGGCCCATGTCGTCCATGGTGGTCTCGAACGAGCCGTGCCGGGCGCCGGCCGCCTGCCGGGCCAGGGCCACCGTGGCGACCTGTGCCCGACCCTCCAGCAGCTCGCCGACGAGCTGGCGTCGCTGCTCGATCGGCAGCGACCGGTTGCCCACCGCCGCGCGCAGCTCGGGATCGCCGTGCACGACGCGGCCGAAGCGGAACAGCTCGTCCTCCACCTCGTCGAGCTGGCCCTCCTGCTCGGCGGCGGCCAGGTGGGCGGTCACACCGGCGCGTTCCAACGCGTCGGACAGGTCACGAGTCGACTGCCAGCGCAACGTGGCCGCCTCGGCCAGTGTCTCGACTGCCGGCTCGCTCACCTTGGCACCCCCCCCACGGCTGAGCATGCTGCGGATCCGTCCCTTGCCACCGGAGCCGAAGAGCTGGTCGACCATGCCGCGCTTGGCCTCCGCCGGAGCCCCCGGGTCGGTCAGCAGCCGTCGTAGCACCGGCTGGGCATCGAGCACTCCGACGACGGCGAACAGCTCGTCACCCACCGTCGGGCCGTCGGCACCGCCGTCGACGAGCTGGTCGACCTTGTCGAGCACGCTCTGCTGAGAGCGGGCGGAGGCGCCTCTCACCGGTCCGCCTGGTCCAAGGCCGTGGCCCCCCCGCCCGGACCGGGAGCGACCGCGCCGTCGGCCTGCTGGTCCTGCGCCTCCGCGTCCTGGGGCGCCGACCGGTCCTCCTGCTCGCCGTCTTGCCGCTCGAGCTCGTCGAGGAAGCGGTCGACCGTGCGCCGCTGGCGGGCCTCGTCCTCGAGCGACTCACCGACGATCCGGCTGGCCAGCGTGGTCGCCAGGCCGCCGACCTCGGTACGCAGCTGCTGCAGCACCTGCAGCCGCTCGGCCTCGACCTGGGAGTGGGCGGCGGTGGTGATGCGCGAGCTCTCGGCCTGCGCCTGCTGGCGCATCTCGGCCACGATCTGCGCGCCCTGTTCGCGGGCCTCCTCCCGGATGCGGGCCGACTCGTGCCGGGCCTCGGCCAGCTGGGCGCGGTAGTGCTCGAGCGCCGCCTTGGCCTCGGCCTGCGCCTCGCGAGCCTCGGCCATGCCACCCTCGATGGCTTGTGTCCGCTCGGCGTAGACGCGCTCGAAGCTGGGCACCACGTACTTGTTCACCAGCCACACCAGGAGCAGGAAGACGATGACGGACAGCACGATCTCCGCGAGGTGCGGCAGCAGCGGGTTGGGCTCTTCTGCCGCCAGGAGTGCGTTGCGCATGTGAGGACCTTCGTCCGGTGAGTTCGGGTCAGAGGACGAAGGCGAGCGCGATCCCGATGATCGCGAGCGCCTCGGCGAGCGCGAAGCCCAAGATGGCGATGGTCTGCAGCCGGCCCTGCGCCTCCGGCTGGCGGGCGACGCCGTTGATGTAGGCGGCGAAGATGAGGCCGATGCCCACGCCCGGGCCGATGGCCGCGAGGCCGTAGCCGACCATGTTGAGCGAGCCGTCCATTGGTGTTCCTTTCGGTTGGTCCCGGTGCCCGGGATCAGTGCTCCTCGGCGAGGGCCTCGGATACGTACATGGCGGTCAGGAGGGTGAAGACGTAGGCCTGGAGGAACTGCACCAGGATCTCGAGGAAGCCGATGGCGATGCCGAGCAGGAACGACACCACTCCGACCGGGGCGTAGAACAGGTTGCCGGACTCGAACAGCAGGTACTCACCGCCGAGGGAGAACAAGATCAGCAGCAGGTGACCGGCGAACATGTTGGCGAAGAGCCGCAGGGCCAGCGTGAACGGGCGTACCACGATGTTGGAGATGAACTCCAGTGGCACGATCAGTCCCAGGATCGGCCCCTCGATGCCGCTCGGGACCGACATGTGCTTGTAGAAGCCGAAGAATCCGTGCCGCGCGATGCCGGACCCGTTGTAGAGCAGCCAGGTCAGCCCGGCCAGCCCGTACACGAACCCAGCTCGCGAGAACGTCGGGAACTGGATGAACGGGATGATGCCGAAGAGGTTGTTGAGCAGGACGAAGAAGAACAGCGCGACCAGGTACGGCACGTAGCGCATGTAGTCGCGCGAGCCGATGATGTCGCGGGCAATGCCGTTGCGCACGAAACCGTAGGCCTGCTCGCCGGCGAACTGCAGCCGTCCTGGCACCATCGCCCGTTCGCGGGAGGCGAGCACGAAGAAGCCGAGCACCAGCGCCGCGGACAACACCAGCAGGACCATCGGCTTGGTGACACCGAGCAGGATCGCCGGCAGCTCGAAGTCGCCCGGACCCGGGGGCTCGAAGCCCTCTTCGGCGGCCGCGACAGCCAGGGCAGCGATGCTCACGCGGTCTCCTCGTCGTCGGTGGCGGGCGGCGGGGCAGGGCGGGTGGTGCGGGTGGCGCGTGCGGGTGCAGCGCCGGTGCTCACCGCGCCCGAAGCGCGTTGAACGTGACGTACAGCGCGAGCCCGACACCGAACAGGACGCCGATCGGCGTCATGACCTCGGTGCCCCACCAACGGTCGAGCAACCACCCGAGCAGACCGTAGACGAGTGCTCCCCCACCCAGCCGGCTCGCTGCCGCCCACGGGTCGAGCGACCGGCTCGTGACCGGACGCTCGGTGGACGCACTTGACGACCCGGTCGGTGAGACGCGGTGCTGGCTCATTGCGGTCCGGAGCGTAGCAGTGCTCTGCGACGCAGGTCACCCCGGTGACCGCCGGGTGCGCGAGCGGTTCGCGAACCGTTCCGGGGTCGTCTGGCGGGTCCTGTGGCGCATCACCTCACGACCGCCGCTCCAGGTCGTAGACGGGTTGGCGGTGCCGGGTGACGGCAACCACCTCGACCACCGACCAGACCAGCGTGGCGGCGACGACGGTCAGGCCGAGCGACGCTCGGTCGAGCGGGCCGTCAGCATCGACCGCGCCGACGGCGCCCAGCAGGCCGAGCACGACGAGCAGGGCGCCCAGCTTCGCGACGTACAGCGCCAGGGCGATGAGCAGGGTGAGCGTCGGATCGAGATCTCGCGTGCGGTCGAGCACGAGCAGGCTGGCGGCGAAGGACGCGGCCACGAGCACGGACCCGACCAGCGCTCCCGCCGCCCCGGTCGACCCGGCGTACAGGTAACCCGCGCTGGCGGCGAGGGCGGCGACGACGCCGTTGGCGGCGAGACCTGCCCGCAGCATCGCCGTCGCCGCGGTGCGCGGCGGCGTGCTCGGGGTGCGGGGGGCGGTCGTCATGTCGGCGGCCGTTCGTCAGGGGTGCGCTGCCTCGGTCGAGCCGGGAGCTCGACTGGCTCGCTTGTGAAAATTAGCACAAGCACCGCCCCGGCGGCTACCTGGCGGATGGGACGCCGGTCCGGGGTTCGCAGCGGCGGTTTCGTATGTCGGTCGGTCAGACGGTGGGGCGGCCGACTCGCGGGAGGACGACAGCCGTGGCGAGGGTGAGGACCGCGGCCACGCCGACGGCGACGACCACCTGCCACCCGCTGAACAGGCTGAGCGCGACCGTACCGAAGGCGATGAGCCCGGCGAGCAGGTACATCACCAGCACGGCCCGCCGGTGCGAGTGGCCGATCTCGAGCAGCCGGTGGTGCAGGTGCTGCTTGTCGGGGCTGAACGGCGACCGACCGGCCCGGGTGCGCCGGATCACCGCCAGCGCCAGGTCCGCGAACGGCACCAGCAGCATGGCCACCGGCAGCACGAGCGGTAGCAGCGTCGGCGAGAGGCTCGCCGCCCCGGAGATGCCCTCGATCGGCTCGGCGCTGGCGGTGAACTGACCGGTCAGCGTGATGGCGGACCCGGCCAGCACGAGACCGATCAACATGGAGCCGGAATCCCCCATGAACATGCGGGCGGGGTAGAAGTTGTGCGGCAGGAAGCCGATGCAGGCTCCGGCCAGCGCCGCGGTCAGCAATGCGGCCGGTGTGGCCACGGTCTGGCTGTTCTGCCCGGCCAGCGCGTAGGCGAAGGCGAAGAAGGCCACGGCACCGATGCACACGACCCCCGCGGCCAGGCCGTCCAGGCCGTCGACGAAGTTGACCGCGTTGACGGTGCCGACGATGAGTAGCACCGACACCACGGCGGCCTGCAAGGGGTCGATGACGTTGACCTCGTCGGCCAACGGCAGGTAATAGAACTGAACGCCGAGCGCGACCACCACGGCCGCCGCACCCACTTGGCCGACGAACTTGGTCAGCGCGTCGAGCTCCCAGATGTCGTCCACGACCCCGACCAGGCAGATGGCGGTGCCGCCGACGAGCACCGCCGCGGCATCAGCGACCAGCGAGTCGTCGGTGGTGGACAAGAACGGCAGGTGCAGCGCGGTCACGTACGCCGCCCACAGCCCGGCGAGCATGGCCAGGCCGCCGAAGTACGGGATCGGTGTCGCGTGCACGTCTCGGTCGCGCACTCCCGCGACGGCGTTCGCGCGTTGCGCGAGCACCCGCGCCGGGATCGCCAACAGGTACGTCACGGCGGCCGACACCGCAAACAGGACGAGGTACTCGCGCACGTCAGCCGGTCGCCTCGTCGAGCGGCTCGATGCCCGGGTGGAACTCTCGCAGCCGGTCCAGCGGCACCCCACCCTCGCGCAAGAGCCGGCCGGTGGGCCCGGTGACGTCCACGATGGTGGAGGCCACACCGGCGGGGCTCGGGCCACCGTCGAGGTAGACCGCCACCGACTCCGCCAGCATCTCCTGTGCATCCGTGACGACCGTGGCCGCTGGTTCGCCGCTGCGGTTGGCGCTGCTGACGGCCAGCGGACCCACCGCTCGCACGAGCCGCAGGACCGGCTCGCAGTCGGGCATGCGGATCGCCACGGTCGAGCGGTTGTCGCCCAGATCCCAGGTGAGCGACGGCTGCTGGCGGCACACCAGCGTCAGCGGGCCCGGCCACAGCTCGGCGACGATCTCTCGGGCGTACGACGGCACGTTGGTGGCCACCGCGTCGAGTGTCGTCACCGCGGAGATGAGCACCGGAGGTGGCATGTCGCGGCCCCGGTTCTTCGCCCTCAGCAGGCGCCGCACCGCGGCGGCGTCGAACGCGTCGGCCGCCACGCCGTACACGGTGTCGGTGGGAACGACGACGAGGCGTCCGGCACGCAGCGCCGTGGTCGCCGCCTCGATGCCCCGAGCCAGGTCGTCCTCGTCGTCACAGGAGAAGCGCTGGCTCACGGCGCCCATGGTGCCATCGCGGCGGGTGCTGGTCGGTGGAGTGCCGCCCGCGCGTTGCCCGCCTCTCGCTACCGCCGCTGACGCCGTCTGCCGTGGGGCCAGGTGCCTTTGCGAGGCGAATAGCCCACATCACCTCACGTCAGCCAACCAAGGGGGCAGACGCGCGAGCCCGGCGGAGGCGGATCGCCCCGCGAGGGTCAGCCAGGTTTGCGTGCCGTGACGTAGCGGTCGCGGCCGGCGAGGTCGCGGTGGTCGCGGACCTCGAGCCACCGGCCCGCGTCCCAGAAGACTTGCGGTGCGCACACGCCCTGCTGGTCGGCGTGCTCGGCGCCAACGACACCTCCCGGGCGCAGCAGCCGGTGCGCCGCACGCTCGAGCACCCGGATCAGGTCGAGCCCGTCGTCCCCGGCCCACAGCGCCCGACCGGGATCGTGGTCTCGACCTTCGACGCTGACCGACTCCCAGGCGGCGAGCGGGATGTACGGGGGGTTGCTCACCACGACGTCGACGGCGCTGTCGAGGTCGGCCAGCTCGCGCGCCATGTCTCCGTGCCGAAGGTCGACACCGGTGCCGCTCAGGTTGCGGGCTGCCCAGGTGAAGGCGTCGTCATCGAGCTCCACGGCGTGCACCCGCGCCCACGGTGCCTCGTCGGCGAGCGCCGCGGCGATGGCGCCGGAACCGGTGCACAGATCCGCCACCACCGGGTGCGGGTGGTGCGATCGCGCCCGCTCGAGCGCCGCCAGCGCCCAGCCGGCGACCAGCTCGGTCTCCGGACGTGGCACGAAGACCCCTGGCCCCACCGCCAGCTCGACCCGCCGGAACGCGGCGTGACCCACGAGGTGCTGCAACGGCACTCGGGTGGCCCGCTGCTCGACGAGGGCGTCGTAGGCCACCGTCTGCCGCTCGTCCATCGGGATCGAGCGCACCCGCAGACGAGGCACCGCGAGCACGTGGGCTGCGAGCGCCTCGGCGTCGTGACGAGCAGAGGGCACTCCCGCCCGCTCGAGCCGGTCCACGGCGGCGCGGATCTGCTGGGTCACGGCGCAAACCCCAGGGCGGCCAGCCGATCCTGCAGATCGGCCTCCATGAGTGCCTCCACGAGCTCGTCCAGGTAACCGTCGAGCACGTGGTCGAGGTTGTGCGCCTTGTAGCCGATACGGTGATCGGCGATGCGGTTCTCGGGGAAGTTGTAGGTGCGGATCCGCTCGGAGCGGTCCACGGTGCGGACCTGTGCGCGGCGTACGTCGGCGGCGTCGGCTGCTGCAGCGTCCCGCGCGGCGGCCAGCAGGCGGGCGCGTAGGATGCGCAGCGCCTGCTCCCGGTTCTGCAGCTGGCTCTTCTCGTTCTGGCAGCTGACCACCAGGCCGGTGGGCAGATGGGTCAGGCGGACGGCCGAGTCGGTGGTGTTGACGCTCTGCCCGCCAGGACCGGAGGAGCGAAAGACGTCGACGCGCAGGTCGGACTCGTCGACCTCGACGTCGACGGGCTCGGCCTCGGGCAGCACGAGCACCCCGGCGGCCGAGGTGTGGATGCGGCCTTGTGACTCGGTGACCGGTACGCGTTGGACCCGGTGGACACCACCCTCGTACTTGAGCCGGGCGTACGGCGCCTCGCCGGCCGTGGCGGTGCCCCGGTGTTTGACCCCCACGGTGACCGACTTGTAGCCGCCGAGCTCGGACTCGGTGGCATCGAGGACCTGTGCGGCCCAGCCGCGACGCTCGGCGTGCCGCAGGTACATCCGCAGCAGGTCGCCGGCGAACAGTGCCGACTCCTCGCCGCCCTCGCCGGCCTTGACCTCGACGATGGCGTCCTTGGCGTCAGCCGGGTCGCGCGGCACGAGCAACCGTTGCAACCGGTCACCCAGCCGCGCCAGCTCGTGTGCCAGCTCGTCGGCCTCGCGCGCCATGGACTCGTCGGCCCCGGCCAGCTCGCGAGCCGCCTGCAGGTCTCCGGCGATGGCCTGCAGGCGGACGTGCACGGCGACGACGGCGCTCACCTCGGCGTAGCGCTGCCCGACCTGCTTGGCGCGCGCCGGCTGGGCGTGGACGGCGGGGTCGGCCAGGGCGCGCTCGAGCTCGGCCCGTTCGGCCGCCAGCGACGCCACCGCGGCGTCGAGCCCGACCGGGCCGTCACCGACGCTGACCCGACCCACCTCTGCGCACCCCTTCCGAGTCGTCCCCTTGCACGGCCCCCGACCCCGCCGAGCGGTGCTCGGCGGGGTCGGGGCGGGACGTGCGCTACTCCGAGTCGGTCCGACCGCTCTGCTTGCCCGCCCCCTGCGCCTTCGCGTAGCGCTGCTCGAAACGGGCGACGCGTCCACCGGTGTCGAGGATCTTCTGCTTGCCGGTGTAGAAGGGGTGGCATGCCGAGCACACCTCGGCGCGGATCGTGCCGCTGCTCGCGGTGCTGCGGGTCGTGAACGTGTTGCCGCACGTACAGCTGACCTGCGTCTGCCCGTACGCGGGGTGGATGTCCTTCTTCATGATGTCCTTTCCTCGGTCGCCGGGTCGCCGAGACGTGCACCGGAACCGTTCCTCGAGTGTGCCAGCCACCGATCGGCGTCTCGACGTCGGGCGGGCCGGCTCGCGGGACAACGGTGCACCACCGGCGTCTGTTCCCGGCGGCCACCGGCCGAGGCGTACGAC
>JBBSMD010000002.1:0-60306 GCA_038233355.1 Propionibacteriales bacterium
CCCGGTCGTGGCTGCCCGGTCGTCAGGGGAGCTCCCCGCGGTCTGGCAGTGCGCGACTGGGTGGCGCAGGTGCCCACCCCGACCCAATGCGGGCGGGCGGGCTCAGCCGCCGTACGACCCGAAGCCGAAGTCGTCCAGCGCCACCGCCTGGCCCGTCGGCTGGCCGAAGTCGTAGTCGTAGGACTCGTAGCCCTGCAAGGAGTACGCCGCGGCACGGGCCTCCTCGGTCGGCTCGACCCGGATGTTGCGGTAGCGCTCCAGCCCGGTGCCGGCCGGGATCAGCTTGCCGATGATGACGTTCTCCTTCAGCCCCATCAGCGCGTCGGAGCGACCGTGGATCGCCGCATCGGTCAGCACCCGGGTGGTCTCCTGGAAGGAGGCCGCCGACAGCCACGACTCGGTCGCCAGCGACGCCTTGGTGATGCCCATCAGCACCGGACGACCCGAGGCCGGGGTGCCCCCCTCGGAGACGACCCGGCGGTTCTCCTCCTCGAAGCGCACCCGGTCGACCAGGTCACCGGTGAGCAGTTGGGCGTCGCCCTGCTCGATGACGGTGACCCGGCGCAACATCTGGCGCACGATGATCTCGATGTGCTTGTCGTGGATCGACACGCCCTGCGAGCGGTACACCTCCTGCACCTCGGCGACGAGGTGCTGCTGGGCCGACCGGACGCCGAGGATGCGCAGCACCTCCAGCGGGTCGGGTGTGCCGTGCGACAGCTGCTGACCGACCTCGACGTGGTCGCCGTCGGCCACCCGCAGCCGGGCCCGCTTGGTGACCGGGTACGCCTGCTCCTCCGACCCGTCGTCGGGGATGACGATGATCTTGCGGGTGCGGTCGGCCTCCTCCATGCGCACGCGCCCGGCGCTCTCGGTGATGGGCGCACGGCCCTTCGGCTGGCGGGCCTCGAACAACTCGACCACGCGCGGTAGGCCGTGCGTGATGTCGTCGCCGGCCACCCCACCGGTGTGGAACGTACGCATGGTCAGCTGCGTACCCGGCTCACCGATCGACTGGGCGGCGATGATGCCGACGGCCTCACCGATGTCGACGAGCAGGCCGGTGGCCAGCGAGCGGCCGTAGCACTTGGCGCAGGTGCCGACCTTGGCGTCGCAGGTCAACACCGAGCGCACGCGCACCTGCTCCAGACCGGCGGCGACCAGCTCGGCGATCTGCACGTCACCGAGGTCACCACCGGCTTCGATCAGCACCTCACCGGTCTCCGGGTGCTCGATCGCGGTGGCCGCGGAGCGGGCGTACGCGGAGGTCTCCACGTGTTCGGCGGCCACCATCCGCCCGTCCTCGAGCCGGGTGCCGATCTGCTTGGGCAGGCCGCGCTCGGAACCGCAGTCCTCCTCGCGGATGATGACGTCCTGACTGACGTCGACGAGCCGCCTGGTCAGGTAGCCGGAGTCGGCGGTCCGCAGGGCGGTGTCGGCCAGACCCTTGCGGGCACCGTGGGTGGAGATGAAGTACTCGACAACCGACAGACCCTCGCGGAAGTTCGCCTTGATCGGCCGCGGGATGATCTCGCCCTTCGGGTTGGCCACCAGGCCGCGCATGGCCGCGATCTGCCGCACCTGCATCATGTTGCCGCGCGCCCCGGAGTTCACGATCATCGCGATCGGGTTCTCCTTCGGGAAGTTGCCCTCCATCTCCGCGGCGACCTCGGCGCTGGCCTGCGTCCAGATCTCGATGAGCTCTTGGCGGCGCTCCTCGTCGGTGATGAGACCCCGGTCGAACTGCTGCTGCACCTTGGCCGCCTGGTCCTCGTACGTGGCGAGGATCTCCTGCTTGCGCGGCGGGGTCACGACGTCCTCGATCGAGATCGTCACACCCGAGCGAGTCGCCCAGTGGAAGCCGGTGTCCTTCAGCGCGTCCAGCGCCGTGGCCACCTCCACCTTGGTGTAGCGCTCGGCGAGGTCGTTGACGATGACGCCGAGCTGCTTCTTGCCCACCTCGTAGTCGACGTAGGCATAGTCAGCCGGCAGCGCCTCGTTGAGCAGGGCGTGCCCCAGCGTCGTATCGAGCAACAGCGGCTGGTCCGGCGACCAGCCGTCGGGCAGCGGGTGGCCGACGGGCGGGACGACCTGCGGGAACCGGATCTTGACCCGGCTCTGCAAGGTGATCTCACCCCCGTCGAACGCCATGACGGCCTCGGCGACCGACCCGAAAGCACGACCCTCCCCGCGCTCGCCCGTCCGGTCGAGGGTGAGGAAGTAGATGCCGATGACCATGTCCTGGGTCGGCATCGTGACCGGACGACCGTCGGCCGGCTTGAGGATGTTGTTGGTCGAGAGCATCAAGATGCGGGCCTCGGCCTGCGCCTCCGCCGACAGCGGCAGGTGCACGGCCATCTGGTCACCGTCGAAGTCGGCGTTGAACGCCGAGCAGACCAGCGGGTGGATCTGGATGGCCTTGCCCTCGATCAGCTGCGGCTCGAAGGCCTGGATGCCGAGGCGGTGCAGCGTCGGCGCCCGGTTGAGCAGCACCGGGTGCTCGGCGATGACCTCCTCCAGCACGTCCCACACCACCGGCCGGGAACGCTCCACCATGCGCTTGGCGCTCTTGATGTTCTGAGCGTGGTTGAGGTCGACCAGCCGCTTCATCACGAACGGCTTGAACAGCTCGAGCGCCATCTGCTTGGGCAGACCGCACTGGTGCAGCTTCAGCTGCGGGCCGACCACGATCACCGAGCGGCCGGAGTAGTCGACCCGCTTGCCGAGCAAGTTCTGGCGGAACCGACCCTGCTTGCCCTTGAGCATGTCCGACAGCGACTTCAGCGGCCGGTTGCCCGGGCCGGTCACGGGACGGCCGCGACGACCGTTGTCGAACAGCGAGTCGACGGCCTCCTGCAGCATCCGCTTCTCGTTGTTGACGATGATCTCCGGGGCGCCCAGGTCGAGCAGGCGCTTGAGCCGGTTGTTGCGGTTGATCACGCGACGGTAGAGGTCGTTGAGGTCGCTGGTGGCAAAGCGGCCACCGTCGAGCTGCACCATCGGGCGCAGGTCCGGCGGGATCACCGGGACGCAGTCGAGGACCATGCCCTGCGGGCTGTTTCCGGCGGTCAGGAACGCGGAGACCACCTTGAGCCGCTTGAGGGCGCGGGTCTTGCGCTGACCCTTGCCGTTGCGGATGACGTCGCGCAGGGCTACCGCCTCGGCCTGCAGGTCGAAGGACTGCAGGCGTGCCTGGATCGCCTGCGCGCCCATCGAGCCCTCGAAGTACTTGCCGAAGCGGTAGGTCATCTCCCGGTAGAGGATCTCGTCGCCCTCGAGGTCTTGGACCGACAAGTTCTTGAACCGGTTCCAGACCTCGTCGAGGCGGTCGATCTCACGCTGCGCGCGGTCGCGGCGCTGGCGTACCTCGCGCTCGGCACCCTCCTTGACCTTGCGCCGCTGGTCGGCCTTGGCGCCCTCGGCCTCGAGGGCGGCCAGGTCTTCCTCCAGCTTGGCCAGGCGCTGCTCGACGTCGTTGTCGCGCCGCGACTCCAACTGCTTGCGCTCGACGTCGATCTTGGCCTCGAGCGAGGACAGGTCTCGGTGGCGGGCCTCCTCGTCGACAGCGGTGATCATGTAGGCGGCGAAGTAGATGACCTTCTCGAGGTCCTTCGGCGCGAGGTCGAGCAGGTAGCCCAGCCGGCTCGGGACACCCTTGAAGTACCAGATGTGGGTGACGGGAGCGGCGAGCTCGATGTGACCCATGCGCTCGCGGCGCACCTTCGACCGGGTGACCTCGACGCCGCAACGCTCGCAGATGATGCCCTTGAAGCGCACCCGCTTGTACTTGCCGCAGTAGCACTCCCAGTCACGGGTGGGACCGAAGATCTTCTCGCAGAACAGCCCGTCCCGCTCGGGCTTGAGCGTGCGGTAGTTGATGGTCTCTGGCTTCTTGACCTCACCATGGCTCCACTGTCGGATCTCGTCGGCGGTGGCGAGCCCGATCTTGAGCTGGTCGAAGAAGTTGACGTCGAGCACGGTGGGTGGCTCCTTGCCTTTTCGCTGCCTAGTTGTACATAGGGAGGGGGTCGAGGGGTCCGGTCAGAACCGGCGGGGCTGCCTCAGACCTCCTCGACGCTGCTCGGTTCGCGGCGGGAGAGGTCGATGCCGAGCTCCTCCGCCGCGCGGAAGACGTCCTCCTCGGCATCCTTCAGCTCGAGCACGGTGCCGTCGGCAGTAAGCACCTCGACGTTGAGGCACAGCGACTGCATCTCCTTGACCAGCACCTTGAACGACTCGGGGATACCAGGCTCGGGGACGTTCTCGCCCTTGACGATCGCCTCGTAGACCTTGACTCGGCCGAGCACGTCGTCGGACTTGATCGTGAGCAGCTCCTGCAGCGCGTACGACGCGCCGTACGCCTCGAGGGCCCAGACCTCCATCTCGCCGAAGCGCTGGCCACCGAACTGCGCCTTACCGCCCAACGGCTGCTGGGTGATCATCGAGTACGGACCGGTCGAGCGTGCGTGGATCTTGTCGTCCACCAGGTGGTGCAGCTTCAGCAGGTACATGTAGCCCACCGACACCGGCTGCGGGAACGGCTCGCCGGTGCGGCCGTCGAGCAGCATCGCCTTGCCGTCGGCGCCTACCATCCGCTCGCCGTCGCGGTTGGACCGGGTAGAAGCCAGCAGGCCGGAGATCTCGTCCTCGCGGGCACCGTCGAAGACCGGTGTCGCGATGTTGGAGTCGGCCGGTGCCTCGAGGGCACCGATCGCACCGAGGCGCTGCTGCCACGGCTCGCTGTCCCCCTCCACCTCCCAGCCCGCCTTGGCGACCCAGCCGAGGTGCGTCTCGAGGATCTGGCCGACGTTCATCCGGTTGGGCACGCCCAGGGGGTTGAGGATGATGTCGACCGGGGTGCCGTCGGACATGAAGGGCATGTCCTCGACCGGAAGGATCTTGGAGATCACACCCTTGTTGCCGTGCCGGCCGGCGAGCTTGTCGCCGTCTTGGATCTTGCGCTTCTGGGCCACATAGACCCGCACCAGCTGGTTGACGCCCGGGGGCAGCTCGTCGTCCTCGTCGCTGTCGAAGACCCGCACCCCGATCACCGTGCCGGACTCGCCGTGCGGGACCTTGAGCGAGGTGTCGCGCACCTCGCGCGCCTTCTCCCCGAAGATCGCGCGCAGAAGACGCTCCTCCGGCGTCAACTCGGTCTCGCCCTTGGGCGTGACCTTGCCGACGAGCACGTCCCCGTTGCCGACCTCGGCCCCGATCCGGATGATGCCTCGCTCGTCGAGGTCGGCGAGCATCTCGTCGGCGACGTTGGGGATGTCGCGGGTGATCTCCTCCGGCCCCAGCTTGGTGTCGCGGGCGTCGACCTCGTGCTCCTCGATGTGGATCGAGGTGAGCAGGTCCTGCTGCACCAGCCGCTGGCTGAGGATGATGGCGTCCTCATAGTTGTGCCCCTGCCACGGCATGAACGCGACGAGCAGGTTGGTGCCGAGCGCCATCTCGCCCTCGTCGGTGCACGGACCGTCGGCGATCGGTGTGCCCACCTCGACCCGGTCGCCCTCGGTCACCAGGGGGCGCTGGTTGATGCACGTGCCCTGGTTGGACCGGCGGAACTTCGCCAACCGGTAGGTCTGATAGCCCTCGTCGTCACCCATGACGGTCACCGAGTCGGCGTCGACCTCGGTGACGACGCCGGCCTGCTTGGCCACCGTCACGTCACCGGCGTCCACCGCAGCGCGGTACTCCATGCCGGTGCCCACCAGGGGTGCGTCGCTGCGGATCAGCGGCACCGCCTGGCGCTGCATGTTGGAGCCCATGAGCGCGCGGTTGGCGTCGTCGTGCTCGAGGAACGGGATCAGCGCGGTCGCCACCGACACCATCTGGCGCGGCGAGACGTCCATGTAGTCGACCTCGTCGCGCGGCAGCAGGTCGGCCTCGCCGTCGCGGCGGCGCACCAGCACCCGCTCCTCGGCGAACGCCCCGTCGGCCTCGAGCACGGAGTTTGCCTGCGCGATCACGTAGCGGTCCTCGTCGCTCGCGGCCAGGTAGTCGACCTCGTCGCTGACCCGACCGTCCACGACCTTGCGGTAGGGCGTCTCCACGAACCCGAACGGGTTGATCCGGCCGTAGGTTGCCAGCGAGCCGATGAGGCCGATGTTGGGACCCTCCGGCGTCTCGATCGGGCACATCCGCCCGTAGTGGGACGGGTGCACGTCACGGACCTCGTAGCCGGCCCGCTCGCGAGACAGACCACCCGGACCGAGCGCGGAGAGCCGACGCTTGTGCGTCAGCCCCGCGATCGGGTTGGTCTGGTCCATGAACTGGCTGAGCTGGGAGGTGCCGAAGAACTCCTTCAGCGCCGCGACGACCGGACGGATGTTGATGAGGGTCTGCGGCGTGATCGCCTCGACGTCTTGGGTGGTCATCCGCTCGCGCACCACCCGCTCCATGCGCGCGAGGCCGGTGCGCAGCTGGTTCTGGATCAGCTCGCCGACCGTGCGCATGCGCCGGTTGCCGAAGTGGTCGATGTCGTCGGCGTCGACCGACGTGGTCCCCTGCGGGGTCTCGAGCTCGGTCTCGCCGGCGTGCAGCGCGACGATGTAGCGGATGGCCGCCACGATGTCTTCGATGGTCAACGTCTGCTGGTCAAAGGCGGCGTCGAGGCCGAGCTTCTTGTTGATCTTGTACCGACCGACCTTGGCCAGGTCGTAACGCTTGGGGTTGAAGTAGTAGTTCTCCAGCAGCGTCTGAGCAGCCTCGCGCGTGGGGGGCTCGCCCGGGCGAAGTTTGCGGTAGATGTCGAGCAGCGCGTCGTCCTGGCCGGCGGTGTGGTCCTTCTCCAGGGTCAGCCGCATCGACTCGTACTGGCCGAACTCCTCGAGGATCTGCGCCTCGGTCCAGCCCAGCGCCTTGAGCAGCACCGTGACGTTCTGCTTGCGCTTGCGGTCCAGCCGTACGCCGACGTTGTCACGCTTGTCGACCTCGAACTCGAGCCACGCACCGCGGCTGGGGATGACCTTGGCGGTGTAGACGTCCTTGTCGCTGAGCTTGTCGACGGTGCGCTCGAAGTAGACGCCCGGTGAGCGCACCAGCTGGGAGACCACGACCCGCTCGGTGCCGTTGATGATGAAGGTGCCCTTCTCGCTCATCAGCGGGAAGTCACCCATGAACACGGTCTGGCTCTTGATCTCACCGGTCTCGTTGTTCATGAACTCGGCCGTCACGAACAGGGGAGCGGCGTAGGTGAAGTCCTTCTCCTTGCACTCCTCCACCGAGCTCTTGGGCGGCTCGAAGCGCGGGGAGCTGAACGACAAGGTCATCGTCTGCGAGAAGTCCTCGATCGGGGAGATCTCCTCGAAGATCTCCTCGAGCCCGGACTTGCGGGAGACGTCGGAGCGACCGGCTGCCAGGTCGGCCTCGACCCGGTCACGCCAGCCGTCGGCACCGATCAGCCAGTCGAAGCTGTTGGTCTGCAGGGAGAGGAGCTCGGGGATCTCGAGCGGTTCCTCGATCTTGGCGAAGGAGATGCGGCGGGGGGCGGACTGTGCGACGGGCTGGGTAGCGGTGCGCAAGGCGGCCAAGAGATGTCCTTTTCGAAGACTCGCGGAAGCGTAAGAGCGCAGCCCCGGCAAGCCCCAGAAGAGGGTAGTCGACAGAAGGCAGCGCAACGCAGCAGTCTAGTCAGGACTGCGCACGATGTCCAGCGGGCGGTGAGTGATGCACGTGTGACACACGTCCCTCGAACCGCGTCTTCGCCAGCTTCGCGGTACGAGGATGCCGCTGGTGCCGCTGGGCGTCAAGGTGCCCCGCCCGGGGGCAGCGGGTTGCGTGGGTTTCGGGCCGTTCAGACGCGGCGAGTCACAGCGCCCCGGGCGCTGGAAGCAACCGAGCGCAGCCACGCGATGGCGACGTGCCGAGGGCCTCCCAAGGCGATGTCCCGAAGGCGACGTGCCGAAAGGCGCCGGTGGACGGTGCGGGATGCGGCGCAGGGCGGCCCACCGCCGACGCGGTGGGCCGCCGGGCGGCCAGGTGCGCCGGACCGGTCCGGCCGGTGCTCAGGGTGTGCTCACCGGACGCTGACAGTGGCCCCGGCGCCCTCGAGCGACTCCTTCGCCTTCTCCGCGGCGTCCTTGGCGACCTTCTCCAGGACGGGCTTGGGAGCGGCCTCGACCAGCTCCTTGGCCTCCTTGAGGCCGAGGCTGGTGAGCCCACGCACCTCCTTGATGACCTGGATCTTCTTGTCGCCAGCGGCTTCGAGGACGACGTCGAACTCGTCCTGCTCCTCCACGGCCTCCGCGGCCGAGTCGCCACCGGCGGCGGCGGGCGCACCGGCGGCCACCGCGACGGGGGCGGCGGCGGTCACGCCGAAGGTGTCCTCGAACTGCTTCACGAACTCGCTGAGCTCGAGCAGCGTCATCTCCTTGAACGCGTCGAGCAGGTCATCGGTGCTGAGCTTCGCCATGGTGGCGTCCTTCCTGGGGTGGCGGTGCCGGACGGACCGGCAGGGGGTGATGGGTGGGTGGTCGGAATGAGCCGTCGGTTCAGCCCTGGGGCGGTGAGCTGTCGGTTGGTGAGCTGTCGGGCGAGCCGGAAGTCGGCACGGTGGCCAACGGCCGGTCGGTGACCGGCTCGTCTGTCGCCGGCTCGTCGGTGGCCTGCTGATCGGTCGCCTGCTGATCGGTCGCCGAGTCACCCGTTGCCTGCTGGCCCGTGGTCGGCTCGTCGGTCGCCACCTGGCCGGCACCGCCGATGACGTCGGGGTCGTCTTGCACCTTGGCCTGCAGTGCCGCCGCGAGGCGAGCCGCCTGGGCGATCGGCGCCTGCAGCAGCGAGACCGTGTCGGCCAGCGAGGCGGTCATGGCGCCGGCCAGCTTGGCCAGGAGCACCTCGCGGGACTCCAGGTCGGCGAACCGCGCGATCTCGGCTGGGGTCAGGGGCCTGCCGTCGAGCACCCCGCCCTTGATGACGAGCGGTGCGTTGGCGCGGGCGAAGTCGCGCAACCCCTTCGCCGCCTCCACCGGGTCCCCCTTGACGAAGGCGATGGCGGAGGGGCCGACCAGCAGGTCTTCGAGCCCCTCGACTCCGGCCTCGCGTGCCGCGAGCCGGGTGAGGGTGTTCTTGACGACCGAGTAGCTGGCCGTGTCACCCAGGGTACGGCGCAGCTCTTGCAGCTGCTTGACGCTGAGACCGCGGTACTCGGTGAGCACGGCGCCGTTCGAGCCGCGGAACTCCTCGGCCAGCTCGGCGACGGCGGCCGCCTTGTCCGGACGCGCCATGGGTCTCCTCCGTACGAGGGCACCCGTCGAGGACGAGCACCTGGTAGGTGTCGGGCGACCGCGGGCCGAGTCGGGCCCGGAACGACGAACGCCCCGGCGCAGGCGGGCACGGGGCAACTGGCAGCGAAAGCGCTGCCTGCGGTGCTCACCTGCGCGGGCCGCCTCGCTCGGAGGGCCTTCGGACCGGCGCAGAGCCGGTCGACCAGCGGTCTTCGGTGCCGCCAGCGTACGGGAGCCCTGCGGGCGGCGCCAAATCGAACCAGGGGGCGCCTCGAGCCGCGGCGACGCGGCCCCCGACGTGCTCAGGCGTCGTCGGCGACGGTGAGGTTGCGGGTGCGGTTGGGATCGACCGGGATGCCGGGACCCATCGTCGAGGAGACGGTGACCTTGCGCACGTAGCGACCCTTGGAGCTGGCCGGCTTGAGCCGCAGCACCTCCTCCAGCGCAGCCGCGTAGTTCTCCACCAGCTGCTGCTCGGAGAAGGACGCCTTGCCGATGATGAAGTGCAGGTTGGCGTGCCGGTCAACCCGGAACTCGATTCGGCCACCCTTGATGTCCGACACCGCCTTGGCGACGTCGGGGGTGACCGTCCCGGTACGTGGGTTGGGCATCAGCCCGCGCGGACCGAGCACCCGCCCGAGCCGACCGACCCGGCCCATCATGTCGGGGGTGGCCACGACGGCGTCGAAGTCGAGCCAACCGTCGGCGACCCGCTCGACGAGCTCGTCGGAGCCGACGTGGTCGGCGCCGGCCTCGCGGGCCGCTTCGGCCTTGTCGCCGACCGCGAAGACCAGGACGCGGGCGGTCTTGCCGGTGCCGTGCGGCAGGTTGACGGTGCCGCGCACCATCTGGTCGGCCTTGCGCGGGTCGACGCCGAGCCGCATGGCCACGTCGAGGCTCGGGTCGAACCGGGTCGCGGCGGAAGCCTTCGCCTTCGTGACCGCGCTCATCGGCGAGTAGACCGCCCGGGGATCGATCGCGGCCGCGGCCGCGCGGTACTTCTTGCTGCGCTGCATGGTGATGCCCTTCTCTCGGTCGTGGTCACCGGTCGTGGTCGTCACGGGCCTGCAGCGGCCCTGCCACGTGGTGCGGTCCGGGCGCCGGGTGGCGCTCGGACGGGTTCGACACCGTCTCGGCCGTGCATGTCAGGGGCTGGACGTCACACGGACGAGGCGGGTTGCGGCGATGCTGCTCAGCTGGTGACCCAGTTGTCTGGTCAGCCGGCCCTGTCGACGGTGATGCCCATGGAGCGGGCGGTGCCCTCGACGATCTTCATCGCGGCATCGACGTCGTTGGCGTTGAGGTCGGGCATCTTGGTGGTCGCGATCTCGCGGACCTGGTCACGGTCGAGCCGGCCGACCTTGTCTCGGTGCGGCACGGCGGACCCCTTGGCCAGGCCAGCCGCCTTCTTGATCAGCTCGGCCGCCGGTGGCGTCTTGGTGACGAAGGTGAACGAGCGATCCTCGAAGATGGTGATCTCGACCGGGACGACGTTGCCGCGCATCTGCTCGGTCGCCGCGTTGTAGGCCTTGCAGAACTCCATGATGTTCACACCGTGCGGCCCGAGTGCCGTACCCACGGGTGGGGCGGGTGTGGCGGCACCGGCGTTGAGCTGCACCTTGACCAGGGCAGCGATCTTCTTCTTCGGGGGCATGAGCGGGGCTTCCTGTGCTGTCGGGAATCTGCTGTGGGGGCTGTCGGGACCGTGGTAATCGGCTGGTGTGGTGGTTCGGTGTGCGGCGGCCTGCTGGGCTGGTGGCTCGTCGCCGGCATGGTCTGCTGGTTACACCCGCTGGATCTGGCTGAAGCTGAGCTCGACCGGGGTCTCGCGGCCGAAGATCTCGACGAGCGCCTTGACCCGCTGAGCATCGACGTTGAGCTCGGTGATGGTCGCGTGCAACGTCGCGAACGGGCCGTCGACGACCATGACGGAGTCACCCGCAATGAAGTCGGTGAACTCGACCTTGGCGGTCTTCTGCCTGGCTGGCGCCTCGGCGCCGGTGCGGCTCGCGGCCACTTCCGCCTCGACCGCGGGGGCGAGCATGCTCTCCACCTCGGCGAGGCTCAGCGGCACCGGCTGGTGGCTGTGTCCCACGAAGCCGGTGACCGAGGGAGTGTGCCGGACGGCAGCCCATGACTCGTCGGTCAGGTCCATGCGTACGAGCACGTATCCGGGCAGCACGGTGCGCTTGACCATGCGGCGCTGGCCGTTCTTGATCTCGGCGACCTCCTCGACCGGGACGACCACGTCGTGGATGTAGTCCTCCATGTTGAGCGAGACCTTGCGGTTCTCCAGGTTGGTCTTCACCCGGTTCTCCATGCCCGAGTACGTGTGCACGACGAACCACTCGCCGGGCAGGCTCCGCAAGGTGGTACGGAACTCCTCGAGGGGGTCGATCGCGGCGTCGTCGGCCGCGGCGCCGTCACCACCGGGAGCGTCGTCTCCCGCGGAGTCGGCAGCCGCGGCGTCGTCACCGGCGAGACCGTCCGCCGCGGAGACGGTGGCCGCGGCGTCGTCGCCGGCGAGACCGTCCTCCGCGTAGTCAGCGGCCGCGGCGAGCGCTGCCGACTCCGGCGCCTCGGCCGTGTCGTCGGTCGCCTGCTCGGGCGCGGCGGCGAGCCCGTAGTCCCCGGCCTCGGGCGGTAGCTCGGTGTCCTCCACCGAGTCCCCGGACAGTGCGTCGGCGACCACGGCATCGGCTTCCGGGTCGTCGACGCGCACCGCCGATGTCTCGGCCGCGTCGTCGTCGAGCTCGCCGCCGGTGCCCGCATCGGCGTCGTCACTCTCGACCATCGACTCCTCGACCGCGGCGTCGAGACCGGCTCCGATCTCGGCCACGACATGGTCCTGCTCGAGGTCCGACACGCCGTCGGGAGGCCCGTCGGGGAGCCCGTCGCGCATCAGGTCGGGGCCGATCTCGTCGGAGAACTGGGACACGGTTGCTAGGTCACCTTCACTCGGGTCGGGTGCCGGTCGAGGCCGGCACCCGACTGGGTACGCGGCGGCCGACCGGCGTGGGTCAGCCGAAGATTGCGAACATCGCCTTGCCGAACGCGAAGTCCAGGCCGGCAACGATGGCCATCATGAACAGCACGAACACCAGCACCACGAAGAAGTAGGTCACCACCTGCTGCTGGGTGGGCCAGACGACCTTGCGGAGCTCGGCGACCACCTGCCGGTAGAAGGTGGCCGGAGACGTGCGACCACCGCGACCGGACTGCCGCGCCGCCGTGCTCGAGCGGGTGTCGCTCATCTGGCCTCCTCCTCGTCGTGTTCCTCGGGTGTTCCTCGCGGTCTGCGCCGCACCGTCGGTGCGCCTGGTTCGCAGGGCAGGAGGGACTCGAACCCCCAACCTTCGGTTTTGGAGACCGATGCTCTGCCAGTTGAGCTACTGCCCTACAGGTGTCCTTCCGGGACGCCGGCCGACCATCGGCACAGGTCGCGCGGACGTACCAAGGGCATGGCAAGCACGGTGGAGGCCACCATCGGCGCAGTCTACGCGGTGGCCTCCATCGGAGTCGAACCGAGCAGGCACACCGCCCGGCCGGAGCACGTCGGAGGACACGTCGGCGCCTACTTCGACGAACACCTCGGCGCCCCTCGGCGCACTCGGCGGCCCGCTGATCGGGACTCGTCGGCACCCTCGCCTGGATGCAGTGCCACGATGGGGCCATGAGCGAGCCAACGTCGCCCGATTCCGCCGCCCGAGTGTCCCGTCGGGTCGGCGCGATCGCCGAGTCTGCCACCTTGGCGGTCGACGCCAAGGCGAAGGAGCTCAAGGCGGCCGGGCGTGCGGTGATCGGGTTCGGGGCCGGTGAGCCGGACTTCGCCACCCCCGAGCACGTCGTGGAGGCTGCCGCGGCGGCCTGCCGTGAGCCACGCAACCATCGCTACAGCCCGGCCGGTGGCCTGCCCGAGCTCAAACGAGCGATCGTGGCCAAGACCGCGCGGGACAGCGGCTACGTCGTCGACCCTGCCCAGGTGCTCGTCACCAACGGGGGCAAGCAGGCGGTGTACGAGGCGTTCGCCACGCTGCTCGACCCCGGTGACGAGGTGCTGCTGCCGGCGCCGTACTGGACCACGTACCCCGAGGCCATCTCGTTGGCCGGCGGCGTGCCCGTCGAGGTGGTCGCCGACGAGACCCAGGGCTACCTGGTCACGATCGATCAGCTGGCGGCGGCCCGGACCGAGCGTACGAAGGCCCTGTTGTTCTGCTCCCCGTCGAACCCGACCGGCGCGGTCTACCCGCCCGAACAGGTCGAGGCAATCGGGCGGTGGGCGTGGGAACAGGGACTGTGGGTGGTCGCCGACGAGATCTACGAGCACCTCACCTACGACGGGGTCGACGCGGTTTCGATGCCGACGGCCGTACCCGATCTGGCCGAGCGGAGCGTCGTGGTCAACGGCGTCGCCAAGACGTACGCGATGACCGGCTGGCGAGTGGGTTGGCTGCTCGGTCCGGTCGACGTGGTCAAGGCGGCGACCAACCTGCAGTCACACCTGACGTCGAACGTGTGCAACATCGCTCAGGCAGCCGCCCTGGCCGCACTGGAGGCCGACCTGTCGGCGGTGGAGCGGATGCGGACGGCGTTCGACCGCCGCCGGCGCACGATCGTGTCGATGCTCAACGAGATCGACGGCGTGGTGTGCCCCGAGCCGCAGGGTGCCTTCTACGCCTACCCGAGCGTGGCGGGTGTCCTGGGCCGGGACATCGGCGGTGCCGTACCCACGACGTCGGCCGAGCTGGCCGAGGTGATCCTCGACCAGGCGGAGGTCGCGGTGGTGCCGGGTGAGGCGTTCGGCACGCCGGGCTACCTGCGGCTGTCGTATGCCTTGGGTGACGACGACCTGGCCGAAGGTGTCACCCGCCTGCAGAAGTTGCTCGGCACCGGCGGTGCCCGCTGAGCTGCGACTCCTGCGCACAGGAGTCGATCGCGGCGTTGACCGCCGCCGTGAGGCGATGAGCGGCCGTTCGCTGCAGTACCTGCCCAAGGCACACCTGCACCTGCACTTCACCGGCTCCATGCGCCACGCGACGTTGGTCGAGCTGGCCGAGCGGGACGGGGTGCGCCTGCCGGCCGCGCTGGTCGAGGAGTGGCCGCCCCGGCTGTCCGCGGCCGATGAGAAGGGCTGGTTCCGTTTCCAGCGGCTCTACGACGTGGCCCGTTCGGTGCTGCGTACGGAGGACGACGTGCGCCGTCTCGTCCGGGAGGCCGCCGAGGACGACGCCGCCGACGGCTCGGGGTGGACCGAGATCCAGGTCGACCCCTCCGGCTACGCGGCCCGCTTCGGCGGCATCACGTCGTTCACCGAGCTGGTGCTCGACGCCGTCCAGGCCGCCGCGTCGGAGGTGGGGATCGGCATGGCGGTCGTGGTGGCCGCCAACCGCACCCGGCACCCGCTGGACGCGCGGACCCTGGCCCGGCTGGCCCGGCAGTACGCCGGCCGAGGCGTGATCGGCTTCGGTCTCAGCAACGACGAGCGGCGCGGGCGTACCGACGACTTCGCCCCGGCCTTCGCCATCGCTCGCCGCGCGGGGCTGCTGAGCACACCCCACGGCGGGGAGCTGCTCGGCCCGGCGTCCGTCGCGGGTGCGTTGGAGGCCCTTCACGCCGACCGGCTGGGACACGGGGTGCGCTGCGTGGAGGACCCGGCGGTGCTCGACCAGGTGGTCGCCGCCGGGGTGACCCTGGAGGTGTGCCCGGTCTCCAACGTGGCGCTCGGGGTCTACGACGCCCTCGAGGAGGTGCCGGTGCCCGAGCTGCTGGCGGCCGGCGTGCCGGTGGCGCTCGGGGCCGACGACCCGCTGCTGTTCGGGACCCGGCTGGCCGGACAGTACGCCGTGGTCCGGGCCGCCCACGACCTCGACGACGACCGGCTCGCCGAGCTGGCGCGCATGTCGGTGCGCGCCTCGTGCGCCCCCGACGACGTACGCCAGCGGCTGCTCGCCGGCATCGACGCGTGGCTGGCCGCCTGACCGGGTCGTGGTGCTGCGAGCACCGGCTGGCGCGGGTGCCTCCCCGCCTTGGTTCGGGGTGGCCCCGATGCCATCGGCCGTTGGTTCGGGGTGGCCCCGATGCCCTCCTATTTGGACCGGGGCCACCCCGACCCAACACGGCCCCGAGCGGGGAGGGGCGGGGCAGGGTCAGAGGGCGCAGCCGACGGTGACGGGTTCGTGCTCGAGCTCGAGGTCGAAGCCGGCCTGGACGCCTGCGCGCACGTCGCGGGCGAGCGCGAGCAGGTCGGCGGTACGAGCGCCACCGCGGTTGGTGAGGGCGAGGGTGTGTTTGGTGGACAGGCGCACCGGCCCGTCGCCGTACCCGCGGGTGAAGCCGGCGTGCTCGATCAGCCAGGCGGCGCTCGTCTTGACGCGACCGTCCGGCAGCCCGTACCGGGGAGCAGCGGCAGGCAGCCGCTCGGCCTGCTCCGGCGAGAGCACCGGGTTGGTGAAGAACGACCCGGCGCTCCACGTGTCGTGATCGCCGGGGTCGAGCACCATGCCCTTGGCAGCCCGCAGCGACCGGACGGCGTCGCGCACGTCGACCAGCGGTGCACGCTCCCCCAGCTCGACCCCGAGCACCCGAGCCAGCTCGGCGTAGCCGATCGGTTCCGATAGCCGCCCACGCGGCAGCCGGAACGTCACTGAGAGCACCGCGAAGCGGTGCGGCTCGGTCTTGAAACGGCTCGTGCGGTAGCCGAAGCGACAGTCGGCGCCGCTCAGCGAGCACTCGCGCCCGGCCCGGCGGTCGAACACCCGCACTGTGGTGATCGTCTGCGACACCTCCTGGCCGTAGGCGCCCACATTTTGGATCGGGGTGGCCCCGGTGCGGCCGGGGATGCCCGCCAGCGCCTCCAACCCGATCCAGCCCTCGTGCTGGGCCCGCAGCACCAGGTCTTCCCAGCCGACGCCGGCGGCCACCACCACCTCGACCCCGCCCCCACCCACGTCGCGGACCGTGCTGCCGGTCGTCGACACGAGCACGGCGGTGCCGTCGAACCCGTCGTCGGCGACCACCAGGTTGGAGCCACCCCCGACGAGCAATACCGGCTCGCCCGCCTCGTCGCACTCCCGGACGACGGCGACCAGGTCGGCCTCGGTGTCCACCTCCACCACCTGGCGCGCCGGGCCGCCGAGTCGCAACGTGGTCAGGTCGGCCAGCGTCAGCCCGCGGCGTTCACGGCGCGTCACCGGACCCGCACCACGGCACGGGCCTGCCCCAGCACCGAGGCGCCGCCGGCGGTCACGGTCAGGTCGATGCGTACGCAGCCGGGGTCGTCGTGCTCTCGCACCTGACCCGAGACGTCCACCTCGACACCGGTGTCGTCGTCGGGCACCACGACCGGTCGGGTGAAGCGGCACCCGAGCTCGACCACCGCGTCGGCGGCTCCGACCCAGTCGGTGACCGCCCGGCCGGCGAGCGCCATCGTGACCATGCCGTGCGCGACCACGCCGGGCAGGCCGACCCCGCGGGCCACCCGGTCCGACCAGTGGATCGGGTTGGAGTCACCGCTGGCCCCGGCATAGCGCACCAGGTCAGTGCGGGTGACCACGTAGGTGCGCGCGTCCAGCGCGGCGCCGGGCCGCAGGAAGCTCACGCCGGTGCCCGATGGGCGAGGGTGGCGTACGCGGTGCAGACCAGCTCGCCGTCCACGGTGCGGATGTCGCTGCGGGTGGTCAGCAGTTCGGTGCCCGCCGCTTGGCGTACCGACTCGACGGTGAGCGCTGCGGTGAGCTCGTCCCCGGCGCGGACCGGTCGGGTGACCTCGAAGCGCTGCTGGGCGTGCACGACGTGGCGCAGCTCCAGTCCGGCCTGCGGATCGGCGAGCAGTGCCTCCATCGCCTGGAACGCCACCACGATCGGGTACGTCGGGGGGGCGACCACGTCGGGATGACCGGCCGCTCGGGCGGCCTCGGCGTCGTGGTGCAGCGGGTCACGTACGCCGATCGCCGCCGCGAAGGCACTGATCGACGCCCGGCTCACGGCGTAGGGGCGGGTGGGCGGCAACGTCCGGCCGGCCAGGCCGGGGTCGACAGGCATGAGTTCGACGCTAGCAGCGCCGGCCGCGACGGCCGCCTCGCGCAGGCAGCGGAGAGCACCCGCGGCGGGCTGGCACGGGCGAGGGTGTCAGCGGGTCTCGCGGTGCAGCGTATGCCTGCGGTCGCGCGGGCAGTACTTCTTGACCTCGAGCCGGTCGGGGTCGTTGCGCCGGTTCTTGCGGGTGATGTAGTTGCGCTCCTTGCACTCGGTGCAGGCCAAGGTGATCTTGGGACGGACATCTGCGCTCTTGCTGGCCACGAGGAACTGCCTTCAATCGGTACGGGTATGACTGCCTGGCACTGTGCGTAGTAGCGGGGGCGGGACTTGAACCCGCGACACCACGATTATGAGCCGTGTGCTCTGACCACCTGAGCTACCCCGCCACCTGGACCCGCCCGCACGGGCTGCTTCCCGCGGAGTGGACCCGGAGCCCCAATACGGAATCGAACCGTAGACCTTCTCCTTACCATGGAGACGCTCTGCCGACTGAGCTATTGGGGCGGGCGACCTCTGAGGATACACACCGACGGGGACCGGACTCACATCGAATCAGGCGCCACCGCACGATCTGTGCGACGGGTCACCAGCCGGACCGCCGCGAGGTACGCCTGCCAGGCGAGCACGCCCACCGCGAACGATGCCGCCGTCGCCAGGTAGGGGTGGTCGTCCTCCAGGTAGGGGTAGACCTGCCAGTGGGTGAGGTAGACGAACAGCGAGGCGGCCGCCATCACGCCGGTGATGCTCGCAACCGCTCTCGGCACCGGTACGGACCGTACCCAGACCAGGCTCAGCAGTCCGGCGGCCACCAGCGCTTCCCGGCCGGGCGCGCCGAAGAAGCCGGGCACGGTCGCCAGCACCGCCACCGTGGTGAGGAGCCGCAGCGACAGCGTCTTGGCTCGGGCGGCGAGCCAGCCGAGGGCGACGAAGAAGAACACCACCGGCAGGGCGTACCGCTCGGTCGGGCCGGCTTGAACCCCCACCGACGCGAAGCGGACGGCGGCGGTGACGAGCACCAGGCAGACGGCGAAGCCCACCGGATGGCGTCGCTCGAGCTGGTCGAGCGACGGCACCGCGACGAGGGCGGCGGTGGCCGCGATCGACCAGGTCAGCGCCTCGAGAAACCAGAACTGCCACTGGTCGGTCCAGCCGTCGGAGCCGAGCGCGTTGTTGAGCATGAGTGCCGTCGCCGCGTCGTAGGTGCCGCTGACGAGCCGCACACCGCCGATCCAGAGGGCGGCGGGTACGACGACCTGCCGGCCCGCCCGCAGCAGGCTGCGCAACCGGTCGGTTCTCGGCTGGTCGGCCAGCTGGAAGCGGGCCAGGTTGTACCCGGCGACCCCGAGCAGGATGTGCGCGCCACCCATCAGCGTGACCACGTTGGCGTGGGTGGCGACGATCAGCAGGATCGCGAGCGCGCGCAGTGCGACCGGCACCTCCAGGCGGACCAGACGCCTGGGCCGCCGCGACCCGGATCCGGCCGCAGCCAGCTGGCGGGCGGACATCGTGGGCCAGTCCGCCGGCACGTCGGGGAGCAGCTCGGCGAGGCGCACCGACGCCTCGACATAGCTGAGCGAGTCGCCACGCAACCCCGCAAAGTTGTCGTCCACGCTCGCGTCGGGCCTGCCCAGCACCCGCGCGTACACCTCGCGGACGGTCTCGGCGCTCGGCTCGTCCCGGCGGCCGGCACCGCGCACGCTCTCGTCGCTCGGCTCGTCGGATCGGCCCGCACCGTCCTCGAGCAAAGCCGCGTGCCGGGTCAGGGCGGCATGGTCGGGCTTGCCGTTGGCCACCGTTGGGAACGACTCGATCACACCGGTGACGACCGCGTGCGCCGGAAGCCGGCAGACGCTGCGTACGAGTGCGGCGGCCGGCTCGGCCTCGGGCCGGCCGCGGACGAAGACGACCAGTTGCTCGCCGTGGGTGACGACCCGTGCGGTCACGTGCTGCTCGTCGAGCAGCCGCTCCAGCCGGTCGAGGTCCATCCGCAACCCGAACACCTTCGCGAACCGGCTGCGCCGCCCGACGATCTCGTAGAGGCCGTCCTCGTGCTGGCGGCCCAGGTCACCGGTGCGCAGCTCGTACGTCACCCTGCCGGCGGCCAGGTCGGCCGCCCCGTGCGCGTACCCCAGCATCACGTTGGGTCCGGTGTAGACGAGCTCTCCCACCGGCTCCCCGGGTGGGGCGTCGACGCGCAGCTCACCGCCGGGTACGGGGAGGCCGATCGTCTCGGGCCGGGTCTCGGCCAGGTGCGGCGGGAGGTAGGCGATGCGAGCGGTCGCCTCGGTCTGGCCGTACATGACGACGAGGTCGAAGCCGCGCTCGCGCCCCAACGCGGCGTAGCGGCGTACCCGCTCGGGTGCCAGTCGTCCGCCGGCCTGGGTGACCCGCCGCAGGCTGGGCAGCTCACGCGCGGCGAAACCGCTGGCGTCGAGCAGGTCGAAGGTGTACGGCACACCCGCCAGCGAGGTCGCCGCGGCGGCGCGGAACTCGCTCCAGAACTGCTCCTCCACCACCGAGCGCTGCGTCAGGAGCAGGGCGGCGCCGCACCGCAGGTGGCTGTTGACCACCGAGAGGCCGTAGCAGTAGCCGAGGGGCAGCGTGGTCGCGGCGCAGTCGTCGCCGGCCAGGCCCAGGGAGGACACGATGGCATCGGCGTTGCTGCGCAGGTTCTCCGCCGACAGCCGCACCAGCGTGGGCGAGCCGGTGGAGCCCGACGTGCTGAGCAGCAGCGCCAGGTCGGGGTGCAGGTCGTGGCAGCTGCCGGCCCGCCGTTCGGTCAGGGTCCACCGCTCCCCCGACCCGCTGAGCACGATGTCCGGTTCGTACGCCGCTGCCAGCCGGTCCGGTGCACCGTCGGGGACGAACATGGCGACGTGACCGCCGGCGAGGGCGGCCAGGTAGGTGACCAGTGGCTCCAGCTCATTGATGCCGGGCACCTGGACGAGCCGGCGGGTCGGACCGAGGTCGGCGACCCGCCGACGGACCCGGTCGGCCAGCTCGGCGTAGGTGAGCACGTGTCCGGCGGTGACGACGGCGGGCGCGGAGCCGTACCCGGCGAGCAACGACAGCGGCAGCGGACCGGCGCCGGGCAGGGTGCCGACGCCCGTCATCGGTAGGTCCGTACGGGTCCGCGGGCGCTGAGCCCGACCCGGTCGCCGACCGCGGGGACCCCGTCGGACGAGACCCGCGCCACCAGCGTGACCGGATCGGCGCCCTCGACCCGCAGGCGCACGGTCGCGTCGTGGCCGTAGAAGCCGACCTCGCTCACCACGGCCCGGGCCGGGGCACCGTCGGCTGCGCCGAGGAGGATCTGTTCCGGGCGGACGACGACGTGGACCAACCCGTCGGCGCCGGGTGCCGACCCGGCCACGCCGACCTCCCCTGCGCCCCCCCTTGGTGCTGTCTCGGTCGCGCCCCGCACGGGGTGCAGGGGCAGGTCTCCGAGCAGGCAGGTGGCGTACCCGCCGTGCACCCGGGCCGGGAGCACGCAGGCGCCGCCGACGAAGGTGGCGACCTCGACGTCGGCCGGGTCGTGGTAGAGGTCGACCGGAGCGGCGACCTGCGCCAGCCGGCCGGCACGCATGACCGCCACCTGGTCGGCCAGCGAGAGCGCCTCCCCCTGGTCATGGGTGACCAGGATCGCGGTCGTGCCGGCGGCCCGTAGCACCCGGCTCACCGCACGTCCCGCGTTTTCGCGCAAGGCGGCGTCGAGGGAGGAGAAGGGCTCGTCCAGCAGCACGACCCGGGGTCGGGGAGCGAGAGCCCTGGCCAGCGCCACCCGCTGCTGCTGTCCGCCGGAGAGCTGGTGCGGGTGGGCGGCGGCGACATCGGCCGGCAGCTCCACGAGCTCGAGCAGCTCGGCGAGGCGGTCCTCCCCCCGATCCCGGCGCGGCAGACCGAACATGATGTTGCCGCCCGCGGACAGGTGCGGGAACAGCGCACCCTCCTGGGGTACGTAGCCGACCCGGCGATGCTGCGGCGGCACCGGGCGACGGCCGCCGGCGACCACGCTGCCGTCGAGGGTGACGGCGCCGGCATCCGGTGCGAGGAAGCCGGCGATGATCCGCAGCAGCGTCGTCTTGCCGCAGCCGGAGGGGCCGAGGACCGCCATGAGCTGGCCGTGCGGCACGTCGAGGTCGATGCCGTCGAGCACGGTCCGGCCGCCGAAGCCCTTGCCGAGCGAGCGCACGCTGACCGAGCTCATGGCCGGACCCGCGCCTGCCGGCCCAGCAGGTAGGTGGCCGGTACCGACAAGGTGATGAGCAGCAGCGCGTACGGGGCGGCCGCGCCGTACCGGACGGCCGAGGAGTTCGACCAGAACTCGGTGGCGAGGGTGCCGGCGCCGATGGGCGCGAGCAGCAGGGTCGCGGTCAGCTCGGTCGACACCGCGAGGAAGACCAGCGCGGCACCGGCGCCGAGTCCCGGAGCGATCACCGGCAGGGTGACCCGGCGCAGTGTCGCCGCCGTCCCGGTGCCCAGGCTGCGGGCGACGTCCTCCAGCACCGGCGCAGCCAGCTCGAGGCTGCTGCGCACGCTGACGAGTGCGCGCGGCAGGAAGAGGATGGCGTAGGCGACGAGCAGCAGCGGCACCGTCTGGTACAGCGGGCGGACCAAGCGGATCGAGACCGCGACGAGCGCGAGCGCGACAACGATCCCGGGCAGGGCGTGGCCGACATAGGTGCACCGCTCGACGAGGGTGCTCAGAGCACCCCGGTGGCGCACCGCCAGCCACGCCACCGGCACCGCCATGGCGGTCACGAGCACGGCCGCCGCGGCTGCGAGAGCGATGCTGGTGGCGGTCGCGGTCGCCAGCTCGGCGACCGGGAAGGCGGTCGAGGAGCCGACCACCAGCCAGCGTACGAGGCTGGCGACGGGAACCCCCAACGCCAGTACAGCCAGCAGCGCGGCGGCCGTCAGCACGCCGAAGCCGGCGCGTCCCAGCGGCATGGGCTCTACCGGGCGGCTGCTCCCGCCTCCCACGCGGGACAGTGACCGGCTGCCACGCAGCCGCAGCTCGCCCAGCAGGAGCAGCAGGCAGCCGAGCACCAGCACGCTGGCGAGCACGTTGGCCGATCCGCTGTTGAACGAGGAGCGGTACGAGTCGTAGATCGCCGTGGTGAACGTCGGGAAGCCGAGGGTCTGCAAGGCTCCGAACTCGGCGAGGACGTGCAGCCCGACCAGCAGCGCCCCACCGAGGACTGCTGGACGTACCCCGGGCAGGATCACCCGCCAGAAGGTGGCGGCGCGGCTCTGCCGCAGCGAGTGGGCCACCTCCTCGAGCGCCGGGTCGAGCCCGCGCAGCGCGGCGACGACGGGCAGGTAGACGAGCGGGAAGTAGGACAAGGACACGACCAGCACCGCGCCGGCGTAGCTCTGCACGGCGTGGGTCACCGACACCCAGCCGTAGCTGCTGACGAAGGCGGGCACGGCGAGCGGCGCGGCGAACAGCGCGTGCCACCCCCGGGTGCCGGGAAGGTCGGTGCGCTCGACGACCCACGCGCAGCCGACGCCGAGGACGACGCTGAGTGCGACGGCACCGACCAGCAGCCCGACGGTGTTGACCAGCAGCTCGCCCACGCGGGGGCGCACCAAGAGGTCGCGCAGATCGGCGGGGTCGAGCGTCAGCATGTAGCCGGCGATGAAGCCGAGGGGGACGAGGGCGACCAGTGCGACGGCCCCGGCGGCGACCAGCAGCGCCAGCGGTGGCCGCGTGCGCTCGGCACGTCGTGGTCGCGGCTGCTCGGCGGAGAGGAGCTGCGGGATCAGAGGAATCCCGCCTCTCGCATGAGGTCGACCACCTGGGGCCCGTTGAGCGCGGACAGGTCGACTCGCGGCGGTTCGAGGCTGTCGAGCGGGCGTACCCCGCGGTCGAGGTCGACCTTCGGGTTGAGCGGGTACTCCAGCGCGTAGCTGTCGGCGATCACCCGCTGGCCGGCAGGGCTCACCAGGTAGTCCACGAACGCCTGCGCGTCGGCCGCGTCGTCGCTGGAGGCGAGGACTCCGGCACCGGAGACGCTCACGAAGGCGCCCGGGTCCTGGTCGCCGAAGAAGTACAGCCGGGTGTTGTCGCTGTTGGCGCCGGACTCCTCCTGGTCGCGGTACCAGTAGTAGTGGTAGATGATCCCGGCGTCGCTCTGCCCCGAGTTGACCGACTCGAGCACCACGTTGTTGCCGTCGTACACGGTGCCGTTGCGCTTCAGCCCGGCGAGCCACTCCCTGGTCGCCGGCTCGCCCTCGGTGGCGAGCACTGCGCTGACGATCGCCTGGAAGTCGGCCCCGGTGGGGGAGAAGGAGATGCGCCCGCGCCACTTCGGGTCCGCCAGGTCCAGGATCGACTCGGGCAGCTCGTCCTGGCTGACCCGGTCGGGGTTGTAGACGAGCACCGTCGAGCGGGCCGCGAACCCGGTCCAGTCACCGTCGGCCGGGCGGTACGCGGCGGGGACCGCGTCCAGCGTCGCCGGCTCGAGCCGGGCGAACATGCCCTCGCCGGCCACCAGGGACATGGCCGGTGAGTTCTCGGTGAGGAAGACGTCGGCGGGCGAGGCGTCGCCCTCCTCGACCAGCTGGTTGGCGAGCTCGAGGTCGGAACCGTTGCGCAGCGCCACCTCGATCCCGGTGTCCGCGGTGAACGCCTGCGCCACCTCGTCGATGAGCTCCTCGTGCTGGGCGTTGTAGACCACCAGCGAGGGACCACCGACGCCGCACGCGCTCAGCGCAGGCACGGTGAGCACGATCACGGCCACTCCAGCCAGCCAGGTCTTGCGCATCAGGGTGCTCACGTCGTCCTTCCCGCGATGGGCGTCTACAGCAGTGGGGCAGCGATAAGGCTTGCCTAACCTTACCTGTCAGGAGCGACGGTACGAGGTGTCGGCCAGCGCCGTCCACCCGGGCGCGAGCCCGGGAGGAGGGCGCTGACGTGCGCTCGGCGATCCACGTTGGCGTCCGGACCGCCCACTCCATGAGCGCGCGGTAGCGACTTGACTCGGGCGGGCAGCATGAGAGCCGAGGGGTGACGCCCACCCTTCCTTGACGCTCTCGATAATTGAGAGATCGTTCTCAGTTATGCGTAGTGAAGGTCCGGCGTTGCTGCCGGTGTTCCGGTCGCAACAGGCTCGTCCGCGCCAACACCTCCCACCCCGCGACCTTGCCCTCACTCAGCCACTGGAGGTCACGTTTGGGCCGAAGGCGGTCATCGCCGAGGAGCTCACCGTCCCCGGCGCCGAGCCAACTCGGGCCGGGTGGCGCGTCGGCTCAGCCGCCGGTCAGCGCCGCCATCACCCGCGCCAGTGCGTCGACGCCGGCTTGACAGTCGGCGGCCTCGGCATGCTCGCGGGGTGAGTGGGACACCCCGGTGGGGTTGCGCACGAAGACCATGGCGGCCGGCACGCCGGCCAGTGCCAGCACCCCTGCGTCGTGGCCGGCCCCGGTCGCCAGCAGCGGGGCGTCGTCGAGCACCCCGGCGAGCCGCTGCGCCAGGGTTGGGTCGAAGCGGGTTTGCGGCGTGAACGACTCCTCGTGCGACGAAGCGACCGCCTGCGCGACCCGGGCCGCGACGGCACGTACGTCGGCCTCGACCGGTCCGCGGGCGTCCAGCCAGGCGGTCACGGCCGATGCGATCGCGTTGACCCCGTTGGGCTCCACCACCACCTTGCCCACCGTCGCGAGGCACCCGCGTTCCTCGGCGGCGCGGCGAGCGGTGGTGATCGCCTCGGCGAGCGCCAGCATCGCGTCCCGCCGGTCGGCCAACCGGGTGGTGCCGGCGTGGTTGGCTTCGCCGGTCAGGTCCAGTCGCCACCGGCCGTGCGGATGGATCGAGTCGCCAACTGCGACCGGGCGCTCGAGGTCGGCCAGGGCGCGGCCCTGCTCGACGTGCAGCTCGACGAACGTGCCGACCCGGCGCAGGGCCTCCTCGTCACGTCCGACGAGTGCCGGGTCGTGCCCGGCGCGCGTCATCGCCTCGGCCATGCTCACCCCCTCGCCGTCGGTACGGGCGAGCGCCACCTCGGGCGCCCACCCGCCGGTGAGCAGGCGCGAGCCGCCGCAGGCGACGCCGAAGCGAGCGCCCTCCTCGTCGATGAAGTGCGCCACGCCGATCGGCCGGTCCGGGACCTGGCCCTGCTCACGGAGGGCGTCGAGCGCGGCGAAGGCCGACACCACGCCGAGCGGTCCGTCGTAAGCGCCGCCGTCGGGCACCGAGTCGAGGTGGCTGCCCACGACCAGGCCCGGTGTCGTGTCCGGGTCGCCCCACCAGGCCCACTGGTTGCCGACCCGGTCGGTGACCACGTCGAGCCCGCGCGTTTCAGCGTTGCCGGTGAACCACTCGCGTAGGGTCGCGTCCTCCTGCGTCCACGCGTAGCGGCGGTAGCCGCCGCTGCGCTGGTCGCGGCCGACGTCGAGCAGCTCGGCCCACATCCGGTCGAAGGTGCTCACCGCCCTTTCTCCACGACCTGCGCGACGGCCCGCTCCAGCTCGGCGCCGACGTCGGCGAGGCGCTGGTGTGTCCCGTCCCGTACGACGATCTCGCCACCGACGATGACGTGCGTGACGTCGGCGGCGGTGGCAGCGAACAGCACGTGCGCGAGGGCATCCCCGCTGCGCGCACCGGCCGTGCGCACCGAGTCCAGTGCCACCGTCACCAGGTCGGCCAGCGCACCCGGCTCGATCCGGCCGGCGTCCCAGCCGAGGCTCGCGGCACCGTGACCGGTGAGCGCCTGGGCCAGCACCGGCACGGGCAGGTGCCCGCGGCGGCCGCTGACGAGCCGCTCGTCCAGCTCGATCGCGCGCACCTCCTCCCACAGGTCGATCGCGGAGTGCGCGTCGCTGCCCACGCACAGCGGCGACCCGGCCGCTGCGAGGCGTACGGCGGGACCGACCCCGTCGGCGAGGTCGCGCTCGGTGGTGCAGCACATGGAGACCGACGTGCCCGTGCCGCCGAGCAGCCCGATGTCGCCATCGGTGAGGTGGGTGGCGTGCACCGCGGTGGTGCCCGGGCCGAGCGCACGGCAGCGGTGCAGCAGCGCGGTCGGGGTGACCTGATAGCGGTCGAGGCACGCCGCGTTCTCGGCCGGCTGCTCCGACAGGTGGGCGTGCAGCGGCATGCCCCGTTCGCGGGCGTATCGCGCCACGCCGGTCATGGCCTCCGGTGGGACGGCGCGCACGCTGTGGATGGCCGCCCCGACCCGCAGCCGGTCGGTGTCGGCCAGCTGATCGACCCGCCCGGCCCAGTCCTGCCAGGTGCCGTCGTCGAACCGGCGCTGGGTGCCCGTCAGTGGCTTGCCGGCGACGTCGGCCTGCAGGTAGCACGTGTCGAGCAGGGTGAGCCGCAGCCCGGCGTCGTGCGCGGCGGTCACGACGGCCCGGCCGAGCGCGTTGGGGTCGGCGTAGCGGGAGCCTTCCCGGTCGTGGTGGAGGTAGTGGAACTCGCCGACGCTGGTGACACCGGCCAGCGCCATCTCCGCGTACGTCGCGCGGGCCAGGTCGTACAGGGCGTCGGGGTCGAGTACGTCCGCGACGCCGTACATGACGTCCCGCCACGCCCAGAAGTCGGCGACACCGCTCTGAGCGTGCCCGCGGACAGCGCGGTGGAACACGTGCGAGTGAGTGTTGGCCAACCCCGGCATGGTCAGTCCCGTCAGCGCGACAGCGTCGGCTGGCGCGGGAACACCCGAGGTCACCGCGCTGATCCGGTCGCCGGTGACCTCGATCAGCACGTCAGTGGTCGGGTCGTCGCCGCCCAGCCACGCACGTTCGGCGTGGAAGCGGGTGCTCACGTCGCGCTCTCCTTCACGATCGACGAGTTGACGCGGGAGCCAGCGTCCGAGGGCCCAGCGTCGAGGCCGCTGCCGTCAACCGGTCGCAACTGAACAGCGCCCCGAAATCGGTGCAGATGCTCAGACTCTGGCCCGTCGGACGGTGGGCTTCACGTTCGCGGAGGTGTCCAGGTACGCGAGCGACATCTCGGGCCGGGTCCCCGACTTGCTCGACCGCAACCATGTCGAGGCTGACGTCGAGCTTTCCTCCGGAGCACCGGCGCTCAGAGGCGCTCCGCTCGCTGGTCGACGAGGATCTCGGCCGCCGACGGGCCGTCGACGTGGGGCGCGCCACCTCACTGTCGCGCTCGGTCAAGCCTCGCCCTGCTTCACCCGCTCCAGATAGCGGCTGAGGTTCTGGCGCCGCTCGCGCAACCCCCACCGACGACTCCACGTGAGCTAATGTGCCACATCTGCTGGTCGAGAAGGTGCACCGTTGACCTGGAAGGGGTCGGCCGACGACCTGGCCTGCGGGCCGCCCGGTCGCGGGTGTGGTCAGTAACCACAGGCCAGCGTCGGCGTGTCGGCGTGTCGGTGACCACACCGGGCCCGCCGGCGTGCCGATCCTGCATCGACAGACGGGGCTAACCTCTGCACATGCGTCTGCACATAGAACTGGCAGACGAGCTGGCGTGGCAGCTCGACGATCTCGCCGGGCCCCGGGGCCGCAGCGCCTTCATTCGACGCGCGATCGAGCACTCGGTCCGACAGGAGCTGCGCTGGCGCGAGCTGGAGTCGGCACCGGTTGACCCGAGGGCTGACCAGTGTTTTGCATCCTCGACTCCAACGTCCTGATCGACTTCCTCCGGGGGTGCCCGGCGGTCGAGCGAGTGCGGTCCCTGCGGTCCCGGGGAGACGTGCCAGGCACGACGGCCATCAACGTGGAGGAAATCGTCAGGGGCCTGCGCGAGAGCGAGGTCGAGATCACCCAACGCTTTTTTGTGGCTTGGCGGTACTGCCGGTCGACACTCGGGCCGGGTGGCAGGCCGGCATCTGGCGGCGGGACTTCGCCGCCCGCGCGGTGTGACCCTCTGGCAGGCCGACTGCCTGATCGCGGCCACAGCGCTGGCGCACGGGGCGGCACCGACAACCGGGAATCCCGACGACTTCCCGATGGCCGAGCTGACGGTCGAGCACTGGCCGGTCCGGGAGTGAGTTTGCGTCGAGTCGCGGGCCTGCTCCGGATCACGACCGATCCGACTACGGTCAGAGGTGGTTGGTGAAGTAGCGGCTTGCCCAGCACTCGGTCTGCCGTCACCCGCTGTCGGCCTCGCGAGCCACCTGTTCGAGGCGGCCGCGGTATGCCGCCCACCACGGCTCGTCGCCAGGCGGCATGTTGTCGTTGTCCGTCCGCAACCCCACCGACTTGTCGATGATCTCCTCGCGCGGTTCGTCGGCGCCGGCCCACATGTCAGCGTTGGGCTCGGCACCCTCCTCGAACCAGGGCAGCCGCTGGCCGAACGGCCGGCCGAACGTGTCGCCGAGGTACCCGGCCTCGACGCTCGCCAGGTGCTTGACCAGGCCTAACAGGTTGGTGCCGGTCGGTGTCATGGGGCGACGAGCGTCGTACTCGGACAGCCCGTCGAGCTTCCACAGCAGGGCGTCGCGCCCGGTCTGCAGAGAGCGCTGTAGGTCCGCTCGTACGTCAGGCTCACTCATGTCGCACAGCCTGGCACCCGTCCACCCGCCGAACCCGGTCCGAGAAGCAAAGGACTGGCCTTGACCCATTCCGTCGCTCGGGTCTAGCGTCCCCGCAGCGAAGACGACGCTCACCGGAGGCGGACATGGCCGAGCAGAACACCACCCGACCGAGCCGGCGAGCGGTGACGTACCGCGAAGCCGACGACGACTACTTCGCCAAGCGCCAGCTGCGCCGCCACGCCGGCGTGTGGTCACTGTGGGCGCTGGGTGTCGCTGCGGTCATCTCCGGCGACTTCTTCGGCTGGAACTTCGGCCTCGAGTTCGGCTTCGGCGGGCTGCTGGTGGCCACGCTCGTCATCACCGTGATGTACCTCGGGCTGTGCTACTCCATCGCCGAGATGTCGCCCGCGCTGCCGCACACCGGCGGTGCGTACTCCTTCGGTCGCTCGGCGATGGGCCCGTGGGGTGGTTTCATCACCGGTGTCGCCGAAAGCATCGAGTACGTGGTGACACCGGCCGTCATCGTGGTCGGCATCGGCGGCTACATGGACTCGATCGCCAGCGACCTGTTCGGGTTCTCGATGCCGCAGTGGATCTGGTGGCTGATCTTCTACGCGATCTTCGTTGGCCTCAACGTGGTCGGTGTGGAGGCGTCGTTCCGCTTCTCGGTGTTCATCTGCCTCGCGGCGCTCACGATCCTCACCGTGTTCTGGATCGGTGCGCTGACCAAGCTCGACTTCCAGGCCAACGCCATAGACACGATCGGCGCCTGGTTCCCCGAGGGTGGGGCCGGAGTCTTCTACGCGATCCCGTTCGCGATCTGGTTCTACCTCGCCATCGAGGAGCTCCCACTGGCCGCGGAGGAGTCGCATGACCCGCGCCGCGACATCCCGCGCGGCACCATCTACGGGCTGTTCACGCTGATCGTGGCGGCGTTCCTGACCCTGTTCCTCAGTGCCGGCATCGCCCCAGGCTCTGCCGAGGTGGGTGCCTCCGACGAGCCGCTGTTCCTCGGGTTCCAGACCATCTTCGGCTCGGGCACCGCGGCATCCCTGCTGTCGCTGATCGCGGTCACCGGCCTGGTGGCCAGCTTCCACACGATCATCTTCGCGTACGGGCGCAACATCTACTCGCTGTCGCGGGCCGGCTACTTCCCCGGCGGGCTGTCGGTCACCAACGACACCCGGCAGACTCCGCACGTCGCGCTGCTGTTCGGTGCCGCCATCGGCTTCGTGCTGGCGCTGATCCTGCAGTACTCCGGCTCGGAGAGTGTCGGCGCGGCGCTGCTGACGATGGCGGTGTTCGGCGCAGTCATTTCCTACGTCATGCAGATGGTCGCCTTCGTGCTGCTGCGGCGCAACAAGCCCGACATCGAGCGCCCGTACCGCAGCCGGCTCGGGGTCGGGGGTGCGGTGGTGGCCGCGGTGATCGCCGCCGTGTCGCTGATCTCGCTGTTCTTCAACCCGGACTACCGCCCAGGCGTGGTCGGTGTGGCGATCTGGTTCGTCCTCGCGATCGCCTACTTCGCGATCGCCGGCCGGCACAAGCTGGTGCTCTCACCGGAGGAGGAGTTCGCGACGACCGGCGGCCAGCACGGCGCCCACCTCGAGTCCGAGGGGTACGGCCACACCCGCGTCTCCGACATCGACTCCTCCCGGCGTTGACGGCCGGGATGCTCACCGCCGAGCAGCTGCGCGCGCTGATCGAGACCGGTGACGTCGACACCGTCGTCACCTGCTTCACCGACATGCAGGGCCGCCTGATCGGCAAACGGGTCGACGCGGAGTTCTTCGTGTCCGACGTGCTCGGCCACGGTGTCGAGGCCTGCGACTACCTGCTGGCCCTCGACATGGACATGGACCCGGTGCCCGGCTACGAGAGCGCCAACTGGGAGCGCGGGTACGGCGACTTCGCGCTCGTCCCGGACCTGGACACGATGCGGCGGGTGCCGTGGCTGGACCGCACCGCGCTGGTGCTGTGCGACCTGGCGCGCGCCGACGGCGACCCGGTGGCGGTGTCACCCCGGCAGGTGCTGCGCGCCCAGGTCGAGCGGGCGCAGGCGCTGGGCTTCGAGTCGATGATGGGCTCAGAGCTGGAGTTCTACCTCTTCCACGACAGCTACGCCGGGGCGCGGGCCAAGCACTACCGCGACCTCGAGCCGTCGATCCCCTACATCCTCGACTACCACGTGCTGGCCACGACCATGGACGAGCCGTACGTCGGGGCGTTGCGGCGTGGCATGAAGGGCGCCGGCATCCCGGTGGAGTTCAGCAAGGGCGAGGCCTGGCACGGTCAGCACGAGCTCAACATCCGCTACGCCGAGGCGTTGACGATGGCCGACAACCACAGCGTCTACAAGAACGGCGCGAAGGAGATCGCCCACCTGCAGGGAAAGGCCGTGACGTTCATGGCCAAGCCGGCGCACGACTGGATCGGCAGCTCGTGCCACATCCACTCCAGCCTGTGGGCCGACGGGCACAGCGTCTTCCCGGCCGGGGAGGGCACCGAGCACAGCGAGGTCTTCGGTCACTACCTCGGTGGGCTGGTCACGGCGCTGCCGGAGCTGATGGTGCTGCTGGCGCCCAACGTCAACTCCTACAAGCGCTTCGCCGACGAGAGCTGGGCGCCCACCACGCTTGCGGTCGGGCGTGACAACCGCACCTGCGGGCTGCGGCTGGTCGGCGCGGGGGACGCCCTGCGGGTGGAGTGCCGCATCCCGGGCGCCGACGCGAATCCCTACCTCGCCTTCGCCGCCGTCCTCGCCGCCGGGCTGCACGGCATCGAGACCGAGCTGGAGCCCCCGCCGGTCTTCACCGGCAACGCCTACGCCGACGCGAGCCTGCCGCGCGTACCGCGGACGCTGCGCGAGGCCACCGCCGCATTCGCGTCCTCCGACCTGGCTCGCGCCACGTTCGGTGACCTCGTCGTCGACCACTACGTCAACTACGCCCGTACCGAGCAGCGGCTGTTCGACGCCACGGTGACGTGTTACGAGCGCGAACGACTGTTCGAGCAGACGTGACTGCCGTCCTCGACCCGGCCACCGAGGAACAGATCGCCGAGGTGCCCGGCGCCAGCGTCGAGGAGCTCGACGCCGCGGTGGCGCGCGCCCGTACGGCCTATCCGGCCTGGCGGGCGGTGGCGCCCGGCGACCGGACCCGGCTGCTGCGCCGGCTCGCGACCCTGATGGAGGAGCACGGCGAGGAGCTCGCCCAGCTGGAGAGCCGCAACGTCGGCAAGCCCGTCGCCGACGCTCGGGCCGAGGTCGCCATGGTGGCCGAGGTGTTGCACTACTACGCCGGCGCGGTCGACAAGCACCTCGGGGAGACGATCCCGGTGGCCGGCGGGGTCGACCTAACGTTTCGGGAGCCGCTCGGGGTGGTCGGGCTCATCACGCCGTGGAACTTCCCGCTCAACATCGCCAGCTGGAAGGTCGGGCCGGCGCTCGCCTGCGGCAACACGGTCGTGCTGAAGCCGGCCGAGCTGACCCCGCTGTCCGCGTTGCGGCTGGCCGAGCTGGCCCTGGAGGCCGGCCTGCCCGAAGGGGTGCTCACCGTCGTACCAGGGCGGGGGGCTGTGGTCGGCCAGCGCCTGGTGGAGCACCCCGACGTCGCGAAGATCGCCTTCACCGGCTCGACCGAGGTCGGCCGCGGTGTCATGGCGGCCGCCGCGGCCACCGTAAAGCGGGTCACCCTCGAGCTCGGCGGCAAGTCGGCGAACGTCGTGTTCGCCGACGCCGACCTCGAACGAGCCGCCGCGGCTGCCCCGGCCGCGGTGCTGGGCAACGCGGGTCAGGACTGCTGCGCCCGCTCGCGCATCCTCGTGCAACACGACGCCTACGACCGGTTCGTCCCGCTCCTGCTCGACGCCGTGCGCGAGGTGCGGGTCGGTGATCCCCGGGAGGAGAAGACGCAGATGGGGCCCCTGGTCTCAGCCGGCCATCGGGAGCGGGTGGCCTCCTTCGTCGACGACGAAGCGCAGGTGCTGCTGCGGGCCGACGCCCCCTCCGGGCCTGGCTTCTGGTACCCGCCGACGGTGCTGGCGGCGCAGCCCGCTGACCGGGTGGTGCGCGAGGAGGTCTTCGGACCGGTCGTCGCAGTCGTCCCCTTCGCCGACGAGGCCGACGCGATCCGGCTGGCCAACGACTCCGCCTACGGTCTCTCCGGCTCGATCTGGACCCGCGACGTCGGTCGGGCGATGCGGGTGGCGCGGGCGGTGGAGTCGGGCGTGCTCTCGGTCAACAGCAACTCCAGCGTGCGGGTGTCGACTCCGTTCGGGGGCATGAAGCAGTCGGGTGTCGGCCGCGAGCTCGGCATGCACGCGATGGACGCCTACAGCGAGGTCAAGAACGTCTACGTCGCGACGGAGGACTGAGCGGTGGGCAGGCTGGACGGCAAGGTCGTCGTGATCACCGGAGCCGGCGGGGGGATCGGCCGGGAGGCTGCGTTGCTGTTCTCCGCCGAAGGCGCCCGGGTGTGCGTCGCCGACGTGGACACCGAGGCCGGCGAGGCGTCCGCCAAGGACTGCGTCGACGCGTTCTTCTGCCCGGTCGACGTCCGCGACGCGGACAGCGTCGCGACGATGTACGCGGAGACGACCAGTCGCTACGGCGGGATCGACGTGCTCTACAACAACGCCGGTGTGATGCCCGCCGACGATGGGTCGGTGCTCGACACCGGCGTCGACGCGTGGGACCGCGTGCAGCAGATCAACACCCGGGGCGTGTTCTTGTGCTGCCAGCACGGCATCCCGCACCTGCTGCGACGAGGTGGCGGGTCGGTCATCAACGTGGCCTCGTTCGTCGCGTTGATGGGGGCGGCGACCTCACAGATCGCCTACACCTCCTCCAAGGGCGCGGTGCTGTCCATGAGCCGTGAGCTCGCCGTGCAGTTCGCCCGGCAGGGCGTACGAGTCAACGCCCTGTGCCCGGGACCGGTCGAGACGCCGCTGCTCACCCGCCTCTTCGCCGACGACCCAACCGCCTTCGAGCGCCGCCGGGTGCACGTGCCGATGGGGCGGCTGGCCACGGCGCGCGAGATCGCCCAGGCGGCACTGTTCCTGGCCGGTGACGAGTCGTCGTACGTGACGGGCTCGACCTTCGTGGTCGACGGCGGCATCACGGCGGCGTACGTCACGCCGGAGTGACAGGCTCGGCGCCATGTCGGTCAGCTCCGAACCGCACCCGGTGTTCCGGCGCATCCGCGGCGGCAACGCATTCGAGGAGACCGTCGAGCGGCTCCTGCAGGCGGTCAAGCTGGGGCAGGTGCGCCCGGGTGAACGACTGCCCACCGAACGCGAGCTGTCGCAGCGCTTCGGCGTGAGCCGGGTGACGCTGCGCGAGGCGATCCGGGCGCTGGCCCAGGCCGGTTACCTCGAGTCGCGCCGGGGGCGAAGCGGTGGCACGTTCGTCTTGCCGTCGGTCACGTGGCAACCGGCCGAACCGGACTCGCGGCCCGACACCGGCGACCTCGTACCCGAGCTGGAGGACGCGCTCGTCCTGCGCCGGCTGCTCGAGGTGGGCGCCGTCGGCGAGGCCGCCACCAGAAAGCACCCGGCAGGCGACGTACGCGAGCTGCGCCTGCTGCTGATCGAAGAGCGCGAGGTGGCGGTGGCCGACTACCGACCGGTCGACAGCCGACTGCACCTGGCCCTCGCCCGGATGTCGGGTGCGCCGTCGGTCGCGGCCGCCGTGGCCGACGTGCGGATGCGGGTCAACACGCTGCTCGACGCCATCCCGCTGCTGCCGCGCAACATCACCCACTCGTGCGAGCAGCACGCCGCCATCGTCCGTGCGGTCATCGACGGCCAGCCCGACGCTGCCAAGGCCGCGATGGGCGAGCACCTGGACGCCACCGCGGCGCTGCTACGCGGCTTCCTCGGCCCGTGAGCCGGCCGCTGATCGGGCTGAGCACCTACCGCGAGCCGGCGCGGTGGGGGGTGTGGGATGCCAGCGCGGACCTGCTGCCGACCGCGTACGCCACGGCGGTCGAGCGCGCGGGTGGGGTGCCGGTGCTGCTGCCACCGGTCCAGGCGGCGGACGCGGCGGCGTCCGTCACGGCCCGGCTCGATGCGCTCGTGGTCAGCGGCGGCGCCGACATCGACCCGGCCCGGTACGACCAGGCGCCGCACCGGTGCACGGTGCGCTGGTGCGCTGACCGCGACGGGTGGGAGCTGGCGCTGCTCGACGCCGCCGAGGCCACCGGTCTGCCGACGCTGGGAGTGTGCCGAGGCATGCAGCTGCTAGCCGTACGCGCCGGCGGCAGCCTGCACCAGCACGTGCCCGACCTGGTGGGGCACGAGCGGCACGGTCCGCCAGGCGACGCCTTCGGGAAGACCACCGTGCGCACGGGCCCCGGCTCGGTGGCTGCCTCGCTGCTCGGGGAGCGGAGCCTCGTGCGCTGCCACCACCACCAGTCGGTGCGCGAGCACCCCGGATTCGCGGCCACCGCATGGGCCGCCGACGGGGTGGTGGAGGCGATGGAGCCGCCCGGTGAGCGGTTCTGCGTCGGCGTCCAGTGGCACCCGGAGATGAGCGGCGACGCCGAGCTGTTCCGGGCGCTCGTGCACGCGGCGGGGCGACGTGGAGCGAGCCGGGGCTCGTGATCGCGGTCAGCCGGTGGGGGTGTCGGGCGGGCTGACTGGGTAGCGCAGGTGCCGGTCGGTGTTGGTTCGGGGTGGCCCCGGTCCAATAGGTCGGCACCGGGGCCACCCCGATCCAAACGGGGGCGGCCGGCGAGGGGGTGGAGCCGTCACAACCGCGGGTCGACCGGCTCCGACTCCAGCGCGAGCACCGCGAACACCGGCTCGTGCACCCGCCACAGTGGTTCGCCCGCGGCGGCCCGACTCAACGCCTCGAGGCCCTGCGCGTACTCCCGCACGGCCAACGAGCGCTTGCGGCCCACGTTGCGCTGCCGTGGTCGGTCGAGGTTCGCCGCTCGGTGTAGTCCGGCCCGTAGATCAACGGCAGGTACTCGCGGCCGCACCTTCAAGCCCGGCTGCGCGCGGCCCCGGCGTCCGTGGCTGAGGTTCGCGAACGGCTTGACAACCATCCCCTCGCCACCGCTGGCGGTGAGGTCCTCCCACCAGGACACCGCGGCGTCGGTGGAGTCCGAGTCGTCGGCGTCCACGAGGACACGGCGCGTCGGTTGGATCAGGGCTGGTTCGGCCCTGGCCATGCGGTCGGCCACCGCGAGGTGCCACCCGTGGTCACGCCGCTCGAACGTGGACCCGTTGATCGCGAGCAGCTGGAACGGGGCCAAACCGGATGCCTACCAACCCGTCGATCGGCCACTGGTAACGGCGGTACGCATGGGTTAACGCGTCGGCGTTGGCCGCGCGTGCCTTCGTACGCTCTCGCAGCGCGGAGACGTCGAGTCCACGGTCGCGTGCCTGGTCCAGCGCCGAGAGGGCAGCGGGCAGCGCCGACCGAGCCGCCGCGGCGACCGACGCGTACTGGTTGCGCAGCAGCTCGGCTGCCTTCACCGACCAGGGCAACAGCTCGCAGTCGAGCAGCAACCAGTCGGCGTCGAGCTCTCGCCACAGACCGGCGCGGCCGGCGGCGTCGCGAAGCAGTCCCAGGAGCCGCTCGGTCAGGTCGTGGTCGAAGAAGGCCCGGCCGGTACGAGTGTGCACGGCGCCGGTTGCGCCGTCCTCGGCGTCGATGTGCCGGCGTGCCACCTGGTCGTCGCGGCAGACCAGCAACACGGCCCGAGAGCCCATGTGCTTCTCCTGGCAGATCAGCCCGGTGATGCCCTCCCTTCGGTAGGCGTCGAACGCCTGGTCGGGGTGTTCGAGGAGGTCGGATCTGGCCGAGGTGGCCTTCGGTGCCATGGTCGGCGGCAGGTACCGCAACCACCGGGGGTGCATGGCGAACCGGCTCATCACCTCCAGGGCGCCGGCGGCGTTGTCCTCCCGTACGGTCACCCGGCCATGGTGGGCGGTCTCGATGCCGCGCTTGCCCAAGACGTCGGTCAGGTCGAGCACGTCGGGGTCGCGCTGAGTGGCGGGACCGTCGCCCCGCTCCCCTGTCGTCTCCGCCGGCGCGATGCGAAACGGCTTGACCGGCGCGTACCACTCGCGCGTTCTGCGGCGACCGCAACGCCGTCCTTCTCCGGGTACCTCAGGGCGGTCAGCTTCCCGCCGAAGACGCAGCCGGTGTCCAGGCACATGGTGTTGTTCACCCACTCCGGCTCCGGGACCGGCGTGTGGCCAGTAGAGCACCATCGCGTTGCCGCGGTAGTCGTTCGCCCAGGGGTAGCGGACCGGCAGCAGTCTGCCCGAGCCGAGACGGCTCGGCCGCTGAGTAAATGACGCCCCCATCGCGAGTGCCAGCGGATGCCTCCACGACCTCGCCGGACTTAGTAGAACCGGGCCGCGAACGCGTTCGCGCTGGTGAAGCGGTGTCTCGGGTGGGGGGTGGCAGGTGTTGGATTCGAACCAACGTAGGCGAAGCCGACGGTTTTACAGACCGCTCCCTTTGGCCGCTCGGGCAACCTGCCGGGGGCCGCGACCAGCATGGTGGCCACGACGCCGGGCCACGATAGCGCAGCGCCCGGGCCTGCCCGGTGCCCGCTCGCGCGAGCACGCGCAGCAACCGGTGCCGACCCTCGTCCGGAGTTGTCACCGCGTCACGGCGCCCTGACGTCGTGCGCCGGTGACAAGTCGCCCTGGGCTTTCACCACTGCACCTCACCGGCCGCCGCGCATGCTGCCGGCCCGGGCTGGGTAGGGACTGCGCATGGCTAGCGAGGTCGCGCACACGGTGGCGCAGAGCACCCGAGTGCTCGCGGACGCGCTGCGCGCGGCGACACTGCTGAGTGCGGTGGCGGTCCTCGTGTGGTTCGACGGTCGCGGCGTCGTCACGTTCCTCGTGCTGTTCGCCGGGCTGCTGCTACCGCGGATCTTCGACATCGCACACCCCTTCGACGCCGCGTTCTGCGCGACCATGCTCGTCGCGGCGTGGGCCCGCCAGCAGCAGTGGTACGTCACCGTCTCGTGGGTGGACGAGGCCGTGCATGCGGTCACCCCCGGGGCGGCCGCGGTGGCCACGTACCTGATGCTGGCCAAGCTCGAGGTGCTGCCCGACGTCCACGAGCAGCTGCATGCCACCCGCCGCTTCTCGCTCGTGCTGCTCGTGACAATCGTCGGGCTCGGGCTCGCCACGGTGTGGGAGTTCTACGAGTGGGGCGCCGAACAGATCTCTCCGCAGTCGACCCACGTCGGCTACACCGACACGATCTCCGACCTGGCGCTGGGGGGAGGCGGATCGCTCGTTGCGGGAGCCCTGCTGCTGGCGTGGGTCCGCCTCGGGCATCGCGACAGCACCAGGGCGTCCGCCCACTGAGCGCGATGGCACCCGGGGGGACCCGTGGGACCCCGGCCCGGTGGCCGAGTCTTGCCGTGGCCGGAGTGGTACGCATCGGTGGCTAGGGTGTCGGGCGACCACCATCGCCCGGAACCGGAGCAGCGTCATGGCCGCCGACTCGTCGTTCGACATCGTCAGCAAGATCGACCGGCAGGAGGTCGACAACGCCCTGAACCAGACGCAGCGCGAGATCGCCCAACGCTTCGACTTCAAGAACACCGGCGCGTCGATCCAGTGGCAGGGCGAGATGGGCGTCGAGATCACCGCCAACGCCGAGGAACGTGCGCTGGCGGTGCTCGACGTGTTCAAGTCCAAGCTGGTCAAGCGGCAGATCTCGCTCAAGGCGCTCGACACCGGCGACCCGCGCCAGTCCGGTCGGGAGACAAAGATCTCCGCCACGCTCGGTCAGGGCATCAGTCAGGAGCAGGCCAAGAAGGTCGGCAAGCTGATCCGTGACGAGGGCCCGAAGGGCGTCAAGGTGCAGGTGCAGGGCGACGAGCTGCGGGTGTCGAGCAAGAAGCGCGACGACCTGCAGGCGGTGATCGCGCTGGTGAAGGACGCCGACTACGACTTCCCCGTCCAGTTCGTCAACTACCGCTGATCCGGCGTGTTTGCGCAGGTCAGCGAGGTGCGGTCAACCGCCAGTCCGCACTGAGCTGAAGCACCCCACCCAATCGCCGGGCGCTTTCCGTGGTGGGTGTCAGATCAGTTCGCGATCCGGAGGACGTCCGCGTAGACGTCCTTGGCCGAGCTGCCGAAGTAGTTCGCGTGAGTGACCTTGACGGTGTCGATGGAGTCCGAGCCCACCAGGACGATGTCCATGTGCGGAGCGTCTCGATACTGCTCCTCCAGAGCCTCGTATCTGGTGACAGCGGCCTTGGCTTCGGTCCCGAAGTCGAGTCGCTGGACAAGGTGCCCGGCGTGGCGGTCGAACACCAGGATGAAGTGCTGGATCTTCGCCTCCTTCACGGATGCGCTCACCACTGGGCACCTCCTTCCAAGTACGGGCGAGCTTCGACTCTACGTCTCGCGTGCAGCCTAGCCATCTCTTCGGAGATCGGCTCTCCTTGCTCCTGCAACGCCATCATGTCCGAGGCGACGGCCAGGAACAGCTGAATCGGGTGGGTGCCGTCCTGCTTGAGGTTCTCGCCGACCACCCCCGAATAGTGCTCCGCCGCGAGCGCCCACGCGTGCATCGGCTCCGTGCGCAGCTGAATCTCGATCGCCCGCTCCTGGTACGCCACCACGATGTGCACAGCCCGGTACCCCGAGGTCCGCGGCTCCAGGGCGTAATCGGAGTAGTTGATCGGCGTGAGCCGCTTGAGGATCCTGTCCTCGAGCCGACGCAGGTCATCCATAGTCGTTACGACAGCTCGGCACCCGCCGATGTCCTGCATACGGGAGGTCAAGCGTCGGCTCGCGACCAAGCTTGTCGAGGATCGTCTGGCGACGCTTCAGGCGCTGCGTCACCTCTGCCTGTACGCCAGCAGTCCGGGCCCGAGATCTCAGCCCGTTGTTCGCGCTGACCAAGGGCACGTAGTGGGCACGCCGCCACGCTTCCATCGTCTCCAAGGCCTGGACGACAACCGCCTCGTCGCTCAACTCTTCACGCATGTACTTGCGCAGCGTGCTCCCGGCCTTCTTGACTTGGCTCTTGCTGGGGACGTTCACGGACGCATCGTAGGGACGGCCACCGACAACATCCGGTGTCGGCCGATCGCTGCTGCGGGTAGTCCGCTGGCTCGCTGCCAGTCCGCAACGAGTCCGCAGGAGATCGCGCGAGGCCCGCCTAGCACCGCTCACGACCGCGAGCTGAACCCGGTGATCCACGCTCAGCAGCCACCAACCGTCGAGGCCCACAAGCAGCCGGTCCGTACTCAACTACCGCTGAGGTCGCGCTCCGCCGGTGTCGATCCGAGGGTGGCACGGCCAAGCCAGTGATGGCACACTGTAGTCATGGATGCCACAGTGGTGCTCGGCCGGCAGGGGCGCCTAGTGATCCCCGCCGATGCGCGCAGAGCACTCGGGCTTTCTCCCGGCGACCGCCTGCACCTGCGCCTCGTCGGTCGACGCCTGGAGCTCGAGCGACCACACGACGCCGTGGCCGAGTTGCGCCAAGTGGCTGCAGGTGTTCCCAACGCGCGCTCGCTGGTCGACGAGCTGCTTGCCGATCGTCGCGTTGCCGCATCGGCTGCCGAGTGACCGTCCTGGATGCCTCTGCGGTTCTCGCGCTCATGCACGACGAACCAGGAGCTGATGTCGTCGCGGCAGAGCTGGCGTCGGCCTCCGTGGGGGCGGCGAACCTCGCGGAGGTGATCGGCAAGCTGGTCGACGTCGATGTCGACGTCAGCCGGGTCCACGGGCTGCTCACCGCCGCCGGTGTGACGATCGAGCCGGTCACCGGGGAAGACGCGGAACTGGCCGGTGCGCTACGGGCGCTCGAAGGAGGGAAGCGGCTTTCGCTGGGCGACCGGTGCTGCCTGGCGCTCACGCTGCGGAGCAGCCCGGCTCAGGTGATGACCGCCGACCGCATCTGGGCCGACCTGGACCTGCCCATCCGGGTGCTTCTGGTGCGATAAGCGACCGGGTGCTTGACCTGGCTCGCTTATCGAAGGCTCGCTGGACTAGCCACCAACGACCATCCGATGTCGACCCGGCGCTGCCGCGGGTGGATCGCTTGGTCGGGGTCACCCGCGGGATGGACAAACGTCCCGACGGCGACGAGGCTCGGTCGACCAGACACCTGACACACAGACGAGGAGTGCAGCCGTGAGCCTCTCGGACGAGACCGGCCAGACCACCGACACCAAGGACAAGCTCTACAACATCATCTGGTTCACCGAGGCAAGCCTCAGCAACGCGCTTCGTCTCGAGACCTACATCCAAGACGCCGAGCGCGACAGTGACAGCGATCTCGCCGACTTCTTCCGCCGGGCACAAGCCGTGAGTCGCAGGGGCGGCGAGGAGGGCAAGAAGCTCCTTGCGTCCCGGCTCGCCGATCAGGGCTGAGGCAGCCGCGAGGCCGACGGTCCGCCTCGGAGCACTCGTCAGCCAGGGCGGTTCTGCGCTGAGCCGACTTCGAGCTCGGCGGCCGACGCGACCGCGCGATGGCGAGCCGCCCGACGCACCAGGTCCTCGTCACACCCCCCGGCGGCGACGTTGACGTCCACCAGGTGAACCGCGGACCGCACGGCCGCCGCCGCGAGCACGGCCGCGGTGTCGGCGTCGCCGCGTACGTCGGTCTTTGCGTCCCGGGCCACCCGTGTGGCCAGGGTGACCACCGCCGCGCCCAGCTCGGCCACCTCCAGCGGCACCAGGGACGCTGCCTCCAGGGCAGGCCGCATCCGGTTGCGCCGCTCGTCCGCCCCGTCGCCACGGCTGTCCGACACAGCCGCGAGCACGGCGCCGTACGCCTGCGCGTCGGCGTCGACCAGCTCGGCGGCACGTCGTCGCACACGGTCGGCCTCGACGACCACCCGTTCGCCGTCGGGCAGCCCGGGCGAGCACCGCGCTGCCATCGCGGCCAAGCCGGCGGCGAGCGAGACGGTGAGCGCGGCCACCGCCCCGGCACCGGGCGCCGCCCGCCCGGCGGCGACGAGATCGAGGAAGCCGGCCAGCCGCTCGTCGAGGTAGGAGCCGCCAGCCGCCGAGACGCCGGTCAGAACAGCCCCACCGTCTGGTCGTCCTCGTCGAGGTCGACGTGCGCCGCAGCCGGGTCGGAGCCGAGCCCGGGCATCGTGCGCACGTCCCCGCAGACGGGGTAGATGAACCCGGCGCCGACCGAGGCCCGCACCTCGCGCACCGGCAGCGTCCACCCCGTGGGTGCACCCTGGAGCGCCGGGTCGGAGGACAGGGACAGGTGCGTCTTGGCCATGCAGACCGGCAGCCGGCCGAAGCCGGCGCGCTCATAGGTGTCGAGCGAGCGGGCCGCGGCTGTCGAGTACTCGACACCGTCGGCCCCGTAGATCTGCGTGGCGATCGTCTCGATCTTCTCCCGCAGGCTCGCCTCGTCGGGGTAGAGGAAGCGGAACCGGGTCGGCTCCTCGGCCGCCTCGGCGACCGCCTCGGCCAGCTCGACCGCGCCGGCTCCCCCGTCGGTGAAGTGGCTGGACACGGCACAGCGGGCACCGGCTGCCTCGGCTACGTCGCGGATCGCGGCGTGCTCGCTGGGGTGGTCGGTCGGGAACGAGTTGACCGCCACGACCGGGGACACGCCGTGGCGGCGTACGTTCTCGATCTGCTTGACCAGGTTGGCCGCTCCGGCGTGCACGTCATCGGGGTTCTCCGCGAGCAGGTCGTCGGGCAACGGCTTGCCGGCGACGATGCGGTACGCGCCGGAGTGCGCCTTGAGGGCTCGAACGGTCGCCACCACGACGGCGGCGTCGGGTGTCTGCCCGGAGGTCCGGCACTTGATGTTGAAGAAGCGCTCGGCGCCCATGTCGGCGCCGAACCCGGCCTCGGTGATCACGTAGTCCCCGCACCGCAGCCCCACGAGGTCGGCGAGCACCGAGGAGTTGCCGGTAGCGATGTTGCCAAACGGCCCGCAGTGCACGAGCGCAGGGGTGTGCTCGAGGGTCTGCATGAGGTTGGGCTTCAACGCCTCGCGCAGCAGCACCGTCATGGTGCCGGCGGCGTCCAGCTGCTCGGCCGTCACCGGCTCACCGCCCTTGGTGTAGCCGACCACGATCCGGCCCAGCCGCGCCCGCAGATCGCGCAGCGACGTCGTCAGCGCCAGCGTGGCCATCACCTCCGAGGCGGCGGTGATGTCGAACCCGGTCTCGCGCGGCACCCCGTCGCCGCGACCGCCGAGACCGATGACGATGTTGCGCAAGGCCCGGTCGTTGACGTCCAGCACGCGGCGCCAGGTGATGCTGGCGAGGTCGATGCCGAGCGCGTTGCCGCGGAACAGGTGGTTGTCGAGCATGGCGCTCAGCAGGTTGTGCGCGGCCGTCACCGCGTGCATGTCACCGGTCAGGTGCAGGTTGAGCTTCTCCATCGGGACCACCTGGCTGTAGCCGCCTCCGGCCGCACCGCCCTTGATGCCGAGCGCCGGCCCCATCGAGGCCTCCCGGATGGTGACGACCGCACGCCGGCCGATGTGGCGCATGGCCTGCCCGAGGCCGACCGTGGTCGTGGTCTTGCCCTCGCCGAGGGGGGTCGGCGTGACCGCGGTGACGACGACGTACTTGGCGCGGGGCCGGTCGGCCAGCTCCTCCACGGCGTCCAGGCTGACCTTCATCACGTCGCGCCCGTACGGCTCGAGCAGATGGCTGCCGAGCCCCATCTCGTTGGCGACGTCCTCGATCGGCTTGAGCGGCGCCTTGCGGGCGATCTCCAGGTTGCTCAACACAGTTCTGCCTCTTCCTTCAGATACCGGGGGGTACGAAACCGTCGACCTCGGCGCCTAGCTCGACCCCCGCGTCGCGCAGCGAGTCGAACAGATACTGCCCGGACGACCGCTCGCAGTGCAGCAGGTACGAGAGCATCCCGGCTCGATCATCGCGCACGAAGTCGGTCGCGAGCCCGGCGACGGCCGTGCGCAGCGCCGTGCCGTCGGGGCACATCGCCTCACCCAGGTCGACCGCACACTCGTGCGCGAGCAGCCGCGCCGACCCTCCACCGGCGAGCCGCACGAGCGCCCGGCCATGGGTGAGATCGACCACCGAGACCAGCGCATCGCCGGTCAGCTGTGCCAGCCGGTCGACCACGTGCGTCTGGCGCCCGGGGGCTGCCAGGACCAGCCGCTCGCCGGGGCCGGACCCGACCACCAGGACCTGCGCGCCGTCGTCGAGGCCCCAGTCCTGTCTGGCGGCCCGGCCGAACGGGACATCGAGCACGGTGGCCAGCACCTGCTCGTCGACCGCCTTCACCGCGACCTTCGTAAGGGGTGTGCAGTCGGTGAGCGTCAGCACGGCGCCACTGCGCGCGCCGCTGACCGCCCAGCCGGCCCGCACGATCTCCGGTGGTGCGGTCGCGATCGGGCTCCGCGCGACCGGGGTGCCAGTGTCAGGCACGCAGCCGCACCCCCTCGGGATCGACGTGCGCCAGGTGCTCGGTCACCACGGCCGCGACGGTGTGCCCGTCGGGCAACCGGACGCTGACCCGGCAGCCGGGGCTCGCCAGGTGGGCGGCCACCTGCGCCAGACAGATCGAGTACCCGAGGGTGGGCGAGCGCCGGCTGGACGTCACCCGGCCACAGATCCGCTGACCGTCCTCGACCAGCTGGCTGCCCTCGGCCGGCACCACCGACCCGTCCAGGGGACGCAGCCCCACCAGCCGGTAGCCGTCGCCGTGCTCGTGCTGCCAGGTCAGCTCGGGCCGGCCGACGAAGTCGTCCTTGTCGAGCTTGACCAGCCCGTCGAGGCCGGCACTGAACGCCCGGGTGAGCCCGTCGGTGTCCTGGCCGACGATCGAGTGTCCCTTCTCCAGCCGCAGGACCCGTTGGGCCTCTACGCCGAAGGGCCGTACGCCCAGGTCCGCACCGGTGTCGAGCAGCGCCTCCCACACATGTAGGCCGTACCCGGCGGGGACGTGCACCTCGTAGCTCAGCTCGCCGGTGAAGCCGATCCGCCACAGCACGCAGCCGTCGACGCCGGCGACCCGCGCGGTCCGCACGTGCATGTAGCCGAAGTCGTCCGGTCCGAGGTCGACGCCCTCGACCAAGCGACTCAGCAGTTCCCGCGACCGAGGACCGGCGACGTTGATGCTCGCGTACGCGGTGGTGACCGGTGTGACGAGGACGCGCCAGTCGGGGTGCTCGGTCTGCAGCCAGCTCTCCACCCACTCCCAGACCGCCGCCGCGCCCGAGGAGGTGGTGCTCATCAGGTAGTGGTCGTCGCCGAGCCGCGCGGTCACCCCGTCATCGAGCACCACCCCGTCGTCGGCACACATGACGCCGTAGCGGACCCGGCCGACATCGAGCTTGGACCACCGGTTGACGTACACCAGCTCCAGCAGCTTCGCGACGTCGGGCCCGCGCAGGTCCAGCTTGCCGATCGGGGTCACGTCGATGATGCCGACCCGCTGCCGCACCGTGCGCGCCTCGCCGGCCGGGTCGCCGTAGTGCTCGGGACGGATCCAGGCGCCCGCCACGAGCGGGACGGCGCCGTGGCGCTCGTGCCAGAGCTGCATCGGTGAGTGGCGCACCGGCTCTCGGGAGCGGCCGGCCAGCGCGCCGAGGGTGACCGGGGCGTACGGCGGTCGCCAGGTCGTCGTGCCGGTCTCCTGGATCGACTGCCCGAGGGCCTGGGCGACGATGGCGACGGTGTTGACGATCTCCAGCTTGCCCTGGGTCGGGCCCATCGTGGCGGTGGTGTAGCGCTTGACCAGCTCGACACCGCGGTAGCCCTCGTCGACAGCGGTGAGCAGGTCCTGGGAGGTCACGTCCTCGGAGAAGTCGACGATCCCGTGCGTGCCGGCTCGAAACAGCTCGGGGTGGGCGTCGACCGGCAGGTCGGGGACGTCGACCGGGTCCGCGTCAGGCGCCTGCTCGGCGCCGGTGGCCGCGCCAGTGCCGGTGGCCGCGCTAGTGCCGGTGGCCGCCTCGCTGCGAGTGGCCGCCTCGGTGCCAGGGGGCGCCTCGGCCGCGCGGTGGGGCAGAGCCGTGCGCCAGGCCCACGCCACCACGGCGGCTCGGCGGGCGGCCTCCCGTCCGGTGGCGTCGGCGTGGGCGAGCAGATGCTCGAGGTCGCCGTCGCCGACGACGACCCCGGTGGCCAGCACGTCGTCGGGCAGCCGCGCGGTGTCCGGGCGGAAGCGCGCCGCGCGCGCGTCGTAGGTGGGTACGTCACCGGCCATGGTCAGCAGCGACGCCGGGGCGGTCCACCCCACGGCGGTGACCACGAGGTCGCACGAGTAGGTGGCGCCGCCGGCGACCTCGACCGCCCGTACGCCGCGCCGACCGAGCACGCGCACCAGGTCACCCCCGTGGCGCGCGTCCTCCACGTGCACCACCTCGACGCCGACCCGCTCGAGGTCGGCCGCGGCCGCGTCGCCGGCCGCGTTGGCGGTGAAGACCACGGCCCGGTGGCCCGGCTTGACGGCGTACAGGTTGACCAGGCGGCGGGCCGCGGTGGACAGCAGCACGCCGGGCACGTCGTTGCCGGCGAACACGTACGGCCGCTCAATCAGCCCGGCCGCCACCACCAACGACTTGGCTCGCGCCTTGACCAACCGCTCGTGCACGTCGGGCCGGCCGCGCTCCAGCACGCTCAGCCAGTTGCCCTCGTAGCGACCCAGGACCACCGAGTCGGTGAGCACCTCTATCCCGGGGGTGACCGCGACCTGGTCGCGCAGGTCGGCCAGTGCGGTCAGGTCCGCTGACCCGCCCCAGCGCAGGTGCCCGCCCAGGGCGTGCTCCTCCTCGACCAGCAGCACCTGCGCACCGGCACGAGCCGCGGCGACGGCAGCGGCCATGCCGGCCGGACCACCGCCGGCGACCAGCACGTCGGGATGGGCGAACCGCTTGTCGTAGCGGGGACGCTCGGCCTCGGCCGGGGTGTGCGCCGACAACACACCGCCGTGCGCGAACCGCTGGAGCACCCGCTCGTACGCCGGCCACAGCGGTTGGGGGTGGATGAACGTCTTGTAGTAGAAGCCCGCCGGCAGGAACCGTCCCACCAGGCCGTTGGCCGCCTTGACGTCGAAGCGCAACGACGGCCACGTGTCCTGCGAGCGGACCCGGCTGCCGGCCCGGGCGTGCCGGTGCCCGCCGCGAACGTTGGGCTCGTCGTCGACCTGGACGATGCACCCGGGGTCGAGGTGGCTGGCGGTCAGCAGGCCGCGGGGACGGTGGTACTTGAAGCTGCGCGAGAAGATGCGCTCGCCGCAGGCCGTCAGGGCCGAGGCGATCGTGTCGCCGCCGTAGGCGGGGTAGGACCGTCCGTTCCAGTCGAAGGTGAAGGTGTCGTCGCGGTCGATCGCCTCGCCGGCCTGCGGGTTCAGCCGCATGGTCATGGCCGGGACGGTGCCGGTCGGGCGGCCCGGCCGGCGCACCGGGGACGTCGGCGTGCGCCTCATCGGGTGTCCTCGACGTCGCCGGCCGGTGAGCGCACCTGGTTGCTCACCGTGTGCCTCTCCAGGGTGAGGTAGCGACGGCAGCCCATCCGGTGGTACCAGGTCTCTCGGGTCCAGCCCGCGGTGTTGCGGCGGTGGTACAGGTACGCGCGCCACTCGGCCGGGGTCGTCGACCCGGGGTCGGGGCGCACGCGGCTCTCCCCGACGTAGCCGAACTCGTCGGCTCCTCGGGGGCCGCACCACGGGCAGGGAAGCAGGATCACGTCGTTGGTCTCACAATCGCTCCTAGTGGCCGACCGCGGCCGCACCCTTCTCCCCCACCAGCCGGCCCTCGGCGAAGCGGGACAGCGCGAACGGCGCGATGAGCTCGGGCACCTGCTCGGTGGCGATGCACTCCGCCATCGCCGCACCCGAGACCGGGCCGGCCTTGAACCCGTACGTCCCCCACCCGACGTCGAGCCAGAAGCCGTCGACCTCGGTGGGACCCATGATCGGCGCGAAGTCGGGGGTCATGTCGCACAGACCCGCCCACTGACGCAGCAGCCGCAGCTTGGCCAGCGACGGCATGAGCTCGAGCACGTGGCCGGCGAGACCCTCGACGAACTCCAGCGACCCGCGCGTGGAGTACGAGGCGAACGGGTCGACGCTCGCGCCGAAGACGAGCTCGCCCCGGTCGGTCTGGCTGACGTACACGTGCAGGGACCCCGACACCACCACCGTGTGCAGGAAGGGCTTGACCGGCTCGGTGACGGCCGCCTGCAGCGGGAAGGTGTGCACCGGCATCGCGACCCCGGCCAGGTCGGAGACCGTGCTCGACCAGCCGGCGGTGCAGTTGAGGACGATGCTGGTGGCGATCGGCCCGCGGTTGGTCCGCACTCCGGTGACTCGACCGCCGGTCACGTCGATGCCCGTGACCTCGGTGCCCTGGTGGATGTGCACGCCCAGCCGGTCGGCCGCACGTGCGTACCCCCACACCACTGCGTCGTGCCGGATGATCCCGCCGGGTGGGTGGTAGAGCGCCCCGAGGACCGGGTAGCGGGCGTGCGCGGTGACGTCCAGGTACGGCACCAGCCGCTGCACCTCCTCGGGGCCGATGACCTCGGAGTCGACGCCTTCGAGCTTGTTCACCTCGGCGCGCCAGCGCATGGTGCGCAGGGACGCATCGGTGTGGGCCAAGGTCAGGTGGCCGCGCTTGGAAAACATCACGTTGAAGTTCAGCTCTGCGGCCAGGTTGCGGTACAGCGCCAGCGACCGGTCGTAGAAGCGAACACCTTCGGGGGTGAGGTAGTTCGACCGCAGGATGGCGGTGTTCCGGCCGGAGCCGCCGCCGCCGATGTAGCCCTTGTCGAGTACGGCGACGTCGGTGATGCCGTGGTGGTGCGCCAGGTAGTAGGCCGCGGCCAGGCCGTGCACGCCACCGCCGATGACGACGACGTCGTACGCCCGCTTCGGCTCGTGCTGCCGCCAGGCCGGCGGCCAGGCGTCGCCGGTCAGCCCGTGCCGCAACAGCGACCAGGCGGAGTAGGCGGACGGTCGCCAGCCGTTGCGTTGCTCAGCCACGGCCGTGGTCCTCCGCGAGCCGCGCGAGTGCCCGGCAGCGCCACTTCTCCGTCGCGGCGACGTCTCCGAGGGTGTAGACGTGCAACCCGGCGATGCCGAGCGACGGCTGGGCCGGCTCGGTGGCCAGCCCCCGCAGGAACCGGTCCGGGCGGTATCCCGGCCGCAGAGCCCGCAGCAGCGCATACCGGTGCTTGCTCAGGAAGCGGGTGGACGGGCCGATGCCGATCCGGCCGGCGATGCGAAGCAGCTTGCGCCGCTCGACCACCCCGGCGACACCGACGTACAGCGGCAGCGCCATGCCCTGGGGCCGCACCCGCCCGAGCCAGCCGGAGACGGCCGTCGGGTCGAAGCACATCTGGCTGACCACGTAGGCGGCGACCGGCTGCTTGGCCAGCAACGCGCGGGTGAGCTCGGCGTCGGCGACGAGCGGGTGACCCTCGGGGTAGCCGGTGACGCCGAGGCGTGGCAGGCCGCCGGTCCCGGGTGGTCGCAACCGCACGATCGCGGCCAGCAGCGTCAACGAGTCGGGGAACGTGCCGGTCGGGTGCGGGCTGTCACCGGAGACCACGAAGACGTCGGAGACGCCGGCCGCGTCGAGGCGCTGCAGGACCTCGCTCAGGTGCCCCTCGTCCCGCAACAGCCGCGCCGCAAGGTGTGGCACGGCGTCGTAGCCGAGCTCGGCCAGGGTCTCTGCCAGAGCAATCGTGGGCTCTAGCCCGCGGCGCGGGGAGGCGGTCACCGTCACCGGCAGGTCCAGCGGCACGTGCTCGGTCACCTGCTCGGCGGTGCCGACCAGCGGCAGCACCTCGTAGCGCGGTCGGCGCAGCGCCTGTGCCAAGGAGGTCACGGGTTGCTCCGTGCGGACGACGGCGTGGCCGTCGGCCGCCCCGACCACGGGCGTGTCTGCCTGCTCCGTCGTTGCTGCTGCGCGAGGCTGCTTCATCGCCCACCTCACAGCTGCCCGCTGTAGGCGCGGTTGTGGTCGGCGACGGCGGGGTCGGAGCCGAAGAAGATGTGCTTGGCCATGTCCTCGGAGTAGCGGCTCGCCGGCGGGGTGCGGCCCAGGGTCTCGGCCATGCTGCGGACGTGGTGCGGGCCGGCGCCGCAGCACAGCCCGAGGTAGCGGGCCCCCGCCTCGACCGCCTGCCTGGTGAACTCGGCCACCTCGTACCTGGTGCAGGTGAACGGGTCGAGCGCGGTCGGGAAGGAGCCGCCCGAGGGGGAGTGCGCCTCCGCCGGTTCGCTCAGGGACTGGAACGTCGGCTGCTCGGCAGTCGTGCGATACGGCACCGGCAGCGCAGCGACCGGCACGCTCACCGCATCGGTGACGGCGGGAAGCAACGGCAGCATGGTGGCCGGGCCCCGGATGCAGTTGAGGCCGACCACGTCGGCCCCCGCGTCGGCCAGCCGCCGGCAGGCGTCCACGACGCTGCCACCCTCACGCGTCTCGGCCCGTCGGCCGACGGCGAGGGTGACGACCGCGGGCAGCTCGGCTGCCCGGATGACCTCCAGCGCCAGCAGCGCCTCCCCCGTGAACCGGAACGTCTCCCCGATGACGAGGTCGACACCGGCCTCGCCTGCCCAGCCCACCTGCTCGACGAACATCGCCCGTGCCTGCCCGTACGTGTCGGGGTCGCTCGGGTCGTACACGTTGGTGTTGCAGACATTGCCGGCCAGCAGGGTGCCGGTGTCGTCGGCCACCTCGCGGGCCAGCTGCAGCGCCTGCCGGTTCAGGTCCTCCAGCAGGCCCTCCTTGCCGACGGTGCGCAGTTTGTCACGGTGCGCGTAGTAGGTGAGAGCCTCGACGACGTCGGAGCCGGCGTGCACGAAGTCCCGGTGCAAGGCCACCACTTGCTCGGGGTGGTCGAGCACCACCGCGGGCACGAACGGGCCGGCCTGCAGATACCCGCGGCGCTCCAGTTCGAAGACGTAGCCCTCGGCGCAGATCACCGGCCCCTCGGCCAGCCTTTCCCGCAGACCCGGTCCTCGGCGAGGTGACGTCACGGGCGTCCCTGCGCGGTGTTGCTCTTCGGCGTCTCCTTCTTCGGGTCGATGAAGGGGCGCGGCACGACCGTGGCGTCGACCTGACCCCGGGCCGCCGTACGCACCGTGAGCTTGGTCCCGTTGTCGCTGAGCTCGGTCGGCACCAGCGCGAACCCGATGTTGCGCTCCAGCCGCGGCGACCAGAAGGCCGACGACACCTGGCCGATCTGCTCGTCGCCGTCGGTCACCGGCAGGTAGTCGTCCAGGTAGCCGATCAGCGGGTCGGTGTCGATCTCGACGCCGACCACCTTGCGGCGCACCCCCTGGTCGGCGATCCGGCGCAGCGCCTCCTTGCCGATGAAGTCGGCCTCCTGCTCCTCGACCGTCCAGCCGAGACCGATCTCGTACGGGTTGAGGAACGCGTAGTCGCTGTAGGCGTTGTTGTCGAGCGCGATGTCGGACCCGTAGCTGAGGATGCCGGCCTCCACGCGACGGATCTGGCACGGCCCGATCACGGCGAGGTCGTGCGGGCGCCCCGCCTCCAGGATCGCGTCCCACAGCCGGCTGCCGTTGCGGCTGGCGTCGCGCAGGTAGATCTCGTAGCCGATCTCACCGGTGTAGCCGGTGCGGCCCACGACCACCGACATGCCGTCGACCTCGAACTCACCGCTCCAGTAGTACTTCAGGTCGAGCACACCCTCGCCGACCAGGTCGCGCATGAGGGCTTGCGACTTGGGCCCCTGGATCTGCACGGGCGCCACGTCGGGCTCGCTGACCTGCGCGTCCAGGCCGGCCATGGCGGCCACGCCCTTGGCCCACAGCAGGACGTCGCCGTCGGCGACGGAGAACCAGAAACGGTCCTCGGCGATTCGCAGAAGCACCGGGTTGTTGATGACTCCGCCGTCGACGTCGGTGTTGAGCAGGAACTTGTTTTGGCCCACCGCGCACGTGGTGAGGTCACGCGGGGTCAGCATGTTGGCCAGCTCGAGCGCGTCCGGCCCGGAGATCTCCACCTGTCGTTCCACACCGACGTCCCACAGGGTGACGTCGCGGACCAGGTGCCAGTACTCGGCGATGATGTCGTCGTAGTGGCGCGGGTGGTACATGCGGTTGCACACCGTGTAGGACTGCACCCCGTGCCGCTGCGAGGCGTAGAAGTACGGTGACTTGCGGATCCGGGTGTACATGTGGATCTTCGGGACGTCGTAGGGAATGCGCACGGGTCCTGCTCTCTCTCGGGCTGTGGCTCTTGGGCTGTGGTCTCGGTCGGTGACTCTCGGGCGGGGTCGGTGGGGCGGCGCTCAGCTCCACGGGAACGGTGAGTGGCTGGTCGGGTGCAGCTCACCGCGCTCGTAGCGGGCGAAGCGAAACGGCGCCAGCAGGTCCTGCGGGTCGTCGAGCAGCTCGCGGGCCACCAGGGCGCCGACGCCGACCATCTTGTAGCCGTGGTTGGAGTCGGCGATCACGTAGGCGTTCTGGCGGAAGGTGTCGAAGACCGGGAAGCTGTCGGGGGTGAAGCAGCCCAGCCCGCCGGAGCCCTCCTCCTTGTAGAGGTGGCGGCAGCCCTCGAAACGCGCGTGGCAGTGGGCCAGCGCGGCGGTCCACATGTCCGCGAAGTCCGCGGAGACGACGAACTCGGGGCTGGCCGGGCCGTACGGATCGACCGCGACGTCGGCGGTCGGCTTGCCCACCGTGGTGGGCATGCTGCCCCCCTGCACACCCCCGAAGTTGAAGTCGGGCTTGTAGTAGATGCCCCACATCGCGTCGGTGACGAGGGCACCCTGCTCATCGAGCAGGGGGGCGTCGGAGTCGACGTGCATGACCGGCGGCATGGCACCGGAGGACAGGGTGAACAGGCCCGGGTCGACGCCGAGGGTGCCCTCCTGGAGCAGCAGGTAGGTCCACATGTCGATGCCGTCGTGCAGGGTGCCGTCGGGTGCTCGCACGACCGTCTGCGCCGGCAGGTCGAGCATGGCCCACAGATCGCGGATCCACGGTCCGACGGCGACCACCACCTGGTCGCAGCGGACGGTCCCGTGGTCGGTGACGACGGAGTGCACCGCTCCGTCCCGGATGTCGAGCTCGGTCACCTGCACCCCGGTGGCGATCTGCACACCCTCGGCTGTCGCCTTGGCGGCGAGTCCCCGCATCGAAGCGCGGTTGTTGGCATAGCCACCCCGCTGCTCGTGCAGCACGTTGGTGATCCCCTGCCCCTGCCAGTCACCGAACAGGTCGCCCAGGTACGCCCGACACTGCGCCTCCCCCTCGACCAACGTGGAGGGGTAGCCGATGGCCTGCTGCTCGGCGTGGATCTGTCCCACGTCGGCCCGCATCGCCTCGGGTGCGGCCTGCAGGTAGCCGACGGGATGGTAGGAGAACGCGGCCGGGTCGGACTCCCACACCGACACCGAGTGCGCCATCAACCGGCGCATGGCGGGCTGGAAGTAGTTGTTGCGGATCACCCCGCAGGCAATGCCCGAGGCCCCGGCGCCGACGGCGGTCTTGTCGAGCACGAGCACGTCGCGGCCGTCACCGGAGCCTCGCCGGCGCAGCTCCCGAGCGAGGTGCCAAGCGGTGGAGAGGCCGTGCACGCCTGCGCCGACCACGACGTATCGCGCCGCGGTAGGCAGTGCCGGTGACTCTGGTCGTTCGGACATGCAGCCCATCTTGTTGCGCTAGACGCAACACCGTTGCTTACAATGCACCCGCGACGCTAACACGACCGGGCAGAGGTGACAATGACCAACCACCAGGGACCGGTCGAACGAGCCGTCGGCGTCCTCGACGTGCTGGCCGGAGCGTCGGCGGATCTCGGCAACAACGAGATCGCTCGGTCCCTCGGGGTACACCCCAGCACCGTGTCCAGACTGCTCAAGACCCTGGTCGACGCCGGGCTCGTCCGCCGAGTGCCGACCAGCGGACGCTTCCAGCTCGGCCCTCGCCTGGTCGAGCTCGGCAATGCCGCACTGGCCCGCATCGACCTGCGCCAGCTGGCCCGGCCGCACCTGCTGGCGCTGACGGCCGCCACTGGCGAGACCGCAACGCTGTCGGTGCCCGACGGCGAGACCACCATCACGGTCGACTTCGTGCAAAGTCCCTCGTCCGTACGCAGCGTGGCCGTGATCGGCCGGCCGAGCATCCCGCACGCCACCGCGGTCGGGAAGGTGTTCCTGGCGTACGGTCCGGGGCTGCCGGCCGGGTCGCTGGCCTCCTACACACCTCGCACGGTCACCGACCGGGCCCGGCTGGGTGTGGAGCTCGAGCAGATCAAGGGCCGCGGCTGGGCGCAGGCGGTGGGAGAACGTGAGCCCGACCTCAACGCCGTCGCCGCACCGGTCCTCGATGCCGCAGGCACCCTCGTCGGCCTTCTCGGCGTCCAGGGGCCGGCCGCGCGGTTCGATCGACACGCCATGCGTGCTGCCGCCGATCATCTGGTCGCAGCCGGCTCGAGGTTGGCGCTGCCCCAGGCGTGACCCGGGTGCCGTTCGACATGTCTCGACTTGGCAACGTCGCTTGCCGACGGGGGAACGTCCGTGCGACGCTGCGCACGAACGATGAAAACGTCCACAGGCGGCTGGGCTGCGGCTGTCTGGTTAGCAGTGACCAGACGACGGAGGAGCCATGACGACCGACGTGTCGTGGTGGGAGAGTTTCTTCACCTACGTGGAGTTTCGCTGGGAGCACCTGCTCGAGCTGGCGCTCGCCCACACCGTGATCGTGCTCATCGCCGTGCTCCTCGCCACGGTCATCGGCGTCGGCCTCGGCGTCGCCACCTACCGGACCGACCGGCCCCGCGAGCTGGTGCTCGCCGTCACCGGCACGTTCTTGACGATCCCCTCGCTGGCGCTCTTCACCGTGTTCATCGCCATCTCGTTCCTCGGCCTGGGAGCCCGCTCCGTGGTCGTCGGGCTGGTCATGTACGGCCTGCTGCCGATCGTGCGCAACACCATCGTCGGCCTGCGCCAGGTGGACCCAGCCGTCGTGGAGTCCGCACAGGGCATGGGCATGGGCCCCAACCAGCGGTTGCTGCGGGTCGAGCTGCCGCTGGCCTGGCCGGTCATCCTGACCGGGATGCGGGTCTCCACCCTCGTGCTGATCGGGATCGCGGCGATCGGCGCGTACATCAACGGCCCCGGCCTGGGCCAGGACATCTTTGCCGGGCTCGCGCACATCGGTGGTGCCAGCGCACTCAACGAGGTGCTCGGCGGGACGCTCGGGGTCATCGTGCTGGCGATCCTGTTCGACCTGGCGTACGTAGCCGTCTCCTGGGCCACCGTCCCGAAGGGAATCCGATGACCGAGACCGCCCAACAGTCCGCCTCGAACGGCGACGCGAAGATCCGGCTGGAGAACCTGAGCAAGCGCTTCCCCGGACAGCACGAAGCGGCCGTCGACGACCTGACGATGAACATCCCCGAGGGGGAGATCATCATCTTCGTGGGCCCCTCCGGCTGCGGAAAGACGACCACGATGAAGCTCATCAACCGCATCATCGAGCCCACGTCCGGGCGCATCGTCCTCGACGGCGAGGACGTCACCAAGGGCAACCCGGACAAGCTGCGGCGCCGGATCGGCTACGTGATCCAGCAGATCGGCCTCTTCCCGCACGTGACGATCGCCGACAACATCGCCACCGTGCCCCGCCTGCTCGGGTGGGACAAGAAGAAGATCAACGACCGCGTCGACGAGCTGCTCGACACGGTCGGGATGGACCCGGGCAGCTACCGCAACCGCTACCCCAAGGAGCTCTCCGGCGGGCAGCGCCAACGCGTCGGGGTGGCGCGCGCGATGAGTGCCGACCCCGACGTGATGCTCATGGACGAGCCGTTCGGCGCCATCGACCCGATCACCCGCGACCGCTTGCAGAACGAGTTCCTGCGGGTGCAGGAACGGATCAAGAAGACGATCGTCTTCGTCACCCACGACATCGACGAGGCGATCAAGATGGGCGACCGGATCGCCATCTTGGGCGACCAGTCGCACATCGCGCAGTTCGACACTCCCGAGCGCATCCTCGTCGCACCGGCCAACGACTACGTTGCCGACTTCATCGGGCGGGGGGCCTCTTTGAAGCGGCTGAGCCTGAGCCGGGTACGCGACCTCGAGCTGCACCAGTGGCCGACGGTCTCCGAGCGCGACAGCCGCGACGACGTCCGCCGTGTCCTGGACGGCAGCGACAAGACTGCGGCACTCGTGCTCGACGACCAGAAGCGGCCCGTGCAGTGGATCAACACCGAGCACCTGGCTCGCGCCTCCGACGGCCGGCCGTTGCGGGAGATCGGGCTGCGCGCCGATGCCGTGGTCGGGCCGAACGCGACCCTGAGCGACACGCTCAACGAGATGATCACCGCCCGCTACAGCTGCGCCATCGTGGTCGACTCCGCCGGTGCGTACCAGGGCATCGTGGACATCGAGACCATCAACGAGGCGGTCCGCGGGATGCGGCACGCCGAGGAAGGCCGGTTGCGCCAGGAGGAGACGGTGTAGCAATGGCGACCGCCGCACGAACCGACCAACCAACTGCGTCCACCGGCGACGCCGGGCCCGCGATCAGCGCGGCACCGCGGCGCACGCTGATGGGCTACCTCCTCATGCCGATCCTCCTGGCCCTCGTCGTCGTCGCCTTGTTCGTCGTCATCTCGACGAGCGACCTGAGCAGCGGGGAGCAGAACCGGCTCGGCACCGGCTACATTCTGGAGAAGTTCCAGCAGCACCTGGCCCTGACGGCCGTCTCCACGATCGGGGTGCTGCTCATCGCGATCCCGCTCGGCATCTTGTTCACCCGGCCCGCCGCGCGAACCATCACCCCTCCCGCGATCGCCGTGTTCAACATCGGGCAGGCAGTGCCGTCGATCGGGCTGGTGGCGCTGTTCGCGTTGACCGTCGGGATCGGGTTCTGGCCGGTGGTCGTCGCGCTCATCGCGTACACAGTCCTGCCGGTGCTGCGCAACACCATGGTCGGTCTGCGGCAGGTGGACGAGTCGGTGATCGAGTCGGCCCGCGGCATGGGGATGACGAAGGCAGCGGTGCTGACCCGGATCGAGCTGCCCCTGGCAGTGCCCATCATCATGGCCGGCCTGCGCACCGCCCTGACCATCAACGTCGGCACCGCCACTCTCGGCGCCTTCGTCGGGGCCGGCGGCCTCGGCGAGCTCATCGTGGCCGGCTTCGTCCAGAACCGGCAACTCATCACCGTGGTGGGGGCCGTCCTGGTCGCCGCCCTCGCCCTGCTCATCGACTACCTGGCCAGCATCGCCGAGGACACGCTGCGTCCCCGGGGATTGTGACGAGCCGGAGCGCAGATGTCGGAGAACGGACTCAAACCCCGAATGAAAGGTGGACCCACCATGTGGAAGGTCAACTCAGCCGCTCGGCTGACCGGCCTGGTCGCGGCACTGGCGCTGTCGGTGTCGGCGTGCGGCAGCGACGACAGCGGTGGTGGTGGTGGTACCGCTGCCGCCGGCGGCGGTGACGAGCAGAGCAGCGACCTGTCCGGCGCCTCGCTGGCGGTCGGTTCCAAGGAGTTCACCGAGCAGCTGATCCTGGGGCAGATGACCGTGCTGGTGCTGCAGAACGCCGGCGCCGAGGTCGACGACCAGACCGGCATCACCGGCACGACGAACGTGCGCAAGGCGTTGACGTCCGGTGAGATCGACATGTACTGGGAGTACACCGGGACCGGGTACGCCGAGATCCTCGAGAACAACATCAAGAACGCTCCCACCGACTCGCAAGAGCTGTTCGACGCGGTGAAGGAGCAGGACGCGAGCGAGAACGACATCGTCTGGACCGACCTGGCGCCGATGAACGACACCTACGCCATCGCGACCGCCGCGGACAACCCGGTCGGCTCGCTGTCGGAGTACGGCGAGCTGGCCAACAGCGACCCGTCCGCGGCCTCCATGTGCGCGGCATCGGAGTTCCTGGACCGGGCCGACGGCTTCCCCGGGCTGGAGAAGAAGTACGGCTTCCAGCTGCCGGACAGTGCGATCACCGAGGTGGAGCTCGGCGTCATCTTCACCCAGGTGCCCGATCAGGACCGCTGCAAGTTCGGTGAGGTGTTCGAGACCGACGGGCGCATCCCGGCCAACGGCCTCAAGGTGCTCGAGGACGACGAGAACTTCTTCGTGAAGTACAACGTCGCCCTCACGGTGCGCAAGGAGGTACTGGACCAGTACCCGCAGATCGAGGACCTCTTCGCGCCGATCGCCGAGGAGCTGACCACCGAGGTCATGCAGGAGCTGAACGCCCAGGTCGACGTGGAAGGGCTTCCCGCCGAGGCGGTGGCTCAGCAGTGGCTGGAGGAGAACGGCTTCCTCGGCTGAGGATCGTGCAGAGCGCCTCGGTCTCGGCCTCGCGCCGGACCGAGGCGTTCTGCGGAGGTTGAGTCCATGCGGTTCGCGCTCGCGCAGGTGGACCCGCAACTCGGGGACGTCGACGCCAACCTGCGGCTGGCCGAGGAGGTGGTGGCCGAGGCGGCCCGAGACCGTGCCGACGTGGTGGTCTTCCCCGAGCTCTTCCTGTCCGGCTACTCCATCGGCCAGGTCGACGCTGATCTGTCGATGCGTGCCGACGACCCCCGGCTCCGCCGACTCGCCGAGGGCGCCGGGGTGGCGACGTTGATGATCGGCTTCGTGGAGACCGGAACGCACTCCCTGCACACCTACAACAGCCAGGCCGTCTACCACGACGGCCACCTGGTGCACGTGCACCGCAAGCTCTACCTGCCCGCTTACTTCCCCTTCGAGGAGCGCAACCACTTCACGCCCGGGCCGTCCATGCTCTCCTTCCCCGTCGGCCCGGACGCGCGGATGGCGGTGCTGCTGTGCAACGACGCCTGGCAGCCGCAGCTGGCCTTTCTCGCCACCCAGGGCGGTGCACACGTACTGATCGTGCCGACGGCCAGCGCGCAGAGCCGCTTCCCCGAGCACTACGACTCCCACGAGTACTGGCACGACATCACCCACTTCTACGGCCGGATGTTCGAGCTCTTCGTCGTCTTCGTCAACCGGGTCGGGACCGAGGGACCGCTGCGCTTTTGGGGTGGCTCGCACGTGATCGACCCGTGGGGCAACGTCGTGGCCGAGGCGGCGCAGATGAAGGCAGACTTGCTCACCGTCGACCTCGACCTGGCCATGGTCCGGCATCGCCGCCGCCAGGTGCCGCTGGTCAAGGAAGCACGGTTGGGGCTGCTGCGTCGTGAGATTGATCGGCTGCTCACCCAGGAGGGTGATCTGTGAGCGGGGCCGGCGGCGGCACCGTCCACAGCCACCGGCGCAGCGTGTCGCGCTCGTGCACGAGGTCGGTCGGTGCGGTGCCGGCCGCCAACGGCTCCGGTGCCCAGTGCAGCGCGTCGAAGGGGCAGACGTCGATGCAGATGCTGCAGTACAGGCAGACCGAGGTGTCGATGGCGAACCGGTCCAGCACGTTGCTCGTACGGGGCCGCTCGCCCTCCCGCTGATCGGCGCGGGTGTGCGACTCGATGTGGATGCACCAGGCCGGGCACTCCCGCGCGCACAGCATGCACACCGTGCAGTTCTCCTCCTGCAGCGCAATGACACCGCGCGAGCGAGGCGGGAGCCCCGCGACGGAGCCGGCGGCCGCAGGGCCGGTGACCGTGGAGTCGGTGACCGCGGGGCCGCCGGTCGCGGGGCCGCCGGTGACCGCGTCTACGGACTCAGCCATCGCGACCGTCGCCGGGTGGGGTCACGGTGTCGCTGGCCCGACGCGTACGGCGCGTCCGGGCCGCCGGTGCGGTGGCGCCCCACGCGCCGGGCGCCGGCACCCCCGGTGGTCGGGATCGCCGGCGGCTGGGTGCACCCGACGCGGACTCCGGGTCCTTCGCGCCCGGCCAAGGGGTCACCGCCCGGCTCGCGAGCACGAAGTCCTTGCGCAGGGGATGGCCCTCGAAGTGCTCGGCGAGCAGCAGTGGTGCCGAATCGACGCCGCCAACGAAGTCGAGGCCGAACATCTCGGCGGCCTCGCGCTCGTGCCAGGCCGCACCGGCGAACACCGGCACGAGGGAGTCGATGCCGCGACGGCCCGCCGGCAGCAGCGCACGCACGAGGACCGCATCGACGCCGGGCGGCTCGGGCGGAAGCGCCAGCAGGTGGACCACGACGCGGAGACCTCCGGGCGCCTCGTCGACCACCGACAACCAGTCGAGGTAGGTGCAGCCGGCCGCGTCGCGCAGCGCGGCCACGGCCTCACGCCAGCGCCGGTGCGGCACGTCGACGTGCCAGGTGGCGAAGGAGTCGTACGGGACGGCATCGACGCCGATACTCGCCAGCGCGCCGCTCATCCGGTCGGCGAACCGGTCCACGACATCTCCTCGAGGCGGCGCAAGCCGGCGAGCAGCGCCTCCGGGCGTGGTGGGCACCCCGCGACGTACACGTCGACCGGTACCAGTTGGTCGACCCCCTTGGTGACGCTGTAGGAGTCCCAGTACGGGCCGCCGGAGTTCGCACAGGAGCCGTACGACAGCACCCGCCGCGGCGGAGGCATCGTCTCGTACAGCCGGCGGATCGCCGGGGCCAGCTTGTCGGTCAGCGTGCCGGCGAGGACCAGGACGTGGACGCCGCCGCCCGGGTCGTGGCTGCGGGGGTCGTGGCTGGGGTCGTGTGCGGGGTCGTGGCTGGTTGGGCCGTGTGCGGGGTCGTGGCGGGC
>JBBSMD010000003.1:0-56030 GCA_038233355.1 Propionibacteriales bacterium
CACCGCGGCCTGTACGGCCTCGACCACCGCGGGGTGGGCGTGCCCGTGCAGCAGCGGGCCCCACGACCCGACGAGGTCGACGTACTCGTGCCCGTCGGCGTCGACGACGTACGGACCGTGCCCGCTGACCATGAAGCGGGGAGTGCCGCCGACCGCGCCGAAGGCACGCACCGGTGAGTTGACACCACCGGGCGTCACCGCCAGGGCCCGCTCGAACAACCGTGCGCTGGCCGCCGCCACGCTCGGGTCGGCCGGCGCGGGCGCGTCGGTTGCGCTCACTGGGCTCGTCCGCACTCCGCTCGTCCTCATCTCAGCTCGTCACCGGTGGTCGCCGGTCCTCTCAGCCCAGGGCGGCGGCGACCTCGGCCGCCCAGTACGTCAGTGTCACGTCGGCGCCGGCCCGCCGGATGCCGGTCAGCACCTCGATGATCGCTCGCTCCCGGTCGATCCACCCGCGTTCGGCGGCCGCCTCGACCATCGCGTACTCCCCGGACACGCTGTAGGCGGCTACCGGCACGTGCACGGCCGCCCGTACGTCGCGGACGAGGTCGAGGTAGCCCGTGGCCGGCTTGACCATGAGCACGTCGGCCCCCTCCTCGACGTCGAGGAGGGCCTCGCGTACCGCTTCACGCCGGTTCGCCGGGTCCTGCTGGTAGGTGCGCCGGTCACCCTGCAACGCCGAGTCGACCGCCTCGCGGAACGGGCCGTAGAAGGCTGATGCGTACTTCGCGGCGTACGCCAGCACGGCGACATCGGTGTGGCCGGCGGCGTCTAGCGCTGCCCGGACGGCCCCGACCTGGCCGTCCATCATGCCGCTGGTGCCCACCATCGCCGCCCCCGCGTCGGCCTGGGCGACCCCCATCGCGGCGTAGATCGCCAGCGTGGCGTCGTTGTCCACCCGGCCGTGCGCATCGAGCACACCGCAGTGCCCGTGGTCGGTGAACTCGTCGAGGCACAGGTCGCTCATCACGACCAAGTCGTCCCCGACCTCGGCGGCGGCATCGTCCAGCGCGAGGTTGAGCACGCCCTTCGGGTCGAGCGCACCGCTGCCGACGGCGTCGCGGGCCGCCGGCACGCCGAAGAGCATGACCCCACCCAGCCCGAGCTGGGCGGCCTCGGCCACCGCCTTGCGCATCGAGTCACGCGAGTGCTGCACGACTCCCGGCATGCTCGCGATGGCGGCAGGCTCGCCGAGGCCCTCGCGCACGAACAGTGGCAGCACCAGCGTCCGTGCACTCAGCTCGGTCTCGGCGACGAGCCTGCGTACGGCCGCGGTCGCCCGCAGGCGCCGCGGCCGGTCGAGCGGGTAGGCCATGTTCAGCCCTTGCGCCGGGCCGGCCCACGCCGCTGCTGCGACGGACGCAGGACCGGCTCGTCGGCGTCGAGCGCGGCCAGCCGCCGCTGCGCACCCAGATCGGCCAACGCGTCGGCCAGCGCTGGTGCCGACGGCTCGTCGGCCACCACATCCACGTCGAGGCCGTGCTCGTGGGCCGTGGCCACGGTCGCCGGGCCGATGCAGGCGATGACCGTCGACGGATGCGGCTTGCCGGCGATGCCGACCAGGTTGCGCACCGTGGAGGAGGAGGTGAAGACGACCGCGTCGAAGCGGCCCGCCTTGATCGCCTCGCGCGTCGGCGCCGGTGGTGGCGCCGCCCGCACGGTGCGGTAGGCGGTGACGGCATCGATCTCCCAGCCGAGCTCGGCCAGCCCCGACACGAGCGTCTCGGTGGCGATGTCGGCGCGAGGCAGGAACACCCGGTCGATCGGGTCGAGCGCCTCGTCGTAGGGGGGCCACTCCGCGAGCAGCCCGCGGGTGGACTGCTCACCGCTGGGCATCAAGTCGGGCCGGATGCCCCAGGCGCGTACGACCTCGGCGGTGCGCTCGCCCACCGTGGCCACCTTCAGCCCGGAGAAGGCGCGCGCATCGAGGCCGTACTCGTCGAACTTCTCCCGCACCGCCCGCACCGCGTTGGCGGAGGTGAAGGCGATCCACTCGTAGCGGCCCTCGACCAAGCCCCGGACCGCCTTGTCCATCTGCTGCGGGTTGCGCGGTGCCTCGACCGAGATGGTCGGGACCTCCTCCGGCACGGCACCGTGCTCGCGCAGCCGGGCCGACAGCTCACCGGCCTGCTCCTTGGTGCGCGGCACCAGGACCCGCCAGCCGAACAGCGGCTTGGTCTCGAACCACGACAAGGTCTCGCGCAGGCCGACGACCTCGCCGACCACGAGGACGACCGCTCCGCTCAGCTCGGCCGCCGCTGCGTCGGCGCCGATCGACTCGAGCGTCGAGGTGACCGTGTGCTGGTCGGTGGTGGTGCCGACCGAGGTGACCGCCACCTCGGTCGAGTCGCAGCGCCCGGCCTCGACGAGACCGGTGGCGACGTCGGCGACCCGGTCAGCCGGGGCCAGCACCACGACGGTGCGCTCACCGGCGTACGGGGCCCAGTCGAGCCGAGCCGCGTCGCCCTTGTTGTCCCCGAGCCGGACGACCGACAGCTCTCGGACCGTCCGGGTGGTGAGGGGCACCCCGGCGTAGGTGGGCACCCCCAGAGCCGTGCAGATGCCGGGGACCACCTCAAAGGTGAGGCCGGCCTTGACGCAGGCCTGCGCCTCGTCCGGCCCGGTGGCGTAGGTGAACGGGTCGCCGTCGAGCAGCCGGACCACGGCAGCACCGCTCTTGGCGTGCCGTGCGGTGATCCGCGAACGTGCCGAGGGGGTTAGCCGCACCCCCGCCTCGTCCGCGCCGACCACGATCACCTCGGCGGCGGGCAGGTCGCGGGTTTCGCGGACGTGGTCGACGAGCTGGGCCTGCTCGGGTCGGTCGACGAGCACCGTGTCGGCCGCACACAGCAGCTCGACCGCGCGTACGGTCAACAATCCGACGTCACCCGGTCCGGCACCGACGAAGGCGACGTGACCGCTGCGGACCGGCCGGGCCGCACTGACCACCGGCGCCGACGCGTCGGCGCCGCGACTGCCCGCTGCGGCGGCGCCGGGCGACGTCCGACCCTGAGGACGCTCCCCCGGGTCGGCGGCGCGGAGTGCGGTCGAGGTCATCGGTGTCACGGTGCTCTTCTTCCTGATCTGTTGGTGGTGCTGTGGTAGGTCGGACCGGTCGGTGGACACGCCACCCGCCGGCGGTGCGGGCGGGTCGAGGCTGCGCTGGGGCTCACTCATCGGCTCACCGCGAACAGCTCGGCGGCACCGTCGGTGAGCATCTGCTGCGCCAGGTCGCGGCCCAGCTCGGCCGCGTCGGCCACCGGCGCGGTAGCCGAGCGGCGGACGACGGTACGCCCGTCCAGCTCGGCCACGACGGCGCGGAGCCGGAGCGCGTCGCCGTCGTCGGCGATCTCGGCGAGGGCGCCGACCGGGGCGGTGCAGCCTGCCTCGAGCGCGGCGAGCAGGCTGCGCTCGGCGGTCACGGCGATGCTGGTGGGTGGGTGCTCGAGTATCTCGCGCACGACGGCGCGGAGCGGGTCGTCGGCGGCGCGGCACTCCACCGCCAGCGCTCCTTGACCCGGGGCCGGCACCATCTGGTCGGGGTCCAGCACCTGGGTGACCTCGTCGAGCCGTCCCAGCCGAGCCAGTCCGGCCGCGGCCAGCAGGACCGCGTCGACCGCTCCGTCGGCGACCTGGCGCAGGCGGGTGCCGACGTTGCCCCTGATGTCGAGGACGTCGAGCCCGAGCCCGAGCGCACGCAGCTGTGCGGCCCGACGCGGTGACCCGGTGCCCACCCGCGAGCCTGGGGGCAGGTCGGTGAGCGTCAGGCCGTCGCGGGCGACGAGCACGTCGCGGGGGTCCTCCCGGGCCGGCACGGCAGCCACGACGAGGTCCGGCTCGGGCGCGGTCGGCAGGTCCTTGAACGAGTGGACCGCCACGTCGACCTGCCCGGTCAGCAGTGCCGTACGCAGCGCGGCCACGAAGACCCCGCTGCCGCCGATCTGGCTGAGCGGGCCGCTGGAGACGTCGCCGTAGGTGGTGACCGGCACGAGGGTGCAGCGTTGCCCGGTGCCGGCCGCCAGCGCGTCGGCCACGAGCCGGGACTGGGTGCGGGCCAGCTCACTGGCCCGGGTGCCGACGCGGATCATCGCTCCTCCCGAGGCTGCGCCTGCGGCTCGGCCGCCAACGGGCGCTCGACCCGTGTCACGGCCTCCACCGAGGAGGGGTCGAGCGCGAACAGGTCGCTCAGCGCGTCGGCGTACGACATGGCACTGGGGGTGTCGGCCAGCTCCTTGATCCGCACGGTCGGCCCGTGCAGCAGCTTGTCGGCGACGCGGCGCACGCTGCGGGCCAGCTCGGCGCTCACGTGGGGCGGCAGGTCGGGCACCCGGGTGCGCAGCCGAGCGAGCTCGGCCTCCACAACCTCGGTGGCCATGGTGCGCAGTGCCACGACGGTCGGTGTCACCGCCGACGCCGAGCGAGCGGTGAGGTAGGCAGCCACCTCGTCGGCCACGATCGCGCGCACCGCCTGGACGTCCGCGCTGACCTCGGGATCGGCCGTCGCCGCGGCCACGCTGGACAGATCGAGCAGCGTGAGGCCGTCGATGCCGGCAGCGGCGGCCTCCACGTCTCGGGGAAGCGCGAGGTCCACCACGGTGCAGGTGGATCGCCCGGCCCGCGCGCGAGCCCGGGCCAGCTCCGCGGCGCTCAGCACGATCCCGGTCGCGCCCGTGCACGAGACGACCAGATCGGCGCCCGCCAGCTCGTGCTCCACGTCGTGCCACGACCCGCCGCGGCCGCCGACCGCCTGCGCGAGCCGGGCAGCGCGCTCGGGCGTGCGGTTGACCACGACGACCTCGGCCCCGCGACGCGCCAAGGTGGTGACGCAGAGCCCGGCCATGGCCCCGGCTCCGATCACCAGGGCCTTCGTACCGGCGATCCGGTGCCCGCGACCTTCGACGAGGTCGAGCACGGCCTGGACCAGCGAGGAGCCGGCCCGGTCGATCCCGGTCTCGGCATGGCCCCGCTTGCCCACGCGCAGCGCCTGCTGGAACAACGCGTTGAGTGCGGGCCCGACCGTGCCGTCGTCCTGGGCGCGCCGCAGGGCGTCGCGCACCTGGCCCAGGACCTGGCTCTCTCCCACGACCATCGAGTCGAGCCCGGCGGCCACCGCGAACAAGTGGGCGACGGCGGCATCGTCGTAGTGGACGTACAAGTGCCGGACCGCGGCCTCCCGCTCCAGACCCGCGTGCGCGGCCAGGGCGTTGGTGACGTCGTCCACGCTGCCGTGGAAGCGGTCGACGTCGACGTACACCTCGATCCGGTTGCACGTGACGACGACCGCCACCTCGCCCACGTGCGGGGTCTCGCGCAGGCCGCAGGCCAGCTTGCCGACCGCGTCGGGGTCCAGCACCAGCCGCTCCAACACCTCGACCGGGGCTGTCTTGTGGGACGCGCCCACCACCAGCACGCTCACCGCGACTCCACCGGTGCGAAGGCGCCGTTGGGCGTCCGGGCGTCGACGGCCTTGCGCTGCTGGTGGAAGGCGAGGATCTGCAGCTCGATGGAGAGGTCCACCTTGCGCACGTCGACACCGTCGGGCACCGACAGCACGACCGGTGCGAAGTTCAAGATAGAGGTGATCCCGCAGGCCACCAGCCGGTCGGCGACCTCCTGCGCCGCCGCCGCCGGCGTGGTGACGACGGCGATCGAGATGCCGAGCCGCTCCACCAGCTTCTCCAGGTCGCAAAGGTCGTGCACCTGCAGGTCGCCCAGCCGCGTTCTGGTGGCCGGCGGGTCGGCGTCGACCAGGGCGGCGATACGAAAGCCACGGGAGGCGAAGCCGGCATAGCCGGCGAGTGCCTGGCCCAGGTTGCCCACCCCGACGATCACGACCGGCCAGTCCTGGGTGAGGCCGATCTCACGGGCGATCTGGTACCTGAGGTACTCGACGTCGTAGCCGACGCCGCGGGTGCCGTAGGACCCCAGGTAGGACAGGTCCTTGCGCAGCTTGGCCGAGTTGACTCCCGCCGCCTCGGCCAGGGCCTCGCTGGACGCGGTCACTATCCCCTTGTCGGTCAGCGAGGTGAGGGCCCGCAGGTAGACCGGCAGCCGAGCCACGGTCGCCTCGGAGATGTCCCGGCGAGCGCGGTCGTCGACCAACTGCGCCGCGGCGAGCGCGGAGGCGTCCCCGCGACCTGAGCGCGGTTTGCTCGGGTCAGTGCGCGAGTCGGTCACGGTGCTCCTGGTCCGCGCCCCGGGCAGCGGAGGGGACGGCCGGGCAGGGTCGTCGGTCGGGGCGCCGGGGCTCCACTGTAGGAGCTTGTGAACGCGGGAACAAAATCGGCGATCGGCGCCCCCGGTGGCCCGGGCAGCAGCTCCCGGCCGCGCCAGGGAGTGAGTCAACCGGGCGGCGGTGCAGCCGCTGCCCGCGCCCCGAGCGCCTTGCGCAACCGCATCTCGTCGACCCGCCAGAAGTCGTGCTGGCGACCGTCGACGAAGGTCACCGGCAGCTGCTCACCGTAGGTACGCATCAGGTCCGCGTCGCCGCTGATGTCCCGCTCGGTCCACGTCGCGCCGTGCTCGTCGCAGACCCGCCGCACCACCACGACCGCGTCCTCGCACAGGTGACAGCCCGGCTTTCCGTACAGCAGGACGCGCGGGCCGCGGGCGGGGCCAGGTACGGCTGGTCGCTGCACGCGGTCAGTGTGGCACGGCGTCGCGCGAGCGGCCGGCGCCCTCGTGGACCGCGAACGCTGAGGTGGTCCGGCCCCGGTCAGTGGCTTCGCGGCGTCGCTGGCACCTACGATGTGCGCAGCGACCGAGGGGAGGGGCCATGCCGCTCGGCTCGCCGCGCCCCTCCACGCCACACCGTCCATGCACCCGTACCGTCTCGGTCCGCGATCTTCGGCGCGCCCTGGTTCTCGGTCTGCCTGTCGATCTGGTCGTCGCTCTACCGGTCGCTGGGGGGGCAGCCCACCCCGCGGCACCCGTCGCCTCCGCAGCGCGATGGGCGCGCCTGCTCTCGGCCATCCGGGCCGAACAAGGCATCGTCGGCGCTGACACGGTCGGCATGGCAGCGCACCCGGCAATGGGCCACCCGACAACCGGGTCCTCAACATCCGCACACACAACAGCCGGACACACAACAACCGGGCACACCGTGCCCGACCATCCGCCTAGGCCGCACGGCGGTGGGTCGTCCGCACGTGATCGCGCCATCGAGGACCGGCTGACCGCTCTGGTCGAGCTGGCGCGTGCGGGTGACTCCGAGGCATTCGGCCAGCTGTACGACCACTACGTGGCCGCGGTCTACCGCTACGTACGATCGCGGGTCGGCGACACCCATCTGGCCGAGGACGTGACCGCCGAGACGTTCGTGCGGGCGCTGCGCTCGATGAGTGGCTTCACCTGGCAGGGGCGCGACTTCGGGGCCTGGCTGATGACGATCGCCCGTCACCTGGTGGCCGACCACTACAAGTCCGGCCGGGTGCGGCGAGAACTGCTCACCGGTGAGCTGCCGACGAATACACCGAGCCGGGAGGACACCGCCGAGACCGCCGTCGACGGCCTCACCAAGCAGATGCTGTGGCAAGCGATCGGTGCCCTTCGCCGAGAGCAGCAGGAGTGCCTGGCGCTGCGCTTCTTCTCGGGCCTGTCGGTGGCCGAGACAGCCCTGGTGATGGAGCGCAGCGAGGGAGCCGTCAAACAGCTGCAGCTGCGAGCCGTACGCAACCTTGCCCGTGCGCTACCTCGGGACCTGCAATGACCTCGTCCGTCCCGGCCGCCGCCGGACCCCGCACGAGCCGCCCGCTCGACGGCCCGGCTCCTGCCGATCCGAGCGTGACCAATCCGGCTGCCGCGTCGTTGTCCTACCGGAGACCTGCTGGAGGCGGGTCGTTGTCATGCCCTGCACGTGATCGCGGTAAGGAGTCCACCCGATGAGCGGCCTGCCTGTCACTGCGCGCCGAGCGCGGTTGCTGGCGGACGCCTTGGACTCGGCGGCCGAAAACCGCGGTGGCTCCAACGACCGGCGCGGCGCCTTGTACGAGCAGGGAGTCGACCTGGTGGACCTGGCCACCTCCTTGGGCACCCTGGCCCCCGAACCACCCCCCTCCTTCACTGCGTCGTTGCGCACGCGGCTGATGACCGAGGCGGTCGGACGTGAGCAGATGCTGGCCTCCGCGGGTGCTGTAGGCCGGACCGTACCCAGGACCGGTGACGACCTCGACCCGGTAACGGCACCCCCACCGGGAGCACACCGTCCGCGGATACGGCCGGCCTTCGCGTCCGGCTTGGCGACCGTGCTGGTGCTCAGTGGCAGCACGCTGGGCCTGACCGCGGTGAGCGCACAGGCACTACCAGGCGACACCCTCTACCCGGTCAAGCGCGGGGTGGAGACCATCGAGCTAGCACTGCGCTTCGGCCCCGAGGCCGAAGGGCTGGAGTGGCTGGACCAAGCCTCCACTCGCCTGTACGAGGTCGAGACCCTCCTCGATCGCACCAGCGTCCTCGACGAACACGCCGCGAGCCTGGTCGCCGACACCCTCGACAGCTTCGCGGTTGCCACGACCCAGGCGGCTGCCGCGCTGGACGAGGCAGCCAGCGAGGGGACGCTCGACCCGCAGACGCAGACGGAGCTCGTCGGCTTCCTCGCCCGCTCAACCGGCCGGCTCGATGCGATCGCGCCCTCTCTGCCGGTCAGCATGGGGGACGCCTTCGCACGTGCAGCCGTGTCGGTCAATCAGCTGCACGAGGGCGCCGGCGACCTGTGCGGGGAGTGCGCCGACACCGGCTCCGACTACGTGGACACCTCCGCGGTGGGGAGCACCTCCGACGGATCGGGACCGGCCGACGGGACACCTCCGGGATCTACGAGCGTCGAAGGCGGACCGAGCGTGGTCGATCCGTCCGGCGACACCGCAGCTGAGACGGGCGGGTCAGGAACGGGTTCGGTGCCCGGTTCCGAGCCGGTCGACGCGAACCCCTTCTCCGACGTCATCGGCGCCGACGGCTCCCCGGCCGAGGAGCCCTTCGATGGTGCCGCTGCGCCGCCCGGCTCCGGCGGCGACGCGTCTGGGCTGCCGGAGGTCATCGACCCGCCAGAGGCGACTCAACCGCCAGAGGCGACTCAACCACCCGGGACGACCGACCCGCCCGGGACGACCGACCCGCCCGAGACGACCGACCCGCCCGAGACAACCGACCCGCCCGAGACAACCGACCCGCCCGAGACAACCGACCCGCCCGAGCCCACCGACCCGCCCGCGGACGACGAGCCGCCCGAACCTACCGACGCGCCAACAGGCGGCAGTTCCACGGCAACGAACGACCCGGTGGAGCCCCCCCCTGTCCCCGGTGTCCCCGCCGAGTCAGTGCCAACGGACGAGTAGCGCGCTTCGACATCTGCTCCCGTACCGCCCCAGCCACCGCACCACCCACGTCCGACGTGGCCCCATGTGCCCTTCGACCCGCGCAAACCCACCTGCGCCCACGTCAGACCACGACCCGCAGCGGCTCGCCAGCGAGCTCGGCTCAGCCGAAGGCGCGTCCTCTGGCGTCGAGCAGCGCGTACAGGATCTGTTGGATCGTCTCGCGGACCTGGTCGGTCAGATCGAAGGCCACCATCGGATCGTCGACTGCACCGTCGTCGACCCCGTCGGTGCCGATCGGCGCGCCGAACTCGATGATCCACTTGCTCGGCAGCGGCACCAGGCCCAGCGGGCCGAGCCACGGGAAGAAGGGGGTGATGGGCACGTAGGGCACTGCGAGCAGCCGAGCCAGCGGTGAGATGCTGCCGATGAGCGGGTAGGTCTCTTCGGCGCCCACCACGGCGCACGGCACGATCGGCGTCCCGGTGCGCACGGCGGCGGAGACGAAGCCTCCCCGGCGGAAGCACTGCAGACGGTACCGCTCCGAGAACGGCTTGCCGATGCCCTTGAAGCCTTCCGGCCACTCCAGCACCAACCTGGACACGCTGCGGGCCCGCTGGCAGTCAGCCAGCAGCTGCATGCTGCCGATGACGTTGGACTCCTGCAGAGCGGCTCGGCCGGTGCCGCGCCCCGGCAGGGGGGACGGCGAGGTGCACCACGGTGTCCACGTCCTCGACCGCGAGCACCTTGCCAATGACGGGGGTGCAGATGTCGGCACGCACGTACGAGACCCCGAGCAGGTTCCCCGGCGGTGGTCTGAGGTCGACTCCGACGACCTTGTCGACGATTGCGTCAGCGGCGATCCGGCGGGCGAACTGGGACCCGAGGTCGCGCGCCAGTCCGGTGACGAGGACGACTCGTCCCACTGCTCACCACCTCGCAGTACGACCTGACGCCACGCAAGCGCCGGGCCGAGGTCACTTGCCGGCGCGACGTCGCTGGACTCGGGTCTTCTTCAGCAGCTTGCGGTGCTTCTTCTTGGCCATGCGCTTGCGGCGCTTCTTCACGACTGAGCCCACGGTGGCCCTCTCGGTTCGGTGTCGGGCGGCCTCGCTGCCGGTGTGCCCCTCCCGGGAGGTCGGCTCGAGGACTTTTGCTCGCCGAGTTATGGCTCGGCGGGAGATGGGCAGCCTAACCGGCGCCGATCGGTCGCCTCCCACGGGCCGCCAACACGGTGGCCGGGCTCCGCACGTTTGGAACTCAACCTGCCTGGTAGAAGGAGCGGCGCAGGTACTCCTGGACCGCCTCCTCCGGGACACGAAACGACCGGCCGACCCGCACCGCCTCGAGGTCGCCGTTGTGGACGAGCCGGTAGACCGTCATCTTCGAGACGCGCATGCGGGCAGCGACCTCGGCCACCGTGAGGAACTCGACCTCCGGCTCGCTGCCCTTCGACCCCGACGAGGCCATGACCGCACCGCACCTTCAGCACGGGGCGCCTCCGGCTTCCCCACCGGAGACCAAGCGCGCGTGCGTGCTGGTGAGGGTAGCGACTGCTGTGACGCGGGGGGAAGGCTCTACCGAATTGAGACCGACGCCCGACGCCCCGACTGTGGTCACAAACGACTGCCCGTACCGGCGAGTCGTCGTCGTTTCTGACCAGACACCGGCGGTGGTGGGGGCCCGGCTGCACGGCATCGGTGGGGCCGCTCACGGCATCGGGTCGAGTCCGAGCAGCGGGAAGGCCGCGTGGCGGGTGGCCATGATCGACCGGTCCAGCCAGCTGTCCGGGTCGTAGCCGGCGCTCAGGTCTCGGTAGGCCGCGCTGCAGCCGTCACCGAGACGACGCGGCGCGGTCCGGCCGGTGCGCCCCTCGACGTCCTCTCGCCACGCCGCCGGCACCGCTGCGTCCGGTTCGAGCGGCGCACCGCCCACGATCGCGAGCAGGTGACTCCAGGCACGAGGTACGACGTCGGTGATGGCGTAGCCACCACCACCGGTGGCGACCCAGCGGCCCGCACACAGCTCGTGCGCGAGGTCGTGCAGTGCCAGGTAAGAGGCTCGCTGGCCGTCCACGCTGAGGCTCAGGTGAGCCAGCGGGTCGTTCACGTGCGAGTCGCAGCCGTGCTGGGTCACCAGCACATCAGGGCCGAAGGCGCGCAGCGCCGGAGGGACGACGGCGTGGAATGCACGCAGCCAGCCGGCGTCACCGGTGCCCGGCGGCAACGCGACGTTGAGCGCCGAACCCGGCGCCTTCGGGCCGCCCACCTCGCTCGGCAGCCCCGTCCCGGGGAACAGGGTCTGACCGGTCTCGTGCAGGCTGATGGTCAGGACTCGGGGATCGTCGTAGAAGATGGCCTGTACCCCGTCACCGTGGTGGACGTCCACGTCGACGTAGCCGACGCGGTCGGCCCCGGCGTCGAGCAGCGAGCGGATCGCGACGGCGACGTCGTTGTAGACGCAGAAGCCGCTGGCGTACCCGGGCATGCCGTGGTGCAGGCCGCCGGCGACGTTGGCGGCGTGCAGCTGCTCCCCCCGCCACACCAGCCGGGCGGCCTCCACCGAGGCACCGACCACGAAGGCGGAGGCCTCGTGCATGCCGGCGAAGGTGGGGTTGTCCGCAGTCCCGAGACCATGGTCGAGGTCGTAGTCGTGCGGACCGGTGACGGCCCGCACCGCCGCGACGTAAGCTGCGTCGTGCACGGTGCGCAGCAGGTCGTCACCCGCCGGCTCGGGCCGCACCTCGGGCAGGCGGCCAGGTCCCACCACCCCGAGCGCGCGGGCCAGCCGCATGGTCAGGTCCACCCGCAAGGGGGCCATGGGATGGGCCGGGCCGAAGTCGTAGCCACACATGGCGTCGTCGAACACCACGCACGCAGGACCGGTCACCGCGCTCAGACCTCGTCGCCGGCGGCGAGGGCCCGAGAGCGGTCCCGGGCGGCCTCCATGGCGGTCAGGAAGGCCGCGCGGACCTTGTGGTCCTCCAGCTCGCGCACCGCGGCGGCCGTGGTGCCGCCGGGTGAGGTAACGCGTTCGCGGAGCACTGTCGGGTGCTCGCCGGTCTCGCGCAGCAGGCGCGCCGAGCCGACCACCGTCTGCACCACCAGCTCGGTCGCGGTGCTGCGCGGCAGACCCAGGTGCACCCCCGCCTCGATCATCGCCTCGACGACGAAGAACAGATACGCCGGGCCCGACCCGGAGATGGCGGTGACCGCGTCCTGCTGGCGCTCGGGCACCCGCATCACCTTGCCGGTGGCACGGAGCAGTTCCTCGGTCTCGGCCAGGTGCTCGGGGCCACACGAGGTGCCGGGGGAGATCGTCGCCATGCCCGCGTCGACCAGGGCGGGCGTGTTCGGCATGACCCGCACCACCGGCACCCCGGCAGGCAGGTGCGCCTCGAGCGACGCGGTGGTGATGCCGGCGGCCAGCGACACCACGAGGGTGCCCGGGCCGAGCTGGGAGGCGATCTCGTCGAGCAGACCCGCCATGTCCTGCGGCTTGACCACGAGCAGCACGGTGCCGGCCCGGGCCGCCGCCTGCACGTTCGGTACCACCTCCACGCCGTAGCGTTCGGTGAGCTCGACCGCCCGCTCGGGGCGCCGCTCGGACAACAGCAGGTGCTCGGGGTGGTGACCGGCTCGCAGCAGGCCGGAGACCAGCGCCTCCCCCATCACCCCGGCGCCGAGCACCGCCACCACGTCCGAGCGCGGTGGTGACGGCTCCGGCTGGGTCACGACCGGCTCACCAGCGAGCGCGCGAAGAACGCGAGGTTCGCCGGGCGCTCCGCGAGCCGCCGCATGAGGTAGCCGTACCACTCGGCCCCGTACGGCACGTACACCCGCACGACGTGGCCGGCCCTAGCGAGGCGTTGCTGCTCTTGGGGACGGATGCCGTACAGCATCTGGTACTCGAAGTCTCCGGCGCCCCGCCCGGCTTGTTGGGCGAGCGTCCCGGCGATCTCCACCAGGCGGGGGTCGTGGGTGGCGACCATGGGATAGCCGTCCCCGGCCATCAGCACCTTCAGGCAGCGTACGTAGGACTTGTCGACCTCGGCCTGGTCGCGGTAGGCGACCGAGGCCGGCTGGTCGTAGGCGCCCTTGCAGAGCCGTACCCGTGACCCGGTGCCGGTGAGTTCACGGCAGTCGGCCTCGGTGCGGTGCAGGTAGGACTGCACCACGGCGCCCGTCTCGGGGAAGTCCTGGCGCAGCTCGTGCAGCACCGCCAACGTCGAGTCGGTGGTGGTGTGGTCCTCCATGTCGAGGGTCACGGTGGTGGCCACGTTGCGGGCGGCCTGGCAGATCTGTCGGGCCCCGTCGAGAGCGATCCGCTCGCCGTCGGTGGACAGCGCCTGACCGAGCGCGGACAGCTTGACGCTCACCTCGGCGGCCGGGGTGAGGCCGGCGGCGGCGAGCTGCTCGAGCACGGCGAGGTAGGCGGCGACGGTCTGCTTGGCCTGGCCGGCATCGACCGTGTCTTCGCCCAGGTGGTCCAAGGAGACCTGCAGGCCCGCGTCGACCAGCTCGCGGGTGGTACGGACCGCATCGGCCGTCTCGTCACCGGCCACGTAACGGCTCACGATGTCGCTCGAGCCGGGCATCGTCGTGACCAGGCGCTGGGCGCGTTCGCTGCGCGCCAGCATCAGCAACGTACGTCGTAACACCGCGAGTCCTCCTCGTCGACGGGTCGCCGGCCGACCTGCGGCAGCGAGCCTACGCGCCGCCCGCCGTCGACGCGGGAGCGGCGAGGTGCAGGCGGGTGAACGCCAGCGCCTCGGCCACGTCCTGCTCGCGCGCGAGGCGGTCGGGGCAGCGGCGCGTGTTGATCTCGACGACGACGTGGCCGGCGAAGCCCCTGCTCGCCAGGTGCTCGGCCAGCTCCGCGCAGGGCTGCCGTCCCCGCCCCGGCACGAGGTGCTCGTCCTTGGCCGACCCGGACCCGTCGGTCATGTGCAGGTGGGTCAGCCGGGAGCCCAGCTCCCGCGCCACGGCGAGCGCATCCTGACCGGCGGTGGCCGCGTGCGACAGGTCGAGCGTCACGTGCCGGTAGTCGTGCTCGACGGGGTCCCAGCCCGGGGCGTACGCCTGCAGCTCACGCCGGGCGGTACGCCACGGGTACATGTTCTCCACCGCGAACACGACGCCCGTCCGTGCGCTGAGCGCGTCCAGACCGGTGCGGAACGAGCGAGCGTAGTCCCGCTGCCAGCGAAAGGGTGGGTGCACCACCACGACGCCGGCACCCAGGGCGAGCGCCGCCTCGGCGCTGCGGCGCAGCTTCTCCCACGGGTCGGTGCCCCACACGCGTTGGGTGATGAGCAGGCACGGGCTGTGCACGGCGACGACCGGCAGTCGGTGGTAGTCGCTCAAGCGACGGACCGCGGTGACGTCCTGGCTCACCTCGTCGATACCGACCATCAGCTCGACCCCGTCGTAGCCCAACCGGGTCGCGAGCTCGAATCCGCTGGCCGTCGACTCCGGATAGACCGACGAGGTCGACAACGAGATGCTGCCGCTCGAGACCCTGACGGCGTCGGCCGCCGGTGACGCGTCGGCGCTCACGGGACGAGCGTATCCGGGCCGGGCGCAAGGGCCGGCCGACGAGCCGAGCTCACATCTGGTCCAGCCGCTCCAGGATGACTCCTTCACGCAGCGCCCAGGGACACACCTCGAGCTCCGCGACGTCGAAGAGATCCATCACCGCGTCGGCCACCAGCGCGCCGGCGAGCACCTGATGTGCCCGGTTGACCGAGACGCCCGGCAGGGCGGCGACCTCGCGTACCTTCAGCGAGCCCAGCGCAGGCAGCTGGGAGCGCAGGCTCTCGGCGGAGAGGACGCGGCGTACGAGCGGCCCCTCGGCCGACGGGGCGGCCCCGCAGATGCGAGCCAGGGACCGGAACGTCTTCGAGGTGGCCACCGCTCGGTCCGACCGGCCCAGGCGCAGGATCTGTCCTACGTGCTGGGCGACCTCGGCCCGCACGTGCTTGCGTACCTGGCGCAGCACCTCGCCCGACACCGGCGCCTTGCCGAGCCGCTCACGGGTGAGCCGGCCGGCGCCCAGGGGTAGCGAGATCGCCACGTCCGGTGTCTCCTCGGCGCCGGCGGCGATCTCGAGCGAGCCGCCGCCGATGTCGAAGACGACCACGCGGCCGGCCGACCAGCCGAACCAGCGACGCACCGCGAGGAACGTCAGGCGCGCCTCGTCGCGTCCCGGCAGCACGCTCAGCCGGACTCCGGTCGCTTCGTGGACCCGCTCCAGCACCGCGTCGGCGTTGCTGGCGCCGCGTACGGCCGAGGTGGCGAAGGCCAGGACGTCCTGGGCGCCCTTGTCGTCGGCGACCCGGCGCGCCGCCGCGACGAAACCCACGAGCGCGTCGACCCCGGACGCGTCGATGGCACCGGTGCCGTCGAGGTGCTCGGCCAGTCGTAGGGGCTGCTTGTGGGAGTACGCGGGCAGGGGAGCCGCGCCGCGATGACCGTCGACCACGAGCAGATGACCCGTGTTGGACCCGATGTCGAGCACGCCCATCCGCATGCCGCGAAGGCTAACCGGACGCCGACGCGGGGACGGTCGAGCCGTGACATGGTCGCCGGCTCTCGCCGCCCCTGCGCCGGCGCCGCGACTTACCCCCGCTGCCCGGCGGGTCGCGCGCAAAGGTGAGAATGCGCCATGCGACTGGACCACCTCTCCTACGCGGCGGGGCCTGCCGGGCTCGACGCGACGGCAGAGTGGATCGGTACAATGCTCGGGGAGAGTTTCGTCGACGGCGGTGTCCACCCCCGCTTCGGTACCCGTAACAAGGTGCTGCCGATGGGTGGCGGCAACTATCTCGAGGTGGTGGCCGTGCTCGACCACCCCGCTTCGGACAAGGCGCCCTTCGGTCAGCTGGTGCGGGAGCGGTCGCGCTCGGGGGGCGGTTGGATCGGCTGGGTGGTCGCGGTCGAGGACATCACCACGGTCGAACAGCGTCTCGGTCGGCCGGCCGTACCCGGCAACCGGCACCGGCCGGACGGCCTGGATCTGCGCTGGCGCCAGGTCGGCGTCAAGGAGCTGCAGACCGACCCGCAGCTGCCGTTCGTCGTACAGTGGGAGGTCGGTCCCGAGGACCACCCCTCCGCGGGGGCGAGCGGAGCGATTCAGCTCACCGCGCTGGAGATCGCCGGTGACGCCGCCCGGCTGGCGGACTGGCTCGGTGCGCCGGCCGTGGCCGCGCTCGGTGACCTGCACGTGCAATGGGCGGCTCCGCACGGCACTTCCGGGCTGCTCGCGGCCCGCTTCGACACTCCCTCCGGAGAGGTACGGATCTGACCTGGCGGCCACCACCGGGCACCGTGCCCAGCCCCAACATCTGGCGGCATCCGGAGATCTACGAGCTGGAGAACCGGGCCGTCGACCCCGGCGGGCGGATCGAGCACGCGATGCGAGAGGTCGCCGACTGGGGCGGGCGCCGGATGCTGGACCTCGGGTGCGGCACCGGCTACCACCTACCGCGGTGGGCCGAGTCCGCGGCAACCGTGGTGGGCGTGGAGCCGCATCCGCGGCTCGTCGCACTGGCCCGGTGGCGCTGCCGGAGCATGCGGCACGTCCAGGTGCACGCCGGCACCGCTCAACACGTACCGCTCGCCGACGGGTCGGTCGACGTCGCGCAGGCCCGCTGGGCGTACTTCTTCGGACCTGGCTGCGAGCCGGGTCTGCGCGAGCTCGAGCGGGTCGTGCGGCGTGGCGGGACGGCGTTCGTCGTGGACAACGACGCCTCCCGCAGCACCTTCGGGGGCTGGTTTTGCTCGGCGTACCCGGACTACGACCCGGTGGCCGTCGAGCGCTTCTGGTCCGTGCGCGGCTGGAACCGTACGCCCCTGGACCTCTGCTGGCGCTTCGAGCGGCGCGCCGACCTCGAGCGCGTCGTACGCATCGAGTTCGCCCCCGAGCACGCCGAGCGTCTCCTCGCGGGCCATGCGGGGCTCGTGGTCGACTACGCGGTCAACCTCTGGTGGCGTCACTTCTGAGCCCGAGAACATGCCTCCGCCCCGGCGGCCGGACCGGGTCGCCGCACCGGGGGCCGAACCAGGTCGCCGCACCGGGGGCCGAACCGGGTCGCGTGCCGGCGGCCAAACCGGGCCGCGCGCCGGCGGCTGGGCCACGCCGCGCTGTGGAGGAGATCCACCGCACTGTCGGCGCGGTGTCCTAGCGTGCCGGCATGACCAGGACGAGCCAGCCGACCGCCCGCCGCGGGCGAGCGGCACACCGTTGCACCGAGTGCGGCTGGGAGACCGGCAAGTGGGCGGGTCGCTGCGGGCAGTGCCAGGCCTGGGGCACCGTCGAAGAGGTCGGGGGTGCCCCGCTCGGGCGCACCCGGGCCGGACCGGTCACCACCCGCGCGCGCCCGATGACCGAGGTGGCGGTCGAGGGCTCGCGCGCGCGCAGCAGCGGGGTTGCCGAGCTCGACCGCGTGCTCGGTGGCGGGGTGGTGGCCGGCGCGGTGCTGCTGCTCGCCGGGGAACCAGGCGTCGGCAAGTCGACCCTGCTGCTCGAGGTCGCCGCCCAGTGGGCGCGGCAGGGGGAGACCACGCTCTACGTCTCCGGCGAGGAGTCGGCGGCCCAAGTGCGGTTGCGTGCCGACCGCACTGGGGCCGTGCAACCGACGCTGTTCCTCGCCGCCGAGACCGATCTGGCGGCAGTGCTGGGCCACGTCGAGCAGGTGCAGCCGTCGCTGCTCGTGGTCGACTCGGTGCAGACCATCGGGGCCATCGACGTCGACGGTGTGCCGGGCGGGGTGACCCAGGTCCGCGAGGTGGCCGCCGCACTCGTCCAGGTCGCCAAGCGACGCGGGATCCCCACCATGCTCGTGGGGCACGTGACCAAGGACGGCTCGGTCGCCGGGCCGCGCACCCTCGAGCACCTGGTCGATGTGGTGCTGCACTTCGAAGGTGAGCGCAACTCGAGACTGCGCATGGTCCGAGCGGTCAAGAACCGTTACGGGCCGGTGGACGAGATCGGCTGCTTCGACCTGTCCGAGGACGGCATCGTCGAGGTGACCGATCCCACCGGGCTCTTCGTGTCCCGCCACCACGAGCCGGTCGCCGGCACCTGCGTGACCGTGACCATGGAGGGGCGCCGGCCGCTGCTGGCCGAGGTGCAGGCGCTCGTCGCCGCGTCGGCGCTGCCGTCGCCGCGCCGGGCCACCAGCGGCCTCGACGCCGCCCGTACGGCCATGGTCCTGGCGGTCCTGCAGCGGCGTGCCGGCCTCCCAATCGGCGCCTGCGACGTCTACGCCGCCAGCGTGGGCGGGGCCCGGCTGGGCGAACCCGCCTGCGACCTGGCCACCGCCGTAGCCGTGGCCTCGGCGGCGCGCGACAAGGTGGTGCCCACCGACCTCGTCGCGGTGGGTGAGGTGGGGTTGGCTGGGGAGGTGCGCCGCGTCTCGGGCCTCCAGCACCGGCTGCGCGAGGCCGCGCGGTTGGGCTTCCGCCACGCGCTCGTCCCGGCCGATACCGGTCGGGCGGCCGCAGCGTCAGGGACCCGGGCAGGGGCAGGCGACGACCTGCAGGTGATCGCCGTGCCCGACGTCGCCGCCGCCTTGCGCATCCTCGGTCTCGTCGCCGGACCGACCGACACGAGGCTGCGACCCAACCACGGCCGGCCGCGCACGCCAGCGCTGTCGGTCGTCGAGTAGGCAGGTGGCGACAGCGACATCCCAGGTGGCTCGGTCACACCTGGGTCACGACTGTGCGCTCGACCGCTGCATGGACACCGCGCTACCGACCCGTCGGCCTAGACTTCGCCCTGTAGTGGCCGGCGTACCGCGGTCACCAGCCAGGGGGTGAGCATGGCCAGCTCCGAGTGGTCGACCGGCGCGCCGAGCCCGCGGCTGCGCGCCGTACTGGCAACTGTCGCGCCCGGCACCGCTCTGCGCGAGGCGCTGGAGCGCATCCTGCTCGGCCGTACGGGCGCCCTGCTCGTGCTCGGCGCGGACCACACGGTCGAGGAGCTGTCGACGGGCGGCTTCTCCCTCGACGTCCCCTTCACCGCAACCGGGCTGCGCGAGCTCGCGAAGATGGACGGCGCCGTCATCTTGGACAAGGACGCCACGGTGATCCGCCAGGCGGCGGTGCACCTGATGCCCGACCCCGGCATCCACACCGACGAGGCGGGCACCCGGCACCGCACCGCCGACCGGGTCGCCAGGCAGACCGGGCACCCGGTCATCTCGGTGTCGCAGTCGATGGGCACGATCGCGCTCTACGTGGACGGTGAACGACGAGTCCTCGAGCAGTCGGGGGCCATCTTGAGCCGTGCCAACCAGGCGCTCGCGACCCTCGAGCGCTACAAGATGCGTCTGGACGAAGTGTCGGGTGCGTTGGCGGCCCTCGAGATCGAGGACCTGGTCACCGTGCGAGATGTCGCCGTCGTCGCGCAGCGGCTGGAGATGGTGCTGCGGATCGCCGCCGAGATCGAGGACTACGTGCTCGAGCTGGGTGCCGACGGTCGACTGCTGTCTCTGCAGCTCGACGAGCTCGTCACCGGTGTCGACCGGGAACGTGTCCTCGTGGTGCGCGACTACTCGCCCACCGGGCGTCGGGCGCGCACCGAGACACAGATCCTCGACCACCTCAGTGGGCTGGACTCCACCGAGCTCGTCGACGTCGCCGCGGTCGCCCGTGCGTTCGGCTACGCCGGGGCCGAACAGCTCGACGGCGCCCTGTCCCCGCGGGGACACCGGCTGTTGGCCAAGGTGCCCAGACTGCCGCCCACGGTGGTGGAGCGCCTGGTGAACCACTTCGAGACGTTGCAAAAACTGCTCGCCGCCAGCGTCGAGGAGCTCCAGACCGTCGACGGCATCGGCGAGCTGCGGGCGCGAAGCGTCCGGGAGGGACTGTCCCGCCTCGCGGAGTCGAGCATCCTCGAGCGTTACGTCTGATCGCTGGCGCGGCGACCCCGTCGCTGCGGCACCGACGCATCGTCGGCCGTCTCCACCTCGAACCTCGTCGTGTCGGGTTCACCGCCCAGCATCGCGGCCTGCAGCCGGTACGCGCCGGGCCGGACGGCCCGGGTACCGACCGAGCACGTCGCGTTGGAGGTGCGACCCGACCAGGTCACGTCGACCACGCTGGTCCAGCTCGGGTACAGCACCACCGACTCCGTGCTGAGCGCCGCGGGACAGTCGGCGAGCCGCCACGCCGGCTCGCCGTCTCGGGAGACCTGCACGAGCAGTCGTTCACCGAGCGGCAAGCGGCACGTCGTATCGGACATCGAGGTCACCTGCAGCTGCAAGGCCGTCTCCGCACCTGCTTGTGCGGCTCCGACCACGGTGGGCACTACCGACACCTCATCCGCGCGGCACCGGGCCGACGGCGGGGGCAGGACCGGCTGCGCCGCCCGCCGCTCGGAGCGGGTCCGAGTCAACGTACCCACCGCCTCGCCGGCGCTGCCCCCGCCACCGACACTGGTACCGGCCGCTGCCATAGCGCCCGCTGCGTCGGCCGGCAGCGGGGCCGGGGTGCCGGCCGACACCGAGTCGGTCCCCTGCGGGCTGGACCACCTCGAGAGCAGGGAGCCTGCGGTCGACACCACCGCGAGCACGACCGCCAGCACCGCCAACCGACGGGTCCAGTAGACCCGCGCGGGAAGGCGGCTGCGGCTGCCTGCGCGAGCGCTCACGAGCTGCTCACGGGCGCCCATGTTAGTTGCGTGAGCCGCTCCTGCCGCGCTGCCACTCCGCTCGCGGCGCTGACGACTACGGCTGTCGTGACCTCGTCGGGCGACCCGGTCAGCGACCTCGCCGGCCGGCTCGTGCCATCATCGGTCCGCGATGGCTGCCGAATCGACGACGTTTCCGCTCAGTGCGCCGTCGGCGGCGGCCCCCGTGCTGCACGACCGGCTCTTCGACTGGTACGACCGCCACGCCCGCGACCTGCCGTGGCGTCGGCCCTCCACGAGCCCCTACGCGGTGTTGGTCTCGGAGGTGATGCTGCAGCAGACGCCCGTCGCCCGCGTGCTGCCCGCCTATGCCGCGTGGCTGCGGCGCTGGCCGACCGTTGGCGACCTCGCCGCAGCCACCAGCGGCGACGCGGTCCGCGCCTGGGGTGGCTTGGGATACCCCCGCCGAGCGCTGCGCCTGCACGCCACGGCGAGAGCCGTGGTCGCGCGCCACGGCGGCCGGGTGCCCAGCGGGATCGACGACCTGCTGGTCCTACCCGGGGTAGGCGAGTACACCGCCGCAGCGGTGGCCTCGTTCGCGTACGGTCGACGGCACGCGGTGCTCGACACCAACGTGCGCCGGGTGCTGGCCCGGTTGGTGCGTGGAGAGGCCGTGGCCCCGCCGACCCTGCGCGCCGGTGAGCGGGCCACCGCGACCGACTTGCTGCCGCGGGAGCCAGCGGCCGCCGCCGCATGGGGGGTGGCGCTGATGGAGCTCGGGGCGCTCTTGTGCACGGCGACCGGCCCGGCCTGCACCGTCTGCCCGGTCGCTGACGTGTGCCGCTGGCGAGCCGCCGGGATGCCCGCCTACGCCGGGCCACCGCGCCGGCGGCAGCCCTGGCACGGGACCGACCGACAGTGTCGCGGCCGCTTGCTGGCCAGCGTGCGTGCGGCCGACGAGCCGCTACCCCGCTCCGCCCTCGACGCGACCTGGCCGGACGTGGTCCAGCGGGAGCGGGCGCTGGCGGGCCTGGTCGCCGACGGTCTCGTCGAGATCAGGCCGGACGGAGCGGTCGGCCTGCCGGGCTGAACGCATGACGGCGACGCTCATTCCGTGGCGGCGGCCTCCACCGGTGGCGCGTCCGGGAGCTCGGCCTTGGCCGTGCCGGCGAAGGTGAAGACTGCCTCGGGGCCCTCGCCCTCGACGTCGACCAGCACGATCTGACCCGACCGGACCTCGCCGTACAGCAACTTCTCGGCCAACACGTCCTCGATCTCGCGCTGCAGGGTGCGTCGCAGCGGGCGGGCACCGAGCACCGGGTCGAACCCGCGCCTGGCGAGCACCTCCTTCGCAGCCGAGGTGAGCTCGAGGGCCATGTCCTTGTCCTTGAGCCGGCTCTCGACCGACCCGAGCATCATGTCCACCATCGAGATGATCTCGTCCTGGGTCAACGGCGGGAACACGATGACCTCGTCGACTCGGTTGAGGAACTCGGGCCGAAAGTGCTGCTTGAGCTCCTCGGAAACCTTGTTCTTCATCCGGTCGTAGGAGCCGGCGATGTCGCCGACTTGTGCGAAGCCGAGGTTGAGGCCCTTGGCGATGTCGCGGGTGCCGAGGTTGGTGGTCATGATGATGACCGTGTTCTTGAAATCGATCAGCCGACCCTGGGAGTCGGTGAGACGTCCTTCCTCCAAGATCTGCAGCAACGAGTTGAAGATGTCGGGGTGCGCCTTCTCCACTTCGTCGAACAGCACCACCGAGAATGGCTTGCGACGCACCTTCTCGGTCAGCTGCCCGCCTTCCTCGTATCCCACGTAGCCGGGCGGGGAGCCGAACAGCCGCGAGACCGTGTGCTTCTCGGAGAACTCGCTCATGTCCAGCTGGATCAGCGCTTCGTCCTCACCGAACAAGAAGTTCGCCAGGGCCTTCGACAGCCACGTCTTGCCCACCCCGGAGGGGCCGGCGAAGATAAACGAGCCACCGGGCCGGCGGGGGTCCTTCAGCCCAGCACGGGTACGCCGGATCGCCCGGGACAGCGCCTTGATCGCCTCGTCCTGGCCGATGACCCGCTTGTGCAGCTCGTCCTCCATCCGCAGCAGCCGGCCCGACTCCTCCTCGGTCAGCTTGACGATCGGGATGCCCGTGGCGGTGGCGAGGACCTCGGCGATGAGCTCCTCGTCGACCTCGGCGACGACGTCCATGTCGCCGGCCTTCCACTGCTTCTCCCGTTCGTTCTTGGCCGCGATCAGCTTCTTCTCCTCGTCGCGCATGGAGGCGGCGGCCTCGAAGTCCTGGGCGTCGATCGCACCCTCCTTGCGGCGGCGTACGTCGGCGATCTTCTCGTCGAACTCGCGCAGGTCCGGCGGCGCGGTCATCCTCCGGATCCGCAGCCGCGACCCGGCCTCGTCGATGAGGTCGATGGCCTTGTCGGGCAGGAACCGGTCGGAGATGTAGCGATCGGCCAGCGTCGCCGCCGACACCAGCGCCTCGTCGGTGATCGTCACCCGGTGGTGCGCCTCGTAGCGGTCGCGCAGGCCCTTGAGCATCTCGATGGTGTGCGCGATCGACGGCTCGGCGACCTGGATGGGCTGGAAGCGTCGCTCCAGCGCCGCGTCCTTCTCCAGGTGCTTGCGGTACTCGTCGAGCGTGGTCGCGCCGATGGTCTGAAGCTCACCGCGCGCGAGCATCGGCTTGAGGATGCTCGCCGCGTCGATGGCACCCTCGGCCGCACCAGCGCCCACCAGGGTGTGGATCTCGTCGATGAACAGCACGATGTCACCGCGGGTGCGGATCTCCTTCAGCACCTTCTTGAGGCGCTCCTCGAAGTCACCGCGGTAGCGCGAACCGGCCACCAGCGCACCCAGGTCGAGGGTGTAGATCTGCTTGTCCTTCAGCGTCTCGGGCACGTCCCCCTTGACGATGTCCTGAGCGAGACCCTCGACGACAGTGGTCTTGCCGACCCCTGGCTCGCCGATCAGGACCGGGTTGTTCTTCGTCCGCCGGGAGAGCACCTGCATGACCCGCTCGATCTCCGGGCCACGGCCGATCACCGGGTCGAGCTTGCCCTCTCGGGCGGCCTGGGTCAGGTTGCGGCCGAACTGGTCGAGCACCAGTGAGCTGCTCGGTGCCCCCTCTGCCGGGCCACCGGCGGTCGCGGTCTCCTTGCCCTGGTAACCGCTGAGCAGCTGGATCACCTGCTGGCGCACGCGGTTGAGGTCGGCGCCCAGCTTGACCAGCACCTGGGCCGCGACGCCCTCGCCCTCTCGGATGAGACCGAGCAGGATGTGCTCGGTGCCGATGTAGTTGTGACCGAGCTGCAGCGCCTCGCGCAGGCTCAGCTCGAGCACCTTCTTCGCCCGGGGGGTGAAGGGAATGTGCCCGCTCGGCGCCTGCTGACCCTGCCCGATGATCTCCTGGACCTGGTCACGTACGGCCTCGAGCGAGATGCCGAGGCTCTCCAGCGCCTTCGCTGCGACCCCTTCGCCCTCGTGGATGAGACCCAAGAGGATGTGCTCGGTACCGATGTAGTTGTGGCTGAGCATGCGGGCCTCTTCCTGAGCCAGGACGACGACCCGACGCGCACGGTCGGTAAACCTCTCGAACATCGACACCTTCTCCTTGATCGCGCTCCGAGGGTCCAGAGCAGCGGCACCCGTTGCCTTGCATGCTAGCCGTCGACAGAGGCGGACCCCCTGACGCCGACGCAGTTGTCAACGAGGGGGTCCGTCAGGGTGTTCCGGTCGGTTCGTACGCTGCGAGCGAACGACTGCGGTAAGGCGTCAGTGGGCTGCGGCGTAGGCCTCCCGCACCTCGGCCGAGACCCGACCCCGGTCGGGTACGTCGTGACCGTTGGCCCGCGCCCACTCCCGCACCTGGGCGGCGGACGGCTCGCCACTGCCCCCCGAGTGCCCGCGACCGGACGAACGCCCGGTGCCGCCGCGGCGCCGGCCACCCACCTTGCGGGCCTCGGCGACATAGGGCGCGAGCGTGTCGCGTAGCGCTTGTGCGTTGCGCTCGGACAGGTCGATCTCATAGCTGACTCCGTCGAGGCCGAACTCCAGTGTCGAGCTGGCCTCACCCCCGTCGAGATCGTCGACGAGCAGGATCTGGACTTTCTGCGCCATTGGCGTGCTCCCTCGCTGTAGCTGCGCGTGTGAATTGCGTCTCGGCTCGAAGTAATGCGTGGCCGACCTGACCGAAACGATAGCGTATCGGATGCGGTCTGCCACTCGGGAGGTAGACGCACCGAAAAAACTCCGGCGGGAATGAGTCCTATCGGACCGGGCGCAACAGCGGGAAGAGAATGGATTCGCGGATTCCGGTGCCCATCAACACCATCACCAAGCGGTCGACGCCCATCCCCATGCCACCCGCCGGAGGCATACCGTGCTCGAGCGCACGCAAGAAGACCTCGTCGACGTCATTGGCCTCCAGATCGCCGGCCGCGCGCGCTCGGGCCTGCTCCTCCAACCGCGCGCGCTGGACGACGGGGTCGTTCAGCTCGGAGTAGGCGGGTGCGAGCTCCACCCCGTTGATAACGAGGTCGAATGCTTCAACGAGGCCGGGAACGTCTCGGTGGGCCTTGGCGAGTGGTTTCAAACCTGGCGGGAAGTCGCACACGAACGTCGGCTGGACGAGGGTCGGCTCGACCAGCTGCTCGTACAGCTCGAGGAGCACCTGCGCGGCGCTCCACTCGGCTCGAACCGAGACGTCGTGGGTCTCGGCGAGCCGCCGCAGCAGCTCGGCGTCGGCGTCGGCGTCGGCGTCGACCGGCACCGGCTCACCCACGGCCTCGGCCACCAGGTCGTGCAACGACGCCCACCGCCAGTCGGCCTCCAGGTCGACCTCGCTGCCGTCGCGCCCGGCGATCGTGGTGTGCCCCAGTGCCCGGGCCGCGTCGAGCACCAGGTCGCGGCACAGGGTCGCCATGCTGTGGTAGTCGCCGTACGCGGTGTACGCCTCGAGCATCATGAACTCGGGGTTGTGGGTGGAGTCGACGCCTTCGTTGCGGAAGGTCTTGCCGATCTCGTAGACCCGGTCGACACCGCCGACGAGCGCCCGCTTGAGGTCGAGCTCGAGGGCGATGCGCAACAGCATGTCCTGGTCGAAGACGTTGAGGTGGGTGCGGAAGGGCCGAGCCGCCGCACCACCGTTGGTCAGCTGCAGGACCGGGGTCTCCACCTCCAGGTAGTCCCGCTCGCCCAGCGTGCGGCGCAGCGAGGCGAGCACGGTGGCCTTGGCGCGCACCATCTGACGGGCGTGCGGGTCCACCACCAGGTCGAGGTAGCGCTGCCGGACGCGCGCCTCCTCGCTCAGCTCCTTGTGGTCCACCGGCAGCGGACGGAGTGCCTTGGCCGCCAGCTGCCACGAGGTGGCGAGCACGGACAGCTCACCGCGCCGGCTGGTCACGACCTCGCCCTCGACGCTGAGGTGATCACCCAGATCGACGAGCCCCTTGAAGTCGGCGAGCGACGAGGCCCCCGCCTCGTTGCGGGACAGCATCACCTGCAGCTCGGTGCCGTCGCCCTCTCGCAACCGCAGGAAGCACAGCTTGCCGGTGTCGCGCAGGTGGATCACCCGGCCGGTGACGGCGACCAGGTCCCCGGTGCCGGTGTCCGGCTCGAGGCCCACCAGCTCGTAGCGTCGACGCACCTGTCCGAGCGTCTGCGTCCGGGGCACCACCACGGGGTACGGGTCGATGCCCCGCTCGAGCATCCGCGCCCGCTTGGCGAGCCGCACCTCGACCTGTTCGGGCAGCCCGGTGGGATCGTTGGATGCCGGTGCGGCGGAGGTGGGCTCGTCCATCCCGGCAGGCTAGTGGCCGCGCCGTTGCCCGACCGGCCACGTCCACGAGCGGGGGGAGCTCAACGGGGCGGCATCGAGCTCGCACGAGCGACGTCGGCGGGCTCGGCGACGGTCACGTCGTCGACGAAGCAGTAGCCCCACGTCTCGCCCGGTTCGGCCGAGGCGACGAGCGGATGCTCCTCGGCCGCGGCGTGACCGCGGGCATGCCGGCGCGGGGAGGAGTCGCAGCACCCGACGTACCCGCACCACAGGCACACCCGCAGATGGACCCACTCGGTGCCCTCGCGCAGACAGTCGACGCAGCCCCGTGCCAGCGGCAGAACCGGGCGCGACATGGCAGCGTGCTCGCAGCCGGTCCCCGACGGCCACGGATAGCGCACGACCCGGCTCGTGTCGACGACGGTGCGCCGGCCGCTGCCCTGGGGACGGTGGTGGCCGAGCCGCTGCAGCACCGAGGCGGTCAGCGCCCGGGTGGCGGCGCGGTCGTGGTCGACGACGTGGTCGGCGCCGGCCTCGGCCAGCTCGCCGACGTCGGCCGGACCCAGCGGTCGCGCCACGATCGGGGCCCGGGTCAGCGGCCGGGCCGCGGAGACGACCTGCAGCGCGCGCTCCGGCTGGTCTTCCGACACCACCACCAGGCGGGCCTGCGGCACACCCGCCGCGCGCAGCACGTGGGCCTTGGCGGGGTCACCGCGCAGCACCCGAAGCCCGGCGGAAGCCGCCTCCTGAGCTCCACCAGGGTTGAGCGTGACCATCAGCACCGGTGTGCCGAGCTGGCGCAGCGTGTCGGCCAGCTGCAGCGCCGTCGGGCCCCATCCCAGCAGCACGACGTGCTCGGCCACCTCGTCGCCGGCTCGCGCCGGTGGTGCGTCCGGGCCGGCGGCACCACCCTGCTGTGCACCCTGCTCGTCGATCCGCGCGCCCAGGGCGGCGAGCAGCGGCGTGGCCACCATGAGTGCCACGGTGACCGCCACGACGGTCTGCGAGCCGTCGCCGCCGAGGCCGAGCGGGGCCAGGCCGGCGGCCGTGCCGAGAGTGAGCAGCACGAAGGAGAACTCACCGACCTGGGCGAGGAGCAGTCCGGTGGCGAGCGCGGTGCGCCACGGCATCCGCAGCGCCGCCACCGCTGCCGCCGTCGTCGCCGTCTTGACCGCCAGCACCAGCACCGATCCGCCCACCACCAGCAGCAGGTTGTCGGCCACGAAACGTAGGTCGAGCAGCATGCCGACCGAGACGAAGAAGACGGCACTGAAGAGGATCTGCAGGGGCAGCACCTCGGCGAAGGCCTGCGTGCTCGCCCGGCTCTCACTGACCATGAGCCCGGCGAGGAAGGCTCCCAGCGAGACGCTCACCCCGAACAGCGCGGTGAGGTAAGCCGTACCGAAGCAGATCGCGACGACGGTGAGCAGGAAGACCTCGGGCGAACAGGTCCGGGCGACCACGTCGAGCAGCGGGGGCATGAGCCGGCGGGCCACGACGAGAACTACCGCCACTACCGCGACGGCGGTGAGCCCGGCCCACAGCAGCGGGCCTGCACCGGCGCCCTCCTCGGCGGCGCCGGTGCCGGAGCCGAGCATCGGCACGACCAGCGCCATCGCCACCACGGCCAGGTCCTGGGCGATGAGCACCGCGAGAGCGAGCTGACCACGGCGGCTGGACTGCTCACCACGGTCCCTGAGCAGCTTGAGCACGATGGCCGTCGAGGACAGCGCCAGCAGGCACCCGGTGAAGACGCCGTCGCGCCAGCCGCCGCCCAGCGCCGTCGTCAGGCCCAGCCCAACACCGGTGGCGAGCAGCACCTGCAGGGCGCCACCCAGCGCGATCCAGGACCAGACCCGGGCCAGGCGGTCGAGGGAGAACTCGATGCCGATGGTGAACAGCAGCAGGATCACCCCGACCTCGGCGACCGACTGGACCGCCTCGCCGTTGGCGACGACGCCGAGCTGGGCCGGCCCGATGAGGACCCCGGCGACCAGGAAACCCACGATCGGGACCACCCGCAGGCGGGTCATCACATACCCGATGATCGCGGCCGTCACCACCAGGGCCGCGGTGGGCCCGAGGAAGGCCGGCGGCGCCTCGCCCGACGCCGCGAGCACGTCACGCCATGCCACGCCTGACCACCCTGCCATGCCAAGCACCCGACCGGCTCAGGTGCCTGGCCGGCGATCGCCGGCTCGCCGGTGCCACCAGCTCGGCAGGTGCGGGTCGTCGACTTCGAGGGCGCCCGCGCGACTTGTCACCGCCAGGAGGCGCCCTGGCGCCCGCACACGGTGACAAGTCGTGCAGCGGTACGGGCCTTGCCCAACACCTGCGTGAACAGGTGCAGGGTCTCCACGGTGTCCGCCCAGTCCTGCACCGGCAGCACGGGCCAGGCGGACGGATCGGAGCGGTTCGGGCGCCATCGATCGGTCACGGCCACCCTCCTCCCACCGCGCGGGTGCTGCACGCTCGGCCACGTTAACGCGTGTTGTTAACGCGTGTGGAGGTCGAGCCCCAGGTCGAGCGCGGGCGCGGAGTGGGTCAGCGCACCGACCGCCAGGTAGTCGACCCCGGTGGCAGCGACCTGTGCAGCGTCCTCGAGCCGCAGGCCGCCGCTGGCCTCGAGCGTGGCCCGGCCCCCCACCGCGGCGACGGTGCGGGCCAGCTCGGGCGGAGCCATGTTGTCCAAGAGCAGGAGCTCGGCACCGGCGTCCACCGCCTCCAGCGCCTGCTCGAGCGTGTCCACCTCCACCTGCACCGGCAGGCTCGGGTGGGCTGCCCGCACCCGTGCGTATGCGGCAGCCACGCCGCCGGCGGCAAGCACGTGGTTGTCCTTGACGAGCGCCTCGTCGCTCAGCGCGAACCGGTGGTTCACCCCACCACCGCAGCGCACGGCGTACTTCTCCAGCTCTCGCATCAAGGGGGTGGTCTTGCGGGTGTCGCGCACGGCGACGCCGGTGCCGCGCACCGCCTCGACCCACCGCGCGGTCAGCGTCGCGACGCCGGACAGGTGGCAGAGCAGGTTCAGCAGGGTGCGCTCGGCCGTGAGCAGACCCCGGACCGGACCGGTAGCGCTCGCCACCACCTCGCCGGGACGCACCCGGGCGCCGTCGGGGAGGTGCTGGTCGAACTCGGCAGCCGGCACCGAGACCGCGACCACGAGCCGAGCGACCGGGAGACCGGCCACCACGCCCTCGGCGCGCACTACGACGTCGGCGCTCGCGGTTGCCGTTGCCGGCACGGTGGCGACCGAGGTGACGTCGACGCCGCCGGCGAGATCCTCGGCGAGCGCGTCGCGGACCAGCCGCTCCGCCGCGTCGGGTTGGAGGCCGGCGGCACGAAGCGCCGACCGTGCCTGCGCCAGGTCAGTCACCGCGGCCACCTGCTGGCCGTGCGGTCGCGGCGGCCGCCACCGGCAGGGGTTCCCACGACGTCACGAGGTCACCGGCAACAGTCAGCCGGGAGTCCAGGTGCCCCAGCCAGGCGTCGGCGGCGGCGGTGTGGTCATCGCGCCAGTGCGACCCGCGGGTCTCCTCCCGCAGCCACGCGGCAGCGAGGACGGCTGTCGCCACGGTGGCCAGGTTCGTCGCCTGCCAGTCCGCCGTCCCCGGCACGCCGCCGCCGCTCTCCACCAGGCCGGCGAGCGTGTCGGCGGCCACCGCCATGCCTGGCGCGTGCCGTAGCACCCCCACCCGTTCGGTCATCACAGCCTGCAGCTCGCGCGCGTGAGCGGCCGGCAGCAGTGCGTCGGTGGAGACCCCCAAGTTCCGAGCCGCGGGTCGCGGGTCCGACCGCCGCGAGAGCAGCTCGCCCAGGTCGGTGGCGATCCGACCGGCGAACACCAAGCCCTCCAGCAAGGAATTGGACGCGAGGCGGTTCGCCCCGTGCACACCCGAGCACGCGACCTCACCGCAGGCGTACAGCCCCGGGACCCCGGTGCGCCCGCGCAGATCGGTGGCGACACCGCCAGACGCGTAGTGGCAGGCCGGCGCGACCGGCACCAGCTCGCGGATCGGGTTGATGCCGTGGGAGCGGCACACCCCGAGGATCGTGGGGAAGCGCCGCTGCCAGACCTCCGCCCCGAGGCCACGACCGTCGAGCCAGACATGAGCTGCCCCCGTCTCGCGCATCCTGCGCATGATCGCCTTGGCCACGACGTCGCGCGGAGCGAGCTCGGCGAGCTCGTGCTGACCGGCCAGGAATCGCTCACCGGCGTCGTCGACGAGCACCGCCCCCTCCCCGCGTACCGCTTCGGAGATCAGGGGCTGTTGGCCGGTCGTGCCGGCACCGAGCCAGAGCACCGTCGGGTGGAACTGTACGAACTCGAGGTCACGCAGCACCGCCCCGCCCCGCGCGGCCAGGGCCATGCCGTCACCGGTGGACACGCCGGGGTTGGTGGTGGCGGAGAAGACCTGCCCCAGCCCCCCGCTGGCGAGCACGACGGCCCTGGCGCGCAGCGCACCGACGCCGTCGCGCTGTCCCTCACCCATCACGTGCAGCGTCAACCCGGCCGCCGAGCCGTCCACGTCGCGCAGCAGGTCGAGGGCCAGCGCGTGCTCGATGATCTCGACACCGGGAGCCGCCTTGGCGGCAGCGACCAGCGCCCGCTGGATCTCCACGCCGGTGGCGTCGCCGCCGGCGTGGACGATGCGGTCGCGCCGGTGGCCCCCCTCACGAGTCAGCGCCAGCTCACCGGTGCCGGACACGTCGAACTGCGTGCCCAGGTCGATGAGCGCGCGTACGGCGGCGGGACCTTCCTCGACGAGCACTCGGACCGCGGCGTCGTCGCACAGCCCGGCTCCGGCGACGACGGTGTCGCGCAGGTGCTGCTCGGGACTGTCACCTGGCCCGATCGCCGCGGCGATGCCGCCTTGCGCCCAGCGGGTCGAGCCTGCCGACAGATCGTCCTTGGTGACCAGCACGACCCGTCCGTGCGTTCGGGCTTGCAAGGCGGTGGTGAGACCGGCGATGCCCGAGCCGACGACGACCACGTCGGTGTCGACCCACCAGCCGGGCATCGGTGCCGGGAGGCACGTCGGCAGCCGGGGCAGCGAGCGAGCAGCACCGGACACCGGGTCGGCCGGCGGGCCACTCATCACTGGTCTCGTCTGGTCGACAGCGGCAGGCTCGTGTCGAGCGGACCGCCGCCGGGTCCGAGCACGAGACCGACGTTGTCGATGAGCCGGGTCGCACCGAACCGGGCCGCCACGAGCATGCGCGCCGTGCCCGTGGCCGGTGGCGGCCCCAGCTCCGGGTCGACCACGACGAGGTAGTCGGGCTCGACGTCGGCGGTGGACAGCACCTGCGCGGCGGCAGCGACGGCCGCCTCGGCGCCGAAGGCGGCCTGCCGGGCACCGGCTCGAAGCGCCCGGGACAACGTCGTCGCCCGGCGTCGCTGCTCGGCGTCGAGGTGCCGGTTGCGCGAGGAGAGGGCGAGCCCGTCGGGGTCCCGAACGGTGGCGCCGGGCACGATCTGCACGCCCAGGCGCAGGTCGACCACCATGCGTCGTACCAGGGCGACCTGCTGGTAGTCCTTCTCCCCGAACACCGCGTGCGTCGGGCGGACGAGCGCGAAGAGCTTGGCCACCACGGTGAGGACACCGCGAAAGTGGGTGGGCCGCGCTGCCCCCTCATAGAGCGAGCCGAGGGCGCCGGGGTCGATGGTCACCGCGTCAGCGGACACGTGCCCGGCGACGTCGCCGGGGGGGATCTCGTGGTCGTGGTAGAGCGTCTCGACCGAGGGGACGAACACCACGTCGACGTCACACCTCGCCGCCACTGCGAGGTCGGCCGACAGCTGGCGAGAGTACGACTCCAGGTCTTCCCCCGGCGCGAACTGGGTGGGGTTGACGAAGATCGACGCGACGACGACATCGCCGAGCGAGCGGGCCTGCCGCAGCAGGCTCTCGTGACCAGCGTGCAAGGCCCCCATGGTGGGCACGTAGGCGACGGGTGAGTCCGCGAGCCGGGACGGCATCATGGCCTCGTCGAGCTCGGCGACGGTGCGCGCCAGCGTGGGTTCCATCTCGTCCTAGACCGGTGGTCGTCGCCCGGCGTCGGTGCTCCGCGGTGGGACGACGGGAGGCGTCGGTGCGGTGTCAGTGGGCGGCCGGGGGCATCAACGCGGCAACCGTAGCCTCCCACCCGGCCGTATCGAGCTCGTCGACCACGGCGCGCGCCTGTAGGGGGCTCAACCGGCCGTCGGCCACGGCCCGGTCGACCGTCGAGCGTGCCATCGCAAGGTAGGAGTCGACTGTCGACGCCGGGGCCGCACGCAACGCGGCGACGTGCGCGGCGACGGTCGCTGCGTCCCCGCGTACCACCGGGCCGGTGAGCGCGGCGTCGCCGTAGCTCAACGCGTTGTCCAGCGCGGCGGTGAGCAGCGGACGCAGCGTGCCCGACGGGTCGTCGGCACCGGCCTGCCGCAGCAGGTCCATCGCCTGGGTGACGACAGTGGTCAGGTGGTTGGCGCCGTGGGCGAGCGCGGCGTGGTAGGTGCTACGCCGCTCCTCCGCCACCCAGGTGAGGTGGCCACCCAGCTCGGTGACCAGCCGCATCCCGTCGGCACGGGCGGACGGGTCGGTGGTCAGCGCCATCACGCAGCCGGCGAGCCGGTCGAGGTCGACGTAGGTTCCGGTGAACGTCATGGCGGGGTGCAGCGCGACCGTACGAACACCATGCGCTCTCGCTGCCGTGAGCACGGCGACACCGTGCCGGCCGCTGGTGTGCACCACCAGCTGGCCCGGGCGGATGCTCTCGGCGGCGGCGAGCTCCTCGACCAGGCCGGCCAGGACGTCGTCGGGGACGGCCAGCAGCAGCAGGTCCACGCTGCGGGCCACGGTGTGCGGGTCGGTGCGACGCACGCCCGGCAGCAAGGTCTCGATCCGGGTGCGCGACGCGTCGGAGCGGCCGGAGCAGGCGACCACCTCGTGGCTGTCGGCCAGGGCCGCGGCCAGCACCGCTCCCACCCGGCCGGCTCCCACCACGCCGAGCGTCGTACGGCTACTCATCGCGCCTCCTGGTGCCGGTGGTGCCGGTGTGGTGCAGAGCCCGACCGGGGCCGGCCTGCGCGGCCCCCAGCGTAGGCGGGCCGGCGGGCGCGTGGTCGGGTCGGTGTCCGTGCGCCTGCTCACACCCTCACCCACGGGCGGTCCGGCTGGCACCATGCCTGGGTGAGCGCCCCGGCGAGACCACGCGCGCCGACCCGTCGCCGCTGGCTGCTGCTTGGGCTCGCGGCGCTGCTCGTGGCGCTCGTCGCGGCCGCGTGGTGGCGGCTCCCGACGCCGGCCACCGACCTCGCCGATCCGCCCGCTGGCGACCTGCGGGTCGAGGCGCGGACCGGCACCTACGACGTGGGCCGCTTCACCGTGCAGGTAGGTGCCGACGGCGTCCTCGTGACCCACCCGGACGCGGCCGCCCCGGTGTGGCAGACACCGCCCGGCGCGGCGTTCGTAACCGCCGGCGTCGGAGACCCCTCCTACCGCGACGACTACGGCCTGCTGCGCGTGCACGACGAGCTCAGCGCGACCTGGTCCGACCAGGTGGTCACCTCGGTACGTCCCCGGGCCGGCCGGCTCGCGCTCGCCGGGTCGTTGGAGGGTGACTCGGGCACCGTGCCCTGGCGGCTGCGGCTGGCTGCCGGCGCACGCCAGCGCCTTGACCTGGACGTGCGAGTGGGTCGGCCCGAGTCCGGCCCGGCACCGGATCGGCTCTACCTCGCCGCCGGGCTCGGGCCCGAGGAGTCCGTGCACGGCCTGGGGGCGCAGTCTGGGTCCTATGACCTGCGTGGGCGTCGGGTCCCGCTGCTGAGCCGCGAGCAGGGGCTGGGACGCGGGGAGCAGCCGCTGTCCACGATCGTCGACCTCGCCGCCGGGGCCGCCGGCGGGCCGGACACCACCTACCTGACCAGCACGGTGCAGGTGACCAGCCGGGCCCGCTCGCTGGCGTACCGGGGCCAGCGGATCGCCTCGCTCGACCTGCGCCCGAGCGACCGGATGGTGTGGGAGGTGTGGGACGACCACGCGGTGTTCTCGGCCGCCGCCGCGACCACCCCCCGCAAGGCGCTCACCGTGCAGAGCCGGTGGACCGGCACGGCCGACCCGGCTCCGCGGTGGGCCGGTCGGGGGCTGGTGGCGGGCCTGCAAGGCGGCACCGAGCAGGTCCGCACCCAGGTGGCCGCACTGCGCTCGGCCGGCGTCCCACTGAGCGCCGTGTGGTTGCAGGACTGGCAGGGCCGACGGGCGACCGGCATCGGCGGACGGCTGCAGTGGAACTGGGTCCTCGACCGGCAGCTCTACCCGCGCTGGCCGCGACTGGTCGCGGACCTGCGTGCTGACGGCATCCGAGTGCTGACGTACGCCAACCCGTTCCTGGCACCCGACAGCGGTGCCCGCTCCGCAGCGGCCGGGGGGCGAGATCTCTACCGCGAGGCCGAACGTGCCGGCTACCTGGTCCTCGACACCGACGGCGAGCCGTACCTGCTCGACCAGCGTGGCTTCGAGGCGGCCATGGTCGACCTGTCGGATCCCGCGGCTCGCCGGTGGCTGGTGCGGGTGCTGGTCCAGGAGGTAGCGGGGGCCGGCGCGTCGGGCTGGATGGCCGACTTCGCGGAGGGGCCGCCCCCCGACGCGGTGCTCGCCGGCGGCACCGGGGAGCAGTGGCGCAACAAGTACGCGGTGATGTGGCAGCGGGTCAACCAGCGGGCGCTGCGTCGATCGGGGCTGGGCGCCGAGGCGCTGGTCTTCCACCGCAGCGGTCACACCCGCTCGGCCGGACTGGCGGACGCGTTGTGGCTCGGTGACCAGATGCAGGACTGGTCGGAGGAGGACGGGCTCGCCTCGGTGCCGGCGCTGCTGCACTCGCTCGCGGCGAGCGGCATGGCGCAGGTGCACGGTGACGTGGGCGGCTACCACGCGCTGGCGCTCCCCCTGCGCCCCGACGTGCGCCGAGACGCCGAGCTGGTGGCCCGCTGGGCCGAGGCGTCCTTGCTGATGCCGGTGCTGCGTACGCACGAGGGCAGCCGGGCCGGGTCGGTGGCCCAGCCGGCTACCGATCCCGCGCTGGCGCGGCAGCTGGCGCAGACCACACGGCTGTTCGTCGCCCTGGCGCCGGAGAAGCGGCGGCTGTTGGCCGCGGACCCGCTGGGGGCGGCCCAGCACCACCCGTGGTTCCGTACGCCCGTCGACGGGCTGATCGGCACCACCGCCGACACCGAGCTGACCCTCGGCGCCGACCTGCTGCTGGCGCCGGTGCTCGAGCCCGGCGCGTCCACCGTGGACGTCACCTTCCCGCCGGGACGGTGGGTGCACGTGTGGTCGGGCGAGACGTACGGCGAGGTGGCCGAGGTGACGTCCGCTGACGTGCCCGCGCCTCTGGGTGAGCCGGCGCTGTTCGCGCGGTCCGGGTCGCGGGTGGCCGACGAGCTGGCCCGATTCGCGCGTGCCGGGTGAGTCCACCACCAGGTCGAGACACCGCCGTCTGGCGAGCGGTCCGAGCCGAGACAGCCTTCTTCGCGGGGCGCTCAGCCGCCGGCGACAGCCAGGTCGTCACCCTCCGCGGCACCGGCTGGCGGTGACCGGTCGGGACGCGTGCGCCACGCCGTCACGCTCGTCGCGAGCGCCCAGGCCGCGGCCGCGTCCCGATGCGCGCCCTGCGGACCGACCGGCCCCGGTGGGAGGTGCACCTGCACCGAGGCCAGGCGCAGCAGTCGTTGCACGGGTCCTTGCGCAACGTGCACCGACTGCGGCTTCGGCAGCGGCACCACGTCGGTGCGACGGGTCAGCACACCGCGACGCGTCACCAGCAGCCGGTCGCCCAGCCCGACGCCGAGCACACCAGCGCCGACCGGGTCGACCCAGCGGGCCCGACGTGGCGCCGGGTCGAGCACCACCTGGCGGGGGTCGGCACCGTCGAGCACGAGTGGGAGCAACGCGTCGACCTCGCGCCGCTGCGCCACCGGCACCAACACCCCGGTGCCGTGCTCGTCCTCACCGCTGCCCGCGCCGGCGACGGTCACGTCGACGCGGGCCCAGCCGAACCAGCGCCACAGCAGGGGCTCGACCACGACGAGGCCCTGCACCCGGCCGGTCGGCACCGACTGGGTACGCACGTCGAGCAACCCGGCACGCAGCCGCAACCCTCGCTCGGCGCGGGTCAGCGTGGTGCCGAAGCCGGTGGTGTATCCCTTCCAGGCAACACCCACCGTGGCCAGCGCGAGCGGCACGACGATCGCCACCCCACCGACCCGGCCCAGCAGCAGCGTCGCCACGACGCCCGCGACCGCACCGAGGGCCGGGGTCAGGACATCGGTGCGCAGCAACGTCGCGGCGAGCAACCGGCTGTCATCGACCCGGAAGAGCGTGACGACCGCAGCCGGCATCTGCGGGTCGGAGTGGTCGGCAGGAGACGCCGTCCCGGCCTGCTCCAGCAAGGTGTGCCGCAGGGACTCCGCGTCACGCAACGTGAGGTACGCCAGCGTGCCACCCTCACCGGCGGCCACCTCGATGCGTAGCTCGGCCATGCCGAACAGGCGGGCCAGCAGCGGCTGCTCCACCTCGACGGCCTGGATGCGCTCGATCCGCATCCGGCGCTGCCGGCGCACCAGCACTCCGCTGTCGATGCGCAGCTCCGAGGGGCTGATGCGAAAGCGGGTGAACCACCACGACGCCGCACCGAGCACCAGAGCGCCCACGACCGCGACCGGCACGACGAACAGTGTCGAGGCGTCAGCGCCCTCGAGCAGCTGGCGCACCAGGAGCGTGCCGACCGCGACCACCACCAAGCCGCTGCGCAGCAACGGGGTGACCGGGTGCACCCGGCGGAAGGACTCGGCGGCAACGGGTGAAGCGCTGCCGCCGGCGTCCGGACCCGGTTCGACGCCGCTCACAGCCCGGCCGCCTGCGCCTCGCCCCGCTCGGTCAGCCGGTCGCGCATCCGGGCCGCCTCGGCCGGCTCGAGGCCGGGAATCCTGGCCTGCGTACTCGGTGCGGCCGTGCGCATCTGGACGGTCGCGATGCCGACACGTCGCTGCAGCGGTCCGGCGCTGACGTCGACGAGCTGCATCCGCCCGTAAGGCACCACCTCGAGCCGCAGCTGCATGATCCCGTGCCGCACCAGCAGGTCGTCGGCCCGCTCGGCGTACGCCCAGCTGCGGGCGTTGCGAGCGACGAGCACCGCGGCGCCACCGACCAGGAGCACCAGCGCGACCACGGCCGCCAGCAGCCAGCCCCGTGCACCCGGCCACCACCACGCGGACAGCGCGAGCGCGAGCAGGGCGACGGCGGACCAGCCGGCCAGCAGCCACAGCCGCAAGCGAACCAGCCCGTGGCTCACCGGCTGCCACGGGGCGCCCGGCACCACGAAGAGGTCGTCCACCCCGGCAGGCTAGCCGCGGGCCCGGACTAGGATGCGTCGGTGCAGCCGAGCGGCGCCCGGGAGCTGACCGTCGCGGTCGGTGACAGCGCCGGTGCGCTGGACCCCGACGACCGCGTCGTCGAACTCGGCCCGCACCACCCGTCGACCGACGGGCTGCTGCGCGTCCGGCTGCGGTTGGACGGCGACGTCGTGGTGGGAGCCGAGCCGGTCGCCGGCTACGTCCACCGCGGGGTGGAGAAGCTGTTCGAGGTCCGCGACTACCGTCAGGTCCTCGCCCTGGTCGACCGCCACGACTGGCTCGGCGCCATGGGCAGCGAGCTGGGCGTCGCCCTCGCGGTCGAGCGGATGCTGGGGCTCGAGGTGCCGGCCCGCGCAACCTGGCTGCGCACCCTGCTCTGCGAGCTGCTGCGGGTCACCAGCCACCTGTCCTTCCTCGGGGCCTTCCCCGGTGCGGCAGCGGCTCGGCCTGCGCACGCGGCCCGCGAGCGGCTGCTGGTCGAGCTGGAGGCCCTCACCGGCGGCCGCATGCACGTGATGTTCACCGTCGTGGGCGGAGTGCGCGAGGACGTTCCCGCCGGCTGGTACGACGACCTCACCGACGCCGTGGCCGACGTGCGCTCGCTGTGGCCCCGGGTCGAGGAGCCGGTGCGCGCGGCGGCGGCGCTCCATCGCGGCGTCGGTGTGCTCGGCCGGGCCGATGCACAGGCGTACGGCGTGTCCGGTCCGGCAGCCCGCGCCGGTGGCCTCGACCTCGACCTGCGCCGCGACGCGCCGCACCTCGCGTACCCCGAGCTGGCGGACGTGCTGCGGGTGCCGGTGCGCACCGCCGGCGATGTGCCGGCACGCATCGAGGTGCTCACCGAGCAGGTGGCCGTCTCGCTCGACCTGGTCGAGGCATGCACGCAGCGCCTGCGCACGCTCGCCGGGCCGGTGAACGTGCGGCTGCCGAAGGTCGTCAAGGTGCCCGAGGGCTCGACCTACGCCGCGACGGAGAACCCGCTGGGCATCAACGGCTACCTGCTGGTGAGCCGCGGCGAGAAGACGCCGTGGCGGCTCAAGCTGCGCACTGCGTCGTTCAACAACGTGGGGGCGTTGGCCGCGGTGCTGCCCGGGTGCAGCCTCGAGCAGCTCGCACCCGTCCTCGCCTCGATCCCCTACCTGGTGGGCGACGTGGACCGCTGAGCGGGTCACGTCGCCCGCGTCCTCTGCCACCCCGAGCTGTCACTCCCTCACGATGCTAGAGGGTCGTCACGCAGTGACAGCTCGGGCGGGGCGCGACAGATCAGGTAGGCGGCGCGACGAATCGGTCGGCGGCGGCCACATCGGGTAGTGATGGAGGCGTCGGCGGCCGCGAGTGGCCCCATGCGGTTGCCCGTCCCGTCCGCGAACCGCCACGTGGGGCCACTCGCCGACGGACGGCCCGCCCGCGGCAGGGCTAGCCTCAGATGAGGCCCTGCTCGGTCAGGTACTCCTCGGCGACGGTGGCCGGGTCGGCCCGGTCGACGTCGACCTGCAGGGTCAGGCCGGCGAGGTCCTCGGTGCTGAACTGCTCGGAGAATCCGTTGAGGACGCCGCGTACGTCGTCGTGGTCGGCCAGCCAGTCGGAGTTGACCGCCGGCACCAGGTTCTGGGCGGGCTGGATGCCCATGTCGTCCTCGAGCTGCACGAGACCGAGCTGCTCCAGGGAGCCGTCCGTGGTGCCGGTCTCACCGAGCTGCGCCTCGCCGTCGAGGACCGCGTTCTTGGTCTGGGTGGTGCCGAAACCGGTGGGCAGGATCTTGGTGATGTCCAGGCCGTAGACCTGGGAGAGCCCCTTCTCGCAGTCGTCTCGGCCCTTGCAGTCCGGCGGTGCGGCCAGCGTGATCGACTGGTCGAGCGCGGCCAGGTCGCTCAGTGTCTGCACACCCTCGGTGTCGGCGAACTCCTGGGTGACGAAGAAGGCGTTCTGGTCGCTGGCCGCGGCCGGCTCGAGCAGCGTGATGCCGGCCTCGTCCGCGAGTGGCTCCAGCGCGTCGAGCGTCTCCTGCGGGTCGTTGGTGCTGATCGGCTCCGCGTCGGGCCCGTTGACCTGCGTGTTGAGGAAGTCGGCGATGCCGGCGACGTACTCGGGAACCACCTGGATCCGGCCGCTGCTCAGACCGGGCATGTACAGGTCGCGCGTGCCGACGAGCTTGATGTCGGGCTGGTAGCCCGCGTCGGCCAGCAGCTGGGAGTAGAGCTGCGCCATGACCTGCCCGCCGGCAAAGTCCTGGGCCGAGATCGTGACCGCCCCCTTCTCCTCGCTACTGCCGCTCGTCGAGGAATCGGTGCCGCCGAAGCTGTCGCCACTGTCACCTCCGCACGCTGCAAGGGTGAGGGCGAGGCCGGTCAGGAGAGCCGCTGCGCGCGTACGACGAAGAACACCCATGGGGTGCACCACCTTCTGTGTCCCGTGCCAAGGATGCGGCACGCGTGTCCGATGGGCACCAGGTCCGGGGCCCGTATCCAGTCAACGGTCAGGAGGTGGGTGTGGCAACCGCCGACACGGCTTTGACACCACTTCGTGACCGCGCGCGCCGGACCGGGTCGGCGACCCTGGCCGCCAGCGCGAGGGCACCTTCGAGCACCAGGGCCACGAGCGCGACCAGGATGCCCCCGCCGAGCACCCGGGCGACGTCTTGGTTCTCGAACCCGAGCTGGATGGTGTTGCCGAGCCCGGGCCCGGCGACCAGGGCAGCGATCGTCGCGGTCGCCCACACCTGCACCATGGCCAGCCGCACACCGGTCAACACCAGCGGCAACGCCAGCGGGAGCTCCACCCGGCCGAACAGCTCGCGACCGCGCATGCCCATGCCGGTGGCCGCCTCGACCACCTCTCGGTCGACCTCGCGCATGCCGACGTAGGCGTTGGTGACGATCGGCGGGAACGCGAAGAGCACCAGCGAGACGAGAGTGGCGAGGCCGGCCCGGCCGTACGCGCCGAAGACACCGGTGCCGAGCGGCCCGACCGACAACAACACGAGCACCGCGAACGTCGGGACCGCCCGTCCGACGTTGGAGATGTTGACCGCCAGGGCTCCGCCGCGGCCGAGGTGACCCAACCACAGCGCCACCGGGAGCCCGATCGCGCAGGCGAGCAGGAGCGCGGTGACCGTCAGCAGCAGCTGCTGGGACAGCTCCGCGCCGAGACCGGAAGGGCCTGACCAAGAGGCCGGGTCGAACAGGAACCGCAGGGCTTCGCTCATCGCTCAGGCCCCCCGCACGCGGGTCCACGGCGTCAGCAGCCGCTGCGTGCCCATCAGGGCCACGTCGAGCACCACGGCCAGCAGGACGCACAGCACGCTCGCCGCGAGGATCTGCGCCTTGAACTGGGTGCCGACGCCGCTGAGCAGCAGGTTGCCGAGGCCGCCGTAGCCGACAATCGCGCCCACCGTGGTCAGTGCGACGGTCGAGACGGTGGCCACCCGCAGGCCGGCCATCATCACCGGCAGGGCCAGCGGCATCTCGATCCGGGTGAGCCGGCGCCACGGGGAGTAACCCGAGCCGTCCGCGGCCTCGATCGCCTCGGCGGGCACCGAGCGCAGCCCGGCGAGAATGTTGCGCACCAAGATGGTGAGCGAGTAGAGCGCGAGACCGATGATCACCGTGGTGGGGGTCAGGAACGTGATCGGCACCAGGAAGGAGAACATCGCCAGCGACGGGATCGTGTAGAGAATGGTGCTGCCCGAGACGATGAGCGTCTCCAGCCGGGGCACCTGCCGAGCCAGGATCGCCAGCGGGAGCGCCAGCGCGAGCCCGAGCGCGACCGACGCGAGCGTGATCAGCACGTGCTCGACCAGGGCGTCCTGCAGCTGCTCCCACCGGTCGGTCAGGTAGTCGCCACACAGCCAGCTGTTGACCGCCAGGCTGTAGCAGGGAGGGTCGGACGCCGCGCCGGGCGCGACCAGACTGTGTAGGTTCACCGCATGCACGGTAGCGGTGACCCGATGATCCGACTCGACGGCGTCGGCAAGACCTACCCCGACGGCACGGTTGCCGTCGAGGCGCTGCAGCTCGACGTGCCGCGTGGTTCCCTCGTGGCGCTGGTCGGTCCGTCCGGGTGCGGCAAGTCGACGACGCTGAAGATGGTCAACCGGCTGATCGAGCCCACCTCGGGGCGCATCCTGCTCGACGGTGAGGACGTCACCGACATGGACGCGGTGCAGCTCCGCAGACGGCTGGGCTACGTGATCCAGCAGGTCGGGCTGTTCCCGCATCAGAGCATCCGGACCAACGTCGGCACCGTGCCGACGCTGCTGGGCTGGAAGGCCAAGGACGTGGCCGCGCGCGCCGACGAGCTGCTCGCCATGGTCGGGCTCGAGCCGGAGACGTACGCCGAGCGCTACCCCCACCAGCTCTCCGGCGGCCAGCGCCAACGAGTCGGGGTGGCCCGTGCGCTCGCCGCCGACCCGCCGGTGCTGCTGATGGACGAGCCGTTCGGTGCGGTCGACCCGGTGGTGCGTGGGCGCCTGCAGGACGAGTTCCTGCGGTTGCAGAGCGACATGGACAAGACGGTCCTGTTCGTCACCCACGACATCGAAGAAGCCGTCCGCCTCGGTGACCTGGTCGCGGTGTTCGACCAAGGCGGTCGGCTCGCGCAGTACGACACGCCGGCTCGGGTGCTCGGTGCGCCTGCCGACGACTTCGTCGCCCGCTTCGTCGGCTCCGACCGGGGGTTGCGTCGGCTGGCGGTCACCGAGATCAGCGACCAGGACCTGGAGACGCCGCCGACCGTGCACGCAGACGCGTCACTGGCGGTGGCGCGCGAGGCGATGCAGGCCGACGGCACCCGGTGGGCGGTCGTGGTGGCCGACGACGGTGCCCTGCGGGGGTGGATCGCGGCGAGCGACGCGAGCGGAGAGGGCACGGTCGGCGAGCACGCGCACCGGATGGAGGCCTACGTCGACAAGCGGGCCGACCTCAAGGAGGCGTTGGCGACGATGCTGCGCCACGACGCCGGCTGGGTGGCGGTCGAGTCGCACGGCCGCTTCGCCGGTGTGCTGACGCCAGACTCGCTGCACGCGGCCCTGCGCCGCTCGGTGCGGACCGAGGACGGCGAGCTGGAGCCGATCGAGCACTCGGGACCCGTGCGGGCCTGACCCCCTCGGTGTCGTGGCGGCTCGGATGCTGGCGCGCCCCCCGCGTCTCGGTGCGCTGGTGCCTGCCGACCCTGCGGCCCGGCGATTCGGTCCCGCGGCGGCTCAGGCGTGTCGGCGGCCCCGGCGCTCGGCTCCGGGACCGGTCCCGCGCTGCTCCCAGGCCAGCAGGTCGACGACCGCGGCGGCCTGCTCGGTGGTCCCGTTCTCGGCTGCCTCGACCTCGGCGGTCCTGTCCTCGGTGGTCGACCCGTCCCAGCTGGCGAGCATGTCGTCGCGCTCGGCCAGCCGCGCCGTCAGCCCCGTGGTGAGCTCGGTGGTGAGCTCGTCCAGCGCCGCAGTCAGCTCGTCGAGCTGGGTCTCACGCCGTTCGAGGTCGCCGCGCAACGTGTCAACGGTCTGCGCCAGCGCCGCCGCGCGGTGCGACTCGGCGCGGAAACGGCGCGCGTTCTCGGCCGCCTCGGTACGAGCGGTGCCCAGCTGTCGGCGCAGGACCGCGGCGGCTCCCGCCTGCTGCCCGTGGCTGGCGATCAACTGGCTTGCGCGGGCGTCGTGCCACTCGGCACGGCGACGGGCGTGGTCGGTGTAGGCCCGCGCCTGCTCGGCCCGGTCCCGGGCGGCGTCTCGCCGAGACTGGGCGAGCTCGTTGCTCACGATGCGGGTAGCCACCGTTCCCGAGACCCAGGCGAGAGCGGCGGCACAGGCAAGAGACCAGATGGTGCCGTAGGCGATCCCGGCAACAACAACTACCCCGCCGAGCACCAGCAGGGCCGCGGCTGCGGCTGTGCGCGCGCTACGCCGACGGCGGTGCGACTCGCGTACCCGGACCCCGGGGATGGCAGACACGGCGCGAGCCTAGGCCCGCCGGTCGTCGGAGTAGCGCAGGCGCGCGGCGATCAGGCGGCAGTGCCGGGCCGGTGGTCGTCGTCGGGGTCGCCCGGCACCCGGCACGCGCGCTCGAGCAGCAGCGCCGCCACGACCAGCGCGCCGGCGCTGAGCACGGCAACACCCGAGCGGACGACCCGCTCCCGCGGCAGCACGGCGTCCAGATCGGCGAGGAAGCTGACCGCGTAACCGAGGTAGCCGCCGGCGGTGAGCGCGCCGGCCACCGCGCACGCCTTGGCCAGCAGCAGCCTGGTCACCGCGTTTGCTGGTTCGACCCGGTCCCTGCGCACCTGCACGGTGCGGTGGGTGTCCCAGGCCAGCAGCCCGAGGGCGGCCGCGAGGAACAGCAACGTCACGACCGAGACCCACGGCACGACGGGGGCCACTCCCCCGGCCCGCTCCACCAGCGGGCGAACGAGCGAACCGAGCAGCAAGCCGAGCGCGACCGCCACCACCAGCACCGCGACCGGCGTGGGCCGCATGCGTCCCGGCGGTGGGCCCGGCCGGCCCGTCGGCGGCCCCGTCGGCGGGTAGGTCACCGGGCGCGGCAGCCGCGGCCGGTCCGCCGCGGAGGCTGTCTCACAGCACGAGCTCGAGGTCGTCGCGCCGGGTGACACCGCTGTGGTCGACCGACTCGACGAGGTCTGCCACGTGTCCGGCCTGGGGGATGTAGCCGTCCGGGTCGAGGTCGAGCCATGGCCGCAGCACGAAGGCCCGCTCGTGCGCACGAGGGTGCGGCAGGGCGAGCTTGTCGTCGCAGACTACGCGGTCGCCGACCACGACCAGGTCGACGTCGAGCGTGCGAGGCGCGTTGCGGACCCGGACCCGCTCTCGGCCGAAGGCGTCCTCGACGGCCCGGCAGCGGTCCAGCAGCGTGTGCACGGACAAGGTCGTGTCGACGAGCAGCACCGCGTTGAGGAAGTCCCGCGATCCGGGTGGCGCACCGACCGGCTTGCTCTCGTACACCGGTGACACCGAGACCACCTTGACCTCGGGGGTGTCCAGCAACGCCTCGACAGCGCCCTGGAGGGTGGCGAAGCGCTCGCCCAGATTCGACCCCAGAGAGAGCACCGCCTGCCGGATCGGGCGCATCTCGCCGGTCATCGTGTCGGCGTCGAGGATGTACGGGTTGGGCGTCTCGGTCACGGTCGGCTCCGCTCGATCGTCACTGCTACGTCGTCAAGTGGTACGGGTACGGGTGCGTGCGGCTTGTGGACGGTGACGCGGGTCCAGGTCACGGCGGGCTCGCAGAGAGCCAGGCTGGCCAGCCGGTCCGCGAGGGTCTCGATCAGGTCGACCGGGTCGCTCTCCACCGCGTCCCGGATCCGCACGGCCAGTGCTCCGTAGTCGACAGTACGGGAGAGCTGGTCGCCCTCGGCGGCAGGTCGCAGATCGAGCGCGAGGTCCAGGTCGATGACGAACGTCTGCCCGTCCCGACGCTCGTGGTCGAGCACGCCGTGGTAGCCGTGCGCTCGCAGTCCGCGCAGGGTGATCCGGTCGCCGGTCACGACCGGTCCTCGCCCGGGCCGTCGGCGGCAGGGTCGTCGAGTGCACCCGCGTCGTCGGTGGACATGACCGGAGAGGCGTGGTGGCTCAGCAGCCGCCACCCGGTGCCGGTGCGCACAAACACGTTGGTGGCGACGGCCTTGGCGCCGGTGAACGTCTCGTCACCGCCCCCCCCGGCGGTGAGCAGGTTCTGGGTGCACGAGACCACGGCCACCACACCAGCCGGTGCGGCATCGCCGCCGGGCTCGGGGGCCAGTGCCACCTCGACGTCGGTGAGGAAGAACTGCATGTAGAGCAGGGCTGACATGACCGCGGCCCACGAGCGCAGGATCGCCGGCGTTCCGCGCAGCGGCTCGGCGCCCGGATGTACGCACGAGGTGTGTGAACCGGGCAGCCACACCGCGCTCAACAGGTCGAGGTCGCCGCCCTCGAGCGCGTCGTAGAAGGCCCGGTTCGCGGCCAGCACCCCCTCGCGCAAGCGACCGGCAGGGGCCGCCTCAGCCATCGGCCCAGCGGGCCACGACGCGTACGGCATCGGCGCTGGCCCGCACCCGGTGCACCCGTACGCACCAGGCACCGGCCTGCGCGAGCAGAGCCGTCAGCGCGGTGGTGGCGTCGTCGCGCTCCGGCGCCGGCCGTGGTTGCTCGTCGCCGCCCAGCAGGCTGCCGAGGAAGCTCTTGCGGCTCGGGCCGGCCAGCACGGGCAGTCCGAGGGCGCCCAGCTCGGGCAGCCGCCGCAGCAGCGTCCAGCTGTGCGCCGCCGTCTTGGCGAAGCCGAGACCGGGGTCGACCGCGATGCGGTCGACGTGGACGCCGGCGGCCACCGCGGCGTCGACGCGGTCCCGCAGCTCCCTGGTGACGTCGGCGACGACATCGTCGTAGGTGGCGTGGCTCTGCATGTCGTGGGAGTGGCCGCGCCAGTGCATCAGCACCACCGGACAGGCGGCGTCGGCGACGACGGGCAGCAGGTCGGGGTCGGCCAGCCCTCCGGAGACGTCGTTGACACACGTCGCGCCCACCTCGAGCGCCTGGGCGGCCACCCGTGCCCGCATCGTGTCGACCGAGACACTGGCGCCCGCCGCGACCAGCTCGCGCACCACCGGGACCACCCGCCCCAGCTCCTCGGCCTCGCTGGGGCGCTCGGCCCCCGGCCGGGTCGACTCACCCCCGACGTCTATCAGGTCGGCCCCTTCGGCCAGGAGCGTACGGCCGCGCTCGACCGCGTCCTCGGGAGCCAGCCATCGGCCACCGTCGGAGAAGGAGTCGGGGGTCACGTTGACCACGCCCATGACAAGGCACCGGCCGGGTGCGGGGAGCCCGACCACCGACCGTGGCTCGAGGGTGGTCACGAAGCCCACCGTAGCCACGTGCACGTGATCGCCCCGGAGGGTCTCACCCGCGGATGAGCGACAGTGCCTCGCTCCGGGTGGCGGGGTTGCGCAGCTGCCCGCGCATCGCGCTCGTCACCATGCGCGAGCCGGCCTTGCGCACGCCGCGCATGGTCAGACAAAGGTGCTCGGCCTCGATCACGACGATGACCCCGCGCGGGGTCAGGATGCGGACGAGAGCGTCGGCGACCTGGGTGGTGAGCCGCTCCTGCACCTGCGGCCGGCGCGCATAGACGTCGACGAGGCGGGCGAGCTTGGACAGCCCGCTGATCCGGCCGTCCTCGGACGGCACGTACCCGACGTGCGCCAACCCGGTGAACGGCAGCAGGTGGTGCTCGCACAGGCTCCACAGCTCGATGTCCTTGACCAGCACCAGCTCGTCGTGGCCGAGGTCGAAGGTCGTGGTGAGCACGTCCTCGGGCCGCTGTCGCATGCCCGCCAGCAGCTCGGCGTAGGTGGCGGCGACGCGGGCGGGCGTGCTGCGCAGACCGTCGCGGTCTGGGTCTTCCCCGATCGCGAGCAACAGCTCCCGCACCGCCGCCTCGGCGCGGACGGTGTCGTACGGGGGGACCTCAGGCACCAGGACTCGGCGGCTGGCCCGGCCCGGACCCACCGACGCTGCCGGCGGGACCGTGGACGTCGCCGTCGGTGCCAGGCGCCAGGATCACGCTGGCCTCCTCGTCGGCGTGCGCCGAGCCGTTCATGCCGGCGCGCTCCTTCGGTGACCGCACCGGCGGGACAGTGGAGGGCACCCGGTGCGGGGAGCCGGTCCATGCCGGGCGGGTGGACCGCCGGCGCAGCGGCTCGAAGATCCGGGCGATCGCGGCCTTGTCGAGGGTCTCGACCTCGAGCAGCTCGAGCACGAGATCGTCGAGCACGTCACGATTCTCCGCGAGGATCTCGAAGGCCTCCATGTGGGCGGCAGTCAGCAGGTTCTTGGTCTCCGCGTCGACCGCGGCGGCCACTTCCTCGGAGTAGTCGCGCTGGTGCCCGATGTCGCGGCCCAGGAACGGCTCGGAACCGGAGTCGCCCAACTTGATCGCTCCCAGGCGCTCGGTCATGCCGTACTGGGTGACCATCGCCCGGGCGACGCTGGTCGCCTTCTCGATGTCGTTGGCCGCGCCGGTGGTGGGGTCGTGGAAGACCAGCTCCTCGGCCGCGCGGCCACCGAGCATGTACGCCAGGCGGTCGAGCATCTCGCTGCGGGTGGTGGAGTACTTGTCCTCGTCGGGCAGCACCATCGTGTACCCCAGCGCCCGCCCGCGCGGCAGGATGGTGATCTTGTGCACCGGGTCGTTGTGCGGCAGCGCGGCGGCGACAAGCGCGTGCCCGCCCTCGTGGTAGGCGGTGATCTTCTTCTCCTGCTCGCTCATAAGCCGGGTGCGCTTCTGGGGCCCGGCGATGACGCGGTCGATCGCCTCGTCCATCAGGTGGCTGTCGATCATCTTGGCGTCGGAGCGGGCGGTCAGCAGGGCCGCCTCGTTGAGGACGTTGGCCAGGTCGGCGCCGGTGAAGCCGGGGGTGCGGCGCGCGACCGACTGCAGGTCGACGTCGGGCCCCATCGGCTTGCCGGTGGCGTGCACGTTGAGGATCTGCGTGCGGCCCTGCAGGTCGGGGGTATCGACGGCGATCTGGCGGTCGAAGCGGCCCGGCCGCAGCAGCGCCGGGTCGAGCACGTCGGGGCGGTTGGTGGCCGCGATCAAGATGACGCCGCCGCGCACGTCGAAGCCGTCCATCTCGACCAGCAGCTGGTTCAGCGTCTGCTCGCGCTCGTCGTGGCCGCCGCCCATGCCGGTGCCGCGGTGGCGCCCGACGGCGTCGATCTCGTCGACGAAGACGATGGCCGGCGCGTTCTCCTTGGCCTGCTCGAACAGGTCACGCACCCGGCTGGCGCCCACGCCGACGAACATCTCGACGAAATCGGAGCCGGAGATCGAGTAGAACGGCACCCCCGCCTCGCCGGCGACCGCCCGCGCGAGCAGCGTCTTGCCGGTGCCGGGCTGGCCGTACAGGAGCACGCCCTTGGGAATCTTCGCGCCGACGGCCTGGAACTTCGTCGGTTCGGCGAGGAACTCCTTGATCTCGCCGAGCTCCTCGACCGCCTCGTCGCAGCCGGCGACGTCGGCGAACGTCGTCTTCGGCATGTCCTTGGTGATCAGCTTGGCCTTGGACTTGGCGAACTGCATGATCCGCCCGCTGCCGCCTTGCATCTGGCTGAGGAAGAACAACAGCAAGCCGACGATGATGATGATGGGCAGCAAGGTGGTGATGAGGGCACCGAGGAAGCTCGGCTTGGGCACCTCGACGTCATAGCTTTGGATCTCGCCTGACTGCACGCCGGCCTGGGCGGCCTGCACCAGCTCGTAGCCCTGGTCGCCGAGCCACTTGGCCCGGACCTCGTCGCCGTTGTCGAGGGTCGCCCGGATCAGCTGGTCACCTTCGACGAAGGTGACGGTCTCCACCGACCCGTTCTCGATGTCGCTGACCATCTTGTCGGTGCTGATCTGCCCGAGGCCGCCGCTGGCCGAGACCATCTGGAGCACGACGAGCACGGCGACCACACCGAGGGTGATCCACACCCAGGGGCCTTTGAGGATGCGCTTGACGTCCATCATCGAGGGGCTCGCGCCCGTTCCTCCTGCTGTCTGCTCGTGCTCTCGCCCGCGCGCGTGCGCAGCGGTCGCACCGGTTCGCCGCGGGCCGGGCCGCGACGACTGTGCTGAAACGGTACACGCGCCGTCGTGACGCCACGCGACTCGCCACCAGCCAAAACGACGCGGGCGCCCGCACTGTTCCCCGCCGGCGAGACTGCGGAGCAGCGCACTCGAGGCGAACGTCAGGAGTACACGTGCGGTGCGAGGGTGCCGATCGCGTCGAGGTTGCGGTAGCGCTCCGCGTAGTCCAGGCCGTAACCGACGACGAACTCGTCGGGGATGTCGAAGCCGACGTAGCGGACGTCGACGTCCATCCGCACCGCCTCCGGCTTGCGGAGCAGCGTGCAGACCGACACCGAGGCGGGTCCGCGCGAGCGCAGGTTGGCCACCAGGTACGACAGCGTCAGCCCGGTGTCGATGATGTCCTCGACGATGAGCACGTGGCGTCCGGACAGGTCGGTGTCGAGGTCTTTGAGGATGCGTACGACACCGGAGGACGTCGTACCCACGCCGTAGGAGGAGACGGCCATCCAGTCCATCTCGACGTGGCGGCGCAGCGAGCGGGCGAGGTCGGCCATCACCATGACGGCGCCGCGAAGGACCCCGACGAGCAGCAGGTCGTGGCCGTCGTAGTCGCGCTCGATCTGTCGGCTCAGCTCGGCGAGGCGGGACGCGATCTGGTCCTGGGTGTAGAGCACGCGTGAGAGGTCACCGTTGACCGAGGACGGGTCCACCGGCGTCAGCCTGCCATACCGCCGGCCGCGAACCGCAGGTCCGGTCCGCTCCGCTGCGCCCGCACCCCACCGGGCAGGTCGACGCCGCGGCTGCCGTGCTCGCCGGTGACCAGGGCGTCGAGCTCGGCCACGTGGGCGGCGCTGAGATCGCCGGCGGGGCAGCCTGTCGCCCTGGCGAGCGCCAGCAGCACCCGCGTACGCAGGGCGACGGGCTCGCGGCTCAAGGCTCGGCGGTCGACCGCCAGCGGCGGACCGGCACTCACGACCCGCTCGTACACCGGCTCGGCGAGCGCGTCGAGCAGGTCGGCGTCGGCCCGCGACAGGTCGGCTGTACGGGCCAGCGCGGCCGCGACGCCGGGGCCGAGCTCGCGCTCGAGGACCGGCAGGACCCGGTGGCGCACCCGGCTGCGGGTCACCTGCTCGTCGGCGTTGGCCGGGTCGTCCCAGGGCGCCAGCTCGGCGGCGACGCACGCCTGCCGGGTCTGCTGCCGGGTCAGCTCGAGCAAGGGCCGCCGCCACGGGCCGTCGACCGGGCGCATCCCCGCCAGCGAGCGGGCGCCGGAGCCGCGGGCGAGCCCCAGCAGCACGGTCTCGGCCTGGTCGTCGCGTGTATGGCCCAGCAGCACCGCGGCGGCGCCGGTCTCGCCGGCCACCTCGCGCAGGGCGGCGTAGCGGGCGGTGCGGGCGGCCGCCTCGGGACCACCCCGCGTACCGACGTCGACCGCCACCAGGCGGACCGACTCGGCACCCAGCCGCCGGGCCTTTGCGGCGGTCGCCTCCGCGACCCCGGCGGAGCTGGGCTGCAGGCGGTGGTCGACGACCACGGCGCCACACCGGCGACCAGCCCGCGGCAGCTCGAAGGTCACCGCCGCGAGCAGCGCCAGCGAGTCGGCGCCCCCGGAGCAGGCGACGAGCACCAGCGCGCCGGACGCGAGGTCGGTGGTGGCGCGGCGTACGGCGAGGCGTACGGCGGCCAGGGCGGGGTCGAGTGCGGGCACCGCGACCCGGGTCAGCCGTGCACGCGGCGGACCCAGGCGGGTGGGTCGAGGATCTCGGCGGCGCTGGGCAGGTGCTCGGGTGACTCCCAGACGCGGTTGAAGCCGTCCATGCCGACGCGGTCGACCGCGTGCCGCACGAAGGCGGCACCGTCGCGGTACTGGCGCAGCTTGGCGTCGAGTCCCATCAGCCGGCGCAGCAGCACGTCGACCGGTGAGGCGCCGGAACGGCGACGCTCGAAGCGTTTGCGGATGGTCTCGACGCTCGGCACGACCTGGGGGCCGACTCCGTCCATCACCACGTCGGCGTGGCCCTCGAGCAGCGACATGACACCGGTGACCCGGGCGATGACCTCGCGCTGCCGCTCGTTGGTGAAGACGTCGATGATGCTGACGTCGGGGTCGCCGCGCAGCAACCGCCCGAGCCGGGGCAGACCGTCGGTGAGCAGCTGGCGCAGGTGGTCGGGGTCCACGTCGGTGGCGTCGACGAGCTGGCCGATCAGGGCGCGGACGTGGTCTCGCATCCACGGGACAGCGGTGAACTGCACGCGGTGGGTCTCCTCGTGCAGGCAGACCCACAGCCGGAAGTCGTGCGGGTCGACGTCGAGCTCCTCCTCGATCGCGACGACGTTGGGCGCCACCAGCAGCATCCGACCGGTGCTGCCCGGGGGGCCGTCCCAGAACGGGTCGAACTGGCCGAGCACCTTGTGGGACAAGAACGCCAGCAGGGCCCCGGCCTCGGCGCCGGTGACGCGTGACCCGATCGCCTGCGCCGCCGGACCGGGCGGCGGACGGCCGTCGGTCACCTTGTCGAGCAGCGGGGCCATCACGGTGGCGAAGCCGTCGGCGTTGGCCTGCACCCAGCCGGGCCGGTCGACGACCACCACCGGCGCGGTGGCCGACTGGGCGTGGAGGCCGGTGAACTCGCGTACGGGCCCCTCGGAGATCCGGGTGGCCTCGCGCAGCTCGGCGACGGCGTGGGCGGCCTGCTGGGGCGGGATCTGCGGACCGGGCCGCACGAGCTTGCGGGCGGTCTGGACCGCGAAGTCCCAGTCGATGTAGGGCGAGGAGGCCATGCGCCCACCGTACGGGTGTCTTGTCGCGACCGCGCTCACACGACCTGTCACCGCGTACGGGTGCCTCAGCCCCCGCTGACGGTGACAACCCGATGGAGGAGGGACGGGGTGGCAGGCTGGACGGGTGCACGTGGGGATGTTCGCCAGTAGGCGAAGCATGGGTGGAGTGCTGGCCAGTGTGCCGCTCGTACTGTCCGCACTGGGTGGCTGCGCGACCGGGGAGGGGGCGGCGGCGACCGACAGTGCGCAGACGTCGCACCCCGAGGCTGCGTGGCCGGCCCGGCCGGCCGACGCGCGCCATGAGCGGATGCTGCCGCCCGTACGCGTGCAGGAGCGCTCGGACAGCTTCGACCTGGTCCATGAGTTCAACTACGAGCCATACGCCCGCTTCGACCCGTGCCGCCCGGTGCACGTGGTGGTCAACGACGCGGCCGCCCCGCCGATAGGCGATGCCCTCGTGCGTCAAGCACTCGACCGCCTGAGCCGGGCAAGCGGCCTCGCGTTCGTGCTGGACGGGACGACCGACGAGCGCTTCGAGCCCGATCGCGAGCTGGTGCAGGAGCGCTACGGCGACCGCTGGGCGCCGGTGCTCATCGACTGGACGGACCGCCGAACCTTGCCGGCGGTGGGCAGCGACTCGGTCGGCGTGGCGAAGTCGTTCATCGAGGCACGCACCGACTCAGCACGCTCGCTGCGCGTCGTCTCGGGTGAGGTCGCCTTGAACACTCCCCTCCTGCAGCGGATCGTCACCGCACGGCGAGGGATGGCCCTCGCCCGCGCCGGGATCATGCACGAGCTGGCACACGTGGTCGGTCTGGGCCACGTCGACGACCCGGCCCAACTGATGTACGAGGCGTTCACCGGTCGGCAGCTGGCTCTCGGAGCGGGTGACCGGACCGGCCTCGCGCAGCTGGGACGCGGACCCTGCTTCGACGACTGACGGCTGAGCTGTTCGGTGCCGTCGCGCCCGAGCTGTACGACGAGCGTGTCGAGGGTGAACCGGGCGACGACGAGCCGGTCGAGGTGGCAGACGAGATGCCGATGCTGGAACCGGACGACGAGCCCACCGGCGACCCCGACGGGTGGCGAGACCCGGCCACCGCCCGGCAACGGCTGCCGCGACTCGCGCAACGCTACGGCTGAGACACACCCGCGCCGTCGTCGCCCGGCGGCATCTCCCCATGCGTGAACCGAGGCGTCCTCACCCGCTCCCGAGGCGCCGCCGCAGTCTCAGGAGCAGCCGCAGTCTCAGGAGCAGCCGCAGCCTGCGAGCCGGGCGGCGACCAGGTCGAGCTGAGCCCGAGCGTCCAGCGTCTGCAGGATCGGCACCTTGTCGGCCAGGGCGGCGAACACCAGCAGGGTGCCGTCACGGTCGAGCATGGTGCCGGCGAGGCCCTGCACCCCACTGAGCGTCCCGGTCTTGGCCGCGACCACCCCACGACCCACCCGAGCCCCGCGCGCGTCGAAGCGGAACGCCAGGCTGCCGCTGAAGGCGGCCACCGGCAGGCCGGTCTCGGCGGCTCGCAGCCGGGCGTCGCCGCCCGCCGCTTGCCCCAGCACCGCCAGCACGGCCGGCAGCGTGACCCGGTTGTCGCGGGAGAGCCCGCTGCCGTCGCGCAGCACCACCCGCTCCATCGGCACTCCGAGCCCGGTCAGGAGCGCGCGTACGGCGGCAACACCACCGGCGAACGAGCCCGGGCGGCCAGCGGCGAGCGCGACGTGGCGCAACAGCACCTCGGCCGCCTCGTTGTCGCTGAGCTCGAGTGTGTGGGTGACGAGCTGGTCCAGCGGTGCGCTGCGCACCCGGGCCAGCTCGCTGCCGCCAGCGCCGGAGCGTCTGGTGACCGGCCCCCGGACCGCGACCCCGCGTCGCGCCAACGCCTTGGCGAACGCCTCGGCCGCGGCGCGGGCCGGGTCGGTCGAGCGCTGCGCGGAGCCGGGCTCGCGGCCCTCGTCGACCCACAACGCGCTGATCGGGCTGACCACGCCGGGCACGTACGACGGCTCCCAGGTCCGGTTGACCGCGGGACCGGTGAACAGGCTGTCGTCGTAGGACAGGCGTACGCGCCGCACGTCGGGCAGTGCCCTCGCGGTCGCCGCGGCCAGTGCCTGCAACGTGGCGGGCAGCGGATACGGTGACTCCGCGAGCCCGTCCGACCCTCCCGGTACGGTGCTCGACCGGCGCCGGGCCAGCAGCGGATCACCGCCCCCGACGAGGACGAGCCGGGGGGTCTGCCCGCGGGGCGGGGCCACGCCCGACGTGGTGAACCGCCGCTGCGGGCCGAGCACGTCCAACGCCGCCAGCGCGGTGAAGAGCTTCAGCGTCGAGGCTGGGATGAACCGCTCGCGACCCAGGGCCGGGCCGAGGTTCGTCCAGCGGACCTGTTCGCCGTCGACGTCGGCCACCGCGACGCCCACGTGCCGGCGCACCGAGGGGTCGCGCAGTAGCCGGGCGACCCGCTCGCGCACTTCCCGCGGGCGTACGACCGGTCCCTCGCTCACCGGTGCGAGCACCGGCTGCGGCGACGGCTCCGGCACGGGCGGCAGGTCGGGCGGCAGGTCGGTCGACTCCGACGCGGCGAGGGCTCCCCGGCTCGGCTCGTCGCCGCTGAACCAACCGATCGCGACGGCCCCGACCGCGGCGGCCGCGGCCACGACCAACGCGACCACGAGGACCAGCGCCGTCACCCGTACGAATCCTCGGCCGGGGCCGTCACGGTAGAGCACGAGGTTCCCTGGGTCGATGGGCGAGGGTGCGTGCGAGACACTAGCCCGGGCCTCCACACCGGAGCCGCGCGAAAGGTGGGCACCGTGCTGTTCGACGTCTTGGTCGAGATCCCCAAGGGGTCACGCAACAAGTACGAGGTCGACCACACCACAGGGCGGCTGCGGCTGGACCGGACGCTGTTCACCGCCACGCAGTACCCGGCCGACTACGGCTACATCGAGCACACGTTGGGGCTCGACGGCGACCCGCTCGACGCACTGGTGCTCCTGCCCGAGCCGACCTTCCCCGGGTGCCTCATCGCCTGCCGCACGATCGGGATGTTCCGCATGACCGACGAGGCCGGCGGCGACGACAAGGTGCTGTGCGTACCGGCCGCCGATCCACGCCAGGCGCACCTGCGCGACATCTACCACCTGCCCGAGTTCGACCGGCTCGAGATCCAGCACTTCTTCGAGGTCTACAAGGACCTCGAACCCGGCAAGTCGGTGGAGGGCGCCGCCTGGGCCGGTCGCACCGACGCCGAGGCCGAGGTCCGCGCCAGCCAGCGGCGAGCCAAGGACGTCGGCCAGGAGGACGAGGACCACCCGTCGGTGTCCTAGTTCGTGCACATGCGGCGTCGATGGCGTCGGGGACTGCGGTGCCCCGCCAGGCGTAAGCGGGGGATCGGCGACTGCGGTGCCCCGCCAGGCGTACGCGGGGGATCGGCGACTGCGGTGCCCCGCCAGGCGTACGCGGGGGATCGGGCCTCAGCGACGATTCCTGCCGACGATCGGGCGTCGGTTGCGCTCAGACGCGGGTCGCGAAGTTCGGCGGGATCCAGTAGTACATCGACACCAGCTCGACCGGG
>JBBSMD010000004.1:0-55052 GCA_038233355.1 Propionibacteriales bacterium
CCGGACGACGACCCGAAGCCGCCGCCGGACGACGACCCGAAGCCGCCGCCGGACGACGACCCCAAACCGCCGCCGGACGACGACCCGAAGCCGCCACCGGACGACGACCCCGCGCCGGAGGACTCGCTCACCGAGCTGAGCGGCACGTTGCAGCTTTGCCGGGACACCGGCTGGTGCTTGGACGACAACGGCCTCGATGTCGGCGACATCGACACACTCGGCGACGTCGAGGCAGCCGCTGACTACGACGGCGATGGCAAGGCCGAGTCGGTCGCTGCCGAGCTCGACGGACTCGACGGACTGCCCGTCACCTTGCAGGTCGTCGCGCCCGCCGGTGACGGAACAGGCGGAGCCGAGGACCAGCCCGCCGACGGCCCGCTCGTCGTTGTCACGATCAACGGCCTGCCCTACCGCGGCGAGGGTGGCTCCCTGCCGGCACCGCCCGGCTGATCCCGCTCGCACCGGTCGTCCCGCTCGCCGACGTGGCCGACGTCATGGCGCCAGAGTCCTGGCGAACGGCTGTGGAACGCCGTTCGACTCGTCAGTGGCTGTAGCCTGACGCGCATGGTTCGTCGCCCTTACCTCGTCGCCGTAGCGATTGCGCTGGCGACGGGGAGTCTGGCGGTGATGGGTTCCATGCTGCTCGACCGGCCGATCCGCGACCCCGACGGCGTGGCCGGGCCGTCCTACGTGCGGCTCCCGCTCATCGTCGGGCTGTTCTTCCTCGCCGACATCCTGCCCCGTGCCTTCCTCGCCCGCCGGGAGCGGGGAGTGCTGCGTGCGGGCGCGCGGATCGCTCGGGAACGGTGGACCAAGGAGCGCCTCGGCTTGGTGACGCTGGGCCTGGCGTGCTTCTACGTCACCTACGTCGGCTATCGCAACTTGAAGGACCAGCTGCCGTTCGTACGGACCACGCTTGTCGACCCGTCTCTGCACACCATCGACCGAGCGCTCGCCCTCGGTAGCGAGCCGTCGACGGCGCTCCACGATCTCCTGGGCACCGGTGCCGCGGCGCACCTGTTGAGCGCGGTCTACGTGTCGTACCTGTTCTTCGTGCCGGTGACGCTGGCGGCGGCGCTGGTCTGGAGTCGCAACGTGCACCGGGGGTTCTGGTACGTCACCGCGCTGTGCGTCAACTGGACCATGGGCGCGGTCAGCTACTACCTGCTGCCGTCGGTGGGACCGCGCTACGCCGACCCGTCGCTGGTGGCCGACCTGCCGGTGACCAGCGTGGCGACACTGCAGGAGAGCCTCTACCGTGCCCGCCTGGTGGTGCTCGCGGATCCCTCCGGCACCGATGCGCTGCACGGCATCGCCGGGTTCGCGTCACTGCACGTGTCGGTCGTCGCGACGGCGTTGCTTTTCGCCGTCCGGGCCGGCCTGCCCCGGATCGCGCAGGCCGGAGCGATGGTCTATCTGGTTCTGACCACGCTGGCCACGATCTACTTCGGCTGGCACTACCTGCTCGACGACGTCGCTGGCCTCGCCATCGCCTGGGCCGCGGTGTCCATCGGCGCGTGGGCGACGGGACAGGGGGCACCGCCGACAGAGCTGCTGGTGGCCGAAGAGGAGCTGACCGGCCTCCCCGTGCCCGAGGAGGCGCTTGCCGCGACCGGGCTCCCGCGCGACCGGAGCACCGCGCTGCCGGTGCGGGGTCAGGCGCCGGAGGCGCTGCACACCGAGCGCGAGCTCCGCCGGCGTTGACGCCCGGCTGCGGGTCAGCGGCCGTCCGGCAGTCCGTAGGCTCCGCGCCGCTCGGCCGGCACGAGGTCGACGTACTCCGGGTGACGCTCGATCCAGGCGGACACGTACGGACACTGGGGGAGCACCCGTTGACCGCGGGCCCGAGCCGTGTCGAGCACCACCTGAACGAGCTCACCAGCCAGCCCCCGACCGGTGCGGTCGGGATGCACCTCGGTGTGCGGGATCGCCAGCACCGTGCCGGACAGGACGGTGTCGGCAAAGCCAGCCAGCTCACCGTCCTCGTACAGCTCGAACCGGCGACCGCCAGGGATCTCTCGCACATTCAGCGCCACGTGTCGCCTCCCACCGTGACCGGCAGACGCGGGTCCCCGGTTGGCCGACCAGCCTAGCCGCGAGGGCGCACCTGCTGGTGCCGGTGTGATTGGTGGGGCACAATGGCCACGTACGGGAGCACCGGCACACCACCTGCACCGCGAGGCCGCTGGGGAAGGCGCACCTCGAGCCCGCAGGAGGAACCGGTGTCCAGCTCCACCCGTGGCGTGCTGTACGTCCACTCCGCCCCGTCCGCGTTGTGCCCCCACGTCGAGTGGGCGGCGGCGGGGCTGTTCGGCACGCCGGTCTCCCTGTCGTGGACCGGCCAGCCGGCGGCATCCGGCGCCTACCGGGCCGAGCACTCGTGGACCGGTCCGACCGGCACGGCCGCGCGGCTCACCAGCGCCCTACGTGGGTGGGAGCACCTGCGCTTCGAGGTGACCGAGGAGGCGACCGCCGGGAGCGAGGGGGAGCGCTACGCCTACACGCCTGCCCTCGGGATCTTCCATGCCGTCATGGGGCTGATGGGTGACGTAATGGTGCCCGAGGACCGGTTGAAGGCCGCCGTCGCGGCTTCGGCACTCGGGGGCGTCGAGCTGGCCGCCGACATCGAGCGGCTGCTCGGCAAGCCGTGGGACGACGAGCTCGAGCCGTTCCGGCATGCCGGTGACGGCGCCCCGGTGCGGTGGTTGCACCAGGTCGTCTAGAGCGGGATGTTGCCGTGGCTGCTGCGCCCGGGGGGCGCGGCAGCGACTGCGGCGGCGATCGCCGAGCGGGTGCTCGCTGGGTCGACCACCTCGTCGACTACGCCGATCTCGATAGCCCGCTCGACCCCTCCGGCGATGTGCTCGTGCTCGGTCGCGAGCTCTGTCTCCACCTGCGTGCGCAGGTCGGGAGGCACGTCGGCGAGACGGCGGCGGTGCAGGACGCGGACGGCGGCGACGGCTCCCATCACCGCGACCTGGGCGCCCGGCCACGCGAAGACCCGGCTGGCACCCAGGCACTTTGCGTTCATCGCGATGTAGGCGCCGCCGTAGGCCTTGCGGGTCACCAGCGTGACGCGAGGCACGCTCGCCTCGGCGAACGCGTGCAGCAGCTTGGCGCCGCGCCGGACGACGCCGTCCCACTCCTGACCGACGCCGGGAAGGTAGCCGGGGACGTCGACGATCACGACCAGCGGCACGCCGAAGGCGTCGCAGGTCCGCACGAAGCGCGCCGCCTTCTCCGCCGAAGCCGAGTCGAGGCATCCGCCGAGACGCAGCGGGTTGTTGGCGACGACGCCCACGGTGCGGCCTCCCAGTCGCCCGAGCGTGGTGGTGATGTTCGGTGCCCACCGAGCGTGCAGCTCGAGGCCGCTGCCTTCGTCGAGCAGGTCGTCGATCAGCGGGTGCACGTCGTAGGCGCGGCGCATCGACTCGGGCAGCGACCCGGCCAGGTCGCGGTCTTGTACCGACGCGGTGTCCAGTGCGCCTTGACTGCCCAGCAGCGACGCCAGCGCGCGAGCGGCGTCGATCGCCTCCTGTTCGGTCTCTCTCAACACGTGCACTACGCCGCTGCGACGCCCGTGCGGAGCCGGACCGCCCAGCTTGAGCATGTCCACGTCCTCACCGGTGACCGACCGCACGACGTCGGGACCGGTGACGAATATTCGACCGGCCGGTCCGAGCACGACGACGTCGGTGAGTGCCGGCCCGTACGCGGCGCCACCGGCCGCCGGTCCGAGCACGACGGAGATCTGGGGCACCCGGCCGGAGGCGTGCGTCATGGCGGCGAAGATGCGCCCGACCGCGTCGAGGGAGAGCACCCCCTCGGCGAGCCGAGCCCCCCCGGAGTGCCACAGGCCGATGATCGGCACCCGGTCCGCCATGGCCCGTTCGTACGCCGCCACGACCACCTTGCAGCCATCGTCACCCATCGCCCCGCCCATCACGGTGGCGTCGGAACAGAACGCCACCACCGGCGTGCCGTCGACTCGGCCGACCGCGGCGAGCATGCCCGAGGTGTCGTCGGGGCTGATCAGCTCGAGGCTGCCGTCGTCGACGAGCGCGGCCAGCCGGGTGCGGGGATGCCTCGGGTCCTGGTCGCGGGGTGGCTTCGCCGTGCCGCTGCGCGACGCGGGGACGGCAGGTTCTGCCTGCGTTGCGGTGGTCATCGCTGCTCCTGCGCGGGCTGGTCGGTCCCGTCGGGGGTGGTGAACGCGATGGCGACGTTGTGGCCACCGAACCCGAACGAGTTGTTGAGGGCGGCCAGGTCACCGTCGGGCAGGCTGCGGGGCTTGGTGGCCAGGTCGAGCTCGATGTCGGGATCCGGGTCGTCGACGTTGATGGTGGGCGGCACCTGCCGGTGCCTCAGGGCGAGCACCGTCGCGATCGACTCGAGCGCACCGGCGGCCCCCAGCAGGTGACCGGTCATCGACTTCGTCGAGGTGACGACGACGTCGTCGGCCGCAGCGCCGAGTGTCGCCCGGATCGCCTTGGACTCGGCGACGTCGCCCAGCGGCGTCGACGTGGCGTGCGCGTTGACGTGTCGGATGTCGGCGGGCGCGAGATCGGCTTCGCGCAGCGCTCGAGCCATCGCCCGGGCAGCCCCCGAACCGGCCGGGTCGGGTTGGGCGATGTCGTGCGAGTCGGCCGTGATCCCGGCTCCGGCCGCAATCGCGTAGACCCGGGCGCCACGTGCACGGGCGTGTTCCTGCGACTCCAGCACGAGGACGCCGGCTCCCTCGCCGAGCACGAAGCCGTCCCGGTCGACGTCCCACGGTCGAGATGCGGCCGTCGGAGAGTCGTTGCGTTTGGACAGCGCCATCATGTTGGCGAAGGCGGCCATCGGCAACGGGTGGACGGCGGCCTCCGTGCCTCCGACGACGACGACGTCGGCGCGGCCGAGTCGGATCATGTCGATGCCGAGGGCGATGGCCTCGTTGCCCGAAGCGCACGCCGACACCGGCGTGTGGACGCCCGCCTTCGCATCGACCATCAGCCCCACCGAGGCGGCGGGGCCGTTGGGCATGAGCATCGGGATCGCCAGCGGGGAGACCCGGCGGGGCCCCTTCGTCTGCAGCAGATCGTAGTTGCCGAGCAACGTGGTGACGCCCCCGATGCCGGAGGCCATGGCGACCCCGACCCGTTCGGGTTCCGTCGTCTCCTCGGCGAGCCCCGAGTCGGCCCACGCCTGCGTCGCGGCCACGACCGCGTGCTGAGACGAACGGTCGAGCCGACGGGCCCGGACCCGGTCGAGCACCTCGGTGGGCTCGACCGCCACCTCGGCGGCGATCCGCACGGACAGCGGCTCGGCCCACGCGTGCTCCAGCTCGGCGACACCGGAGCGGCCCGCGAGCAGAGCCGCCCAGGTGGTGGCGACGTCGCCACCGACCGGGTTGGTGGTGCCGAGCCCGGTCACCACGACACGAGTGCTGCTCATGAGACGATCACCCTTCAGGTCGTTGCGGGTCCGCCCCTCGCGCGGTCCGGCCGGTGGTGCGTCCCCGAGCCGCGCGGTGGGGCGGCCGGTCAGGACTGACGCTGCTCGATGAAGGTGACGGCGTCACCCACCGTCGCGAGGTTCTTGACCTCGTCGTCGGGGATCGTGACACCGAACTTCTCCTCGGCGGCCACCACGACTTCCACCATCGACAGCGAGTCGACATCGAGGTCGTCGACGAACGACTTCTCCATCTGCACGTCGTCGGCGGGCACGCCGGCGACCTCGTTGACGATGTCTGCCAGGTCGCTGCGGATCTCTTCGGTGCTGGCCACGAGGCCCTCCTCATCGGTGTGGTGGTGCTGGTCGTGCGGGACAGTACGGGGTTGCGGCACCTGTTTCGCTCGGTGGTCAGGGCACGGTGACGACCTGAGCGGCGTAGGTCAGCCCGGCACCGAACGCGACGAGCAGCGCCAGGTCACCGCCCTTGACCTGACCCTCCTCGCGCAACCGGTCGAGCGCGAGCGGGACGGAGGCCGCTGAGGTGTTGCCCTGGGTGGCAATGTCGCGACCGACACTGACATGGTCGGGAAGCCCGAGCCGACGCACCATGAGGTCGGTGATGCGCATGTTGGCCTGGTGCGGGACGAAGGCGTCGAGGTCGTCGACGCCGAGACCGGACCGTTCCAGCGCCTGCTGCGCGATCCGGCTCATCTCGTACGACGCCCAGCGGAAGACGGCCGAGCCCTGCATGGCCAGCGCGGGCCAGACCGGCTCGGCGGCGGCGAACACGTCGTTCCACGACTGGCGGGAGCGGATCAAGTCGGCCTGGGCGCCGTCGGAACCCCAGACCGTCGGCCCGATGCCGGGGGACTCGGCCGGCCCGACCACCACCGCGCCGGCGCCGTCGGCGAAGATGAAAGCGGTGCCGCGGTCGTCGAGGTCGAGCAGGTCGGACAGTCGTTCGACCCCGATGACCAAGACGTGCTCGGCGGTGCCGCAGCGGACCAGGTCCGACGCCATGCCGACGGCGTAACAAAAGCCGGCGCAGGCGGCCGAGACGTCGATGGCGCCCGCGGGTGTCGAGCCGAGCGCCTCGGCGATCAGCGCCGCCGCCGACGGGGTCTGCATCAGGTGCGACACGGTCGCGACGAGCACCAGGTCGACGTCGGCGGGGGACAGGTCGGCCTGCTTCAGTGCTCCTTGGGCGGCCTCGACCGACATCGACACCACCGTCTCGTCCGGCTGGGACCAGCGCCGCTCGATGATCCCCGATCGGCTGCGGATCCACTCGTCGGTGGAGTCGATGCGCTCGACCAGCTCAGAGTTCGGCACGCGCGTGCGCGGCCGGTAGGTACCCAGACCAAGGAGGCGACTGTGTCGTCCCGCGGGCGGGACCAGCAGGCGCCGCTCGGTGCGCGTCATACGTCCTCCCCGGTGGGGTGCAGCCTCAGCAGCGGCTGGCCCGGTGACACCAGGTCACCGTCCTCGACCAGCCACTCGACGATCGTCCCACCGTGCGGCGCCTGCACCGCAATGCGGTCTCGCAAGGACGCCACCGCACCGATCGCGTGGCCGGCGGCGAGCACGTCACCCTCCAAGGCCGTGGTCTCCGCGTTGAACACACCCTTGGCCGGTGAGACGAGGAGACGCCACGTCGGGCCGGCGTGCATGGCCGACCCCCCGGCGGAGCCGTCGGCATGCTTGGCGAGGAAGTCGCGGGCGTCGTCGAGCTGCGCCGGCTCGGTGAGGGCGAAGGTCTCCACCCCCTTCATCGCGCGGCGCGCGATCCCGGTGAGGGTCCCGGCCGGCGGCATCTCCAGCAGGCCGGTGACGCCGACGTCGAGCATGGTGGTCATGCACAAGTCCCAGCGCACCGGCTGGGCCACCTGCGAGACCAGTCGGGCGAGCACGTCGCGCCCGTCGTGCACGACCAGGCCGTCCCGGTTGCAGATCAGGGGGGTGCGCGCGTCGTGCACGGAGATGGCCCGAGCGTGTTTGGCGAGCACCTCGACCGCCGGGCGCATGTGCTCGGTGTGGAACGCGCCGGCCACCGACAGCGGCTTCAGCCGGGTACGCGCGGGGGGATCGGCGGCGAGCGACTCCAGCTGCTTGCTCGTACCGGCGGCGACGATCTGACCGGGGCCGTTGTCGTTGGCGGCGGTCAGCCCCAGCTCGTGCAGCCGCTCGAGGACGGCCGCACGGTCGCCACCCAGCACCGCGGTCATCGAGGTGGGACGGTGCGCGGCCGCCTCGGCCATCGCGCGACCGCGTTCACGGACGAGCACCATCGCCTGCTCGGCGCTGATCACGCCGACACCGGCGGCCGCGGCGAGCTCGCCGACGCTGTGACCCGTGACGGCGCCGATCGTGCCGAACGTGTCAGCCGGATGCGGCACCAACGCGAGCGCGGCGACCAGCGCCGCACCCACGAGCAGGGGTTGCGCGACGGCGGTGTCTCGAATGGTCTCTGCGTCGGAGGTGGTGCCGTGTTCGGCCAGGTCGATGCCCGCGACGGTCGAAAGCCAGTCGAGCCGTGCGGCCAGGACGGGATCCTCCAGCCACGGCTCGAGGAAACCGGGCGTCTGAGCCCCTTGGCCAGGAGCGGCGATCACGAGCACGGACCAAGCCTGCCCCACCTACGGCGTCGGCGACCGTCGACGAACCGCACGAACTTGGTCACCTGCGGTTGGAGGATTCCTCCAACACTCCGCGGTGCCACACCCACACCAGCACCGCTCAGGTGTCAAAGGGCAACAGTCTGCCGAGTGTGACGGCGACGTGCAGGACGTACGCATCGCGTGGCTGGGTCGGTCGCAGACCGGTGACGTCGGTGACGCGGCGCAAGCGGTAGCGCACGGTGTTGGGATGCACGAAGAGCCGACGTGCGCATGCCTCGACCGAGCATCCGGTCTCGACGTACGCCTCGGCGGTGGCCAGCAGCACGGGCTCGGCGGCCAGGGGCTCGCGTACCGTGCGCAGGAGCCGGTCGCGGGCCGAGGGGTCTCCGTCGAGGCAACGCTCCGGCAACAGGTCGTCGGCCCGCACCGGTCGCGGAGCCCGGCTCCAGCCACGGACCGCACGCAGCCCGGCGACGGCGGCCCGGGCCGACTCCTGCGCGCCGAGCAGGTCGGCTGCCGGTGGACCGATCACCACCGGCCCGGCACCGAAGAAGTCGACGACGAGGGCTGCCGCCTTGTCGAGGTCGCGCACCCCTCCGAGCACGAGCACCAGCCGGTCACCCTGCACCGAGCCGAGCGCGTCCAGCCCGGCAATCCGGGCGGTGTGGCGCACCCGCTCGACAGCGCCGTGCTCGTCCGGCCCCACCGCCTCGTGGGGAACTTGTCCCAGCACGACTGCCACGTCGGGACGGCTCTGCCAGCCGAGCGCCGACGCCCGGGAGCGTACGGCCTCGTCGGCCTCCCCACGCAGGACCGCGTCGACGACGAGCGCCTCCAACCGGGCATCCCACGCGCCCCGCAGCTCGGCGGCGCGCGCGTAGACGTCGGCGGCCGCGAAGGCCAGCTCCCGAGAGAAGAGCAACAGCTCCGTGCGGACCGGCTCCGCATCGTCGTAGAGGGCGGCCAGCTCCTGCTCGGCCACGGTGATGGTGGTCCGCACCATCTCCACGGTCTGCTGCAGCGTGACGACGCGGGCCAGAGCCGGCGGGGCGCTTCCGAAGACGTCACTGACCAGGGAGCGTTCGTCGTGCTCGGCGGCGCGCAACCAGCGCGCGAACATCGCGATCCCGTTCTGCGCGACGAGACCGATCCACGCCCGGTCCTCCGCTTCGAGGCCACGGAACCAGGGCAGGTCACGCTCCATCCGGGCCAGCGCGGCCGTGGTGAGACGTCCGGTGGCCCGCTCCAGCCGGCGGGCCTGTTCGGCTCGGGTCGCCACGCCCACACGTTAGTGCGCCGCCTGCGCGGCCGGGTGGTCGGCGACTGCCGCGCGGGCCGGCTCAGGCTGCCACGCCCATGGGGTCGGTACTGCTGCGCGGGCCGGCTCCGGCTTGCCAGACGCTGTGCTCGACCAACCGCTCACTCGCCGTCCACTTGGGTCGATCCGCAGAGTGTTACGACTGTCCGGTAGGTGACTCGCGAGTAATATCGAGCGTCCCGGCTCTGGAGAGCCGGCCCGGACGGAGGGTCGCCCATGGCCGAGCCCGAGGACGATCTGCGGCTGCGCCATGTCGTGATCCACGGACACCGGCGCGCCTACCGGATGGCCGGCTCCGGTCCTGTCCTGCTGCTCCTGCATGGTCTGGGGTGTGACTCGACCACGTGGCTGCCGGTGCTGCCGAGGCTGGCGAAGCGGTTCACCGTCGTCGCGCCCGACCTGCTCGGGCACGGCGAGTCGGCCAAACCGCGCGCCGACTACTCCCTCGGCGGCTACGCCAACGGCATGCGCGATCTACTCACCATGCTCGGGATCGAAAAGGTCACGGTCGTGGGGCACAGCTTCGGTGGCGGTGTCGCCATGCAGTTCGCGTACCAGTTCCCCGAACGTACCGAGCGGCTCGCGCTCATCGCCCCAGGCGGTCTCGGACCGGAAGTGAGCGTGGCCATCCGCGCCCTCACCTTGCCGGGTGCCTCGTTCGCGCTGTCGATGGCCGGCCTGCCCCCCTTGCGTCCGTTCGTGGCCGGTTACCTCACCGCTTTGTCCCGCTCGCGTCTGCCGCACACCCGAGACCTCGCCGAGGTGGCGCACATCTATCGCGGCATGCTCTGCGACCCGCGTGGCCGCTTCGCCGTGCGGCACGTGACCAGTGCCGTGGTGGACTGGCACGGGCAGATCGTCACCATGACAGACCGTGCGTATCTCACCCGGCTGATGCCGATGTGCCTCATCTGGGGCGAGCGCGACGACGTCATCCCGGTCTCGCACGCGACGACGGCTGAGGCCTACGCGCCCGGAGCGCAGGTCCACCTGGTGCCCGGGGCCGGCCACTTCCCGCACAAGGAGCAACCCGACCAGGTTGCCAGGATCCTCGCCGGATTCGCGCACCGGACGGCACCGGCGCGCTACCAGCGGGCACGGTGGCGACGGCTCATGCAGCAAGGTGACCTCGTCGACAGGACCGACCTGTCGGACGCACCCGAGGCGGCGCCGGCGTCTCGGCGTGGTCGACGGGCCCTTCTCGACTCCGCCTGACGTGCGGGCGGGTGCCACGTGGTGCCGGACCGATGAGCCAGGATGTCCGGCGTGGACCCCGTCGAGGCGCTGCGGCGCACCGCGTACCTGCTCGAGCGTCGTCGGGACCCGACCCGGCGGGTGGAGGCGTACCGCAAGGCCGCGAACCGGCTGGCCGAGGTGGGGTCCGACGAGGTCGCCAGGAGAGTCGCCGACAACACGCTGACCGAGCTGCCGGGCGTCGGTCCCAAGACCGCGGCCGTGGCGCGCCAGGCGCAGAACGGTGTCGTGCCGGAGTACCTCGTAGGTCTCGAGGAGGAGGCGACGACTCCGCTGGCCCAGGGTGGCCACGAGCTGCGCCAGGCCCTCCGCGGCGATCTGCACAGCCACTCCGACTGGTCCGACGGTGGCAGCCCCATCGAGCACATGGCGCTCGCGGCGCGAGACCTCGGACACGACTACCTCGTGCTGACCGACCACTCGCCTCGGCTCACGGTCGCCAACGGCCTGTCACCGGACCGGTTGCGAGCGCAGCTGGAGGTGCTGTCCCGGCTGACCGAGCGGCTCGCCCCGTTCCGTCTGCTGAGCGGCATCGAGGTCGACATCCTCGACGACGGTACGCTTGACCAGGAACCAGAGCTGCTCGACCGGCTCGACGTGGTCGTCGCTTCGGTGCACTCCAAGCTGCGGATGGACTCCGAGTCCATGACCAGGCGCATGGTCACCGCGGTCGCCCACCCACGCGTCGACGTGCTCGGGCACTGCACGGGCCGGCTCGTCGAGGGCGGCCGCGGAGTACGACCGGAGTCAACCTTCGACGCCGAGGTGGTCTTCGCGGCGTGTGCCCGCTTCGACACCGCGGTGGAGATCAACTCCCGGCCCGAGCGCCGCGACCCGCCCGGTCGGCTGATCGACCTGGCGCTCGAGTCCGGGTGCGTCTTCAGCATCGACACCGACGCGCACGCGCCGGGCCAGCTGGAGTTCCAGGCGTACGGCGCCGAGCGGGCCGAGGCGCACGGCGTACCGGCCGACCGGGTGGTCAACACGCGTACGGCTGACGACCTGCTGGCGTGGTCGGCGGCACGCCGCTGACCACGTACCCGGCCCACGCACGCACCCGCCGCCCGCGCACGCACCGGCGGCGCACCCGGCCCACACCCGGCGCACCGGCCGCCCGCGCACCCGGCCGCCCGCGCACCCGGCCGCCCGTGCACCCGGCCACGCCCTGCTTCCCATGGTTTTCGGACGCTTCCAATGGCGTGCGCACCATGGGAAGTGTCCGATTACCTGGTTAACGTGGTAATCGGACCCGGCACCCCTCACGCGTCGGTGCCCTCCTGCTCCACCCCCCGGACGGCCTGCGGGTCGTTCACGCGGAGCTCGTCGAACGCTGCCGACACGGTTTCGGCCTTCACCTCGCCACGTGTAGCCAGCTCCCGCAGCACCGCCACCACGATCGACTCGGCGTCGACCTGGAAGAACCGGCGAGCCGCCGGGCGAGTGTCGGCGAGGCCGAAGCCGTCGGTGCCCAGCGACTGCCACTGCCCAGGCACCCAACGAGCGATCTGGTCGGGTACGGCACGCTGGTAGTCGCTGACCGCCACCACCGGCCCCTCGACGTCGGCCAACCGCTCGGTGACGAAGGGGGTACGACGCTCCTCGCCCGGGTGGTTGAGGTTCCACCGCTCGACCTCGACGGCGTCGCGCGACAGCTCGTTCCACGACGTGGCTGACCATACGTCCACGTCGACGTCGTAGCGCTCGGCCAGCATCTCTTGCGCGCGCAGCGCCCACGGCATGGCGATCCCCGACGCGAGCACCTGCGCGTGCGGGCGGTCGTCGTGCCGCTCGGCCGGGCGGTAGCGGTACAGCCCGCGCAGCAAGCCGTCCACGTCCAGGTCGTCGGGCTCGGCCGGTTGCACCGCCGGCTCGTTGTAGACGGTGAGGTAGAAGAAGACCGGCTCGCCGTGCGGATACCGATCGCTGCTGGCGTACATCCGCTCCAGCCCGGAGCGGACGACGTGGCGCAGCTCGAAAGCGAAGGCCGGGTCGTAGTGCACCGCGGCCGGGTTGCTGAGTGCCAGCAGCGGGGAGTGGCCGTCGGCGTGCTGCAGCCCCTCTCCGGTGAGGGTGGTGCGACCGGCCGTGGCGCCAACCAGGAAGCCACGCCCCATCTGGTCGGCGAAGGCCCAGATCGAGTCTCCGGTGCGTTGGAAGCCGAACATCGAGTAGAAGATGTAGAACGGGATCATCGGCTCGCCATGGGTGGCGTACGACGTGCCCGCGGCTGTCACCGATCCCATGGCGCCGGCTTCGCTGATGCCCTCGTGCAGCAGCTGGCCCTGCACCGACTCCTTGTACGCCAGCAGCAGACGTCGGTCGACCGACTCGTAGGTCTGGCCGTGCGGTGAGTAGACCTTCGCGGTCGAGAACATCGAGTCCATCCCGAACGTGCGGTACTCATCCGGCGCGATCGGCACGATGCGGTGACCGATCTCCTTGTCCTTCATCAGGTCACGCAGCAGCCGCACCAGCGCCATCGTGGTGGCCACCGGCTGCTTGCCGGACCCCTGGGCCAGCTCGGCGTACACCTTGTCCCCGGGCAGCTTCAGCGGCTCGGCGCGGACCCGGCGCTCGGGGAACGGGCCGCCCAGCTCGCGCCGGCGCTCGCACATGTAGGCGATCTCGTCGGAGTCCGGGCCGGGGTGGTAGAACGGCGCGATCTCCGCGTCGTCGATGGCCGCGTCGCTGATCGGCAGGTACAACCTGTCCCGGAAGCGCTTGAGGTCGTCCTTGGTCAGCTTCTTCATCTGATGGGTTGCGTTCTTGCCCTCCAGCGCGTCGATCGTCCAGCCCTTGATGGTCTTCGCGAGGATCACCGTGGGCTGCCCGACGTGCTCGGTGGCCGACTTGAACGCCGCGTAGACCTTGCGGTAGTCGTGGCCGCCGCGGGGCAGCTTGCGCAGGTCGTCGTCGGAGAGCTTCGCCACCATCTCGCGCAGCCCGGGGTCGGAGCCGAAGAAGTGCTCGCGGATGTAGTCACCGGTCTCCACCGAGTACGTCTGGAACTGGCCGTCGGGGGTCCGGTTCATCTGGTTGACCAGCAGGCCGTCGACGTCGCGGGCGAGCAGGGCGTCCCACTCGCGACCCCACACCACCTTGATGACGTTCCAGCCGGCCCCGCGGAAGTACGACTCGAGCTCCTGGATGATCTTGCCGTTGCCGCGGACGGGACCGTCGAGCTGTTGCAGGTTGCAGTTGATGACGAACGTGAGGTTGTCCAGCTCCTCGCGGGCCGCGACGCCGATCGCCCCGAGCGACTCGGGCTCGCCCATCTCGCCGTCGCCGAGGAAGGCCCACACGTGCTGGTCGGTGGTGTCCTTGATGCCCCGGTGCTGCAGGTAACGGTTGAACCTCGCCTGGTAGATCGCGTTGATGGCCGTCAGCCCCATCGACACCGTCGGGAACTCCCAGAAGTCCGGCATGAGGCGAGGGTGCGGATAGGACGACAACCCCTTCCCCGGGCCGTGCGACACCTCCTGGCGGAACCGGTCCAGACGCTCCTCCTCCAACCGGCCCTCGAGGTAGGCGCGGGCGTAGATACCGGGGGAGGCGTGTCCTTGGATGAAGACCTGGTCGCCGCCACCGGGGTGGTCCTTGCCGCGGAAGAAGTGGTTGAACCCAACTTCGTAGAGGCTGGCGGCCGACTGGTACGTCGCGATGTGACCGCCGACGCCGAGACCGGGCCGGTTGGCGCGCGAGACCATGACCGCGGCGTTCCACCGGATGTAGGCCCGGATGCGACGCTCGACGTGCTCGTCGCCGGGGAACTCAGGCTCACGCTGCGGTGTGATCGTGTTGATGTAGTCGGTGCTGCGCAGGGCCGGCATGCCCACGTTGCGCTCGCGTGCTCTCTCCAGCAGCCGCAGCATGACGTAACGGGCTCGCCCGCGGCCCCGCTCGTCCAGCAGCGCGTCGAGCGACTCCACCCACTCGTGGGTCTCGTCGGGGTCGGTGTCTGGCAGCTGGGTCGGCAGGCCCTCGTGGATGACAGCAGGGCGCTCGGGCGACGACGTCATGGCTCGAGTCTCGCACCGGGGTGGGAGCCGGTCATCACTACCCACCGGTAGCGACAGGCGGTAGACAGCTGTTCACGGGCGGATGGTGGCGCGGGGCCGGTCCCTCACCACGGTTGCCCTAGGGTGACGGGCGACACCTGGTCCGCGGTGGTCGGTGCGCCTGTGCGCCGGCCGGGAGACATGCAGGAGGCACGGGAGTGACTGGCAGCGCAGCCGACGCGGCCGACCAGCAGTCCGGAGCACGCTTGGGTTTCGAGCGTGACCAGGTGGTGCAGGAGCTCGGCTGGGACAGCGACGTCGACGATGGCTTGCGCACGTCCATCGAGACCGTCACCGGCGCGCCGATGGTCGGGGGCGAGCACGGCGACGTCGTCGACGCGGTGGTGTTGTGGTGGCGCGATGGTGACGGGGACCTGGTCGATGCACTGGTCGACGCGCTGACCGACCTCACCGAGGGTGGGGCGATCTGCTTGCTCACCCCGAAGGTCGGACGCGACGGACACGTCGATCCGGCCGACGTCTCCGAGGCGGCACCGGTGGCGGGTCTGTCGACGACCACCACCCAACCGGCCGGGCCCGACTGGTCGGCGACCCGTCTCGTCACGCCGAAGTCCTCGCGTCGGTGACGAGGCGACACCCCGTGGGGCGGCCGCCGCGGTGACTCTCGTCCCGGGCCGGCCAGGCCCTGACTTCACCTTGCAGAGCCAGCACGGTGAGCGCTTCTCGCTGTCGTCCCTGCGGGGCAGCCGCGTCGTCGTGATGTTCTACCCGTTCGCTTTCTCCCGCATCTGCACCGACGAGCTGGCTGCGATTCGCGACGGCCTCCCCGAGCTCCACGACGGCGGTGTCGTGGCGCTCGCGGTCTCCTGTGACCCGATCTTCACCCTGCGTGCCTTCGCCGACGCGCAGCGTCTGACCTTCCCGTTGCTCAGCGACTTTTGGCCGCACGGTCACGTCGCGCGCGAGTACGGCGTCTTCGACGAGGAGCAGGGGTGCGCTCGGCGCGGAACCTTCCTGCTCGACCCGGCCGGAGCGGTGCGTTGGCAGGTGGTCAACGATCTCGGTCAGGCCCGCGACCTGGAAGACGTACGTCGCGCGCTCGCCGACCCCTGGGGCCGACCGTAGCGCTCGATCGGGGTGCTTTTGCCGGGCCGATCGCGACGCTCGGGTACGGCCGATCGGGGCACCTGGCACGGCTGATCGCCGCTGCTTCGAAATCTCTTGACGATCCGGGTAGCGCGCTACCCCTGTCATGGTGTCCAATAGGTCTCGCCGTGGCCGACGGTGACCCGAGACGCCGTCGGCCACGGCTTCTCGTTTTTCGGTTGCGACACTGTCCCCCTCCCGGCCCCCCCGGCTGCGACACTGTCGAGCGCTCCCTCGAGCGCTCCGGGCGCATAGCTCAGCGGTAGAGCACCTGCCTTACAAGCAGGCGGTCACAGGTTCGATCCCTGTTGCGCCCACCACCGATCTCACTCTCGCCGAACGTCTTTGCCCGGTGCGTCGATTAGGCGTTTCGTCCGATCCGTGATCAGATGCCCGGGCTCGCGACCTCGGGGTCGAGCAAGCCCGATCTGCTCCCTCGAGAGGACGACCACCATGCACCGACGCACCTTCTTGTCCGCCGGCGCCGCCTCGTTGCTGACCGTGGGCACGGTCGACGTCGCCCGCGCCGGCCAGACCGCAACTCCGGCCCTGCTGCCCTCGGCGCTGTCGCTGGTGCCGGCACAACCGGCCGAAAGCCTGTGCGAGTCGTACATGGTCAACACGAAGATCTTCTACGGGAATGGCATTTACCGGCACACCGACGCCGTTGTCTCGCTCCTGCGCGAGCTGGGCGTGCGTACGGTCCGAGAGCGCATCACCACCGGGACGTCGACCGGTACTCGCGCGCAGCAGTCGGCCATGCTGCGGTTGTCCGGCTACGGCACCAAATGGCACGGCACCGTCGCGGACATCGACGACTGGCGGGACGCCGGACCAGTCACGAAGCGGGTGATGGACCACCTCGTGAACTACTACGCGCCGCGGCTCGGAGGCGACCTGACGCGCATGCTGCGATCCTTCGGTGGGGTCAACGAGGCCGACAACCCCAGCCACGGCCCTGACTGGGCCATGCACGCCAGGATCATGCAGAACGCCTTGTGGCAGCAGGCAACCTCACGCCGACAGACCGCGTCGGTGCCGGTCGCCGGGCCTTCCACGCGCTCCGACTACACGCCCGAGCGAGCGCGGCAGCTGGGCGACCTGACCTCGGTCACCGACTGGGGTGCCCTTCACTACTACAACAAGGGCACGAGTCCCACTCGCGGCATCTCCGAGCGCATTTCGGTTTCCCGGCGCAACTTCCCGACCGCAACCCGCTGGGTAGTGTGCGAGACCGGGTACAACGACAGCCCGCAGACCAACAAGAACGTGACCATCCCGGAGTGGGCGTCTGCCACCTATTCGATCCGCGGCATCTGCGACTTCTTCAAGCGGGGCGCGATCTACGGCCGCTTCGAGCTGCTCGACGACCCGGACGTGATCGACCGCACCAACCAGACCACGATCAACCGGACCGCGGACATCCAGGCCCACTTCGGTCTCGTCGCGATGACGCGTACGACGACGTCCGCGGCCACCCCGGACACCTGGCGCAAGAAGCCTGAGTTCTACGCAACCCAGCGGTTCTTGCGACTGCTCTCCGACCGCGGGCCGGGGTTCGCCACCAGGCCGCTGTCGATGCAGGTGAGCGGCGGGGGAGCGGATCTGCAGCGGCTGCTGCTGCAGAAGCGAGACGGCCGCTACTACCTGGTCCTGTGGCGTGACGTGGAGATCGCCAGGCCGTTCCCCAGTGGAGCAGCGGTACGAGTGACTCCGGTCAACGTGACAGTGCAGTTCTCCCCGGCGCGCCCGGTGGCCGTCTATGCGCCGGGACGCAGCTCGACACCCGTCCTCACCAGGCCCAGCACCGACCGGGTGACCGTCTCGCTCGGCGGGGACCTGCTCGTGGTGAAGATCGGCTGACCGCGCCCGGCAACCGCTCGAGCTCGGCGAGGGTGCCCACCTCCTGGGCGAGGTGGTGCAGCCCCACGGTGGACCGGCCGGTGGCACTCAAGCTCAGCGGGGAAAGTACTCGTTGCGCGTGGTGACCACCATGCTCTGCAGCACTACCTCCGGCGGCAGCGTCACGGCCGTCCGCACCAAGCCGGCGACAACGGCCGGATCCATCATCTTCTCCTCCGGCAGGTGCCACTGGTCCATCATCGGGGTGTTCATCGCGGCGGGGTTGAGCACGCTCACCCGCACCGGCCAGGCCCGCTCTCGCGCCTCGCTCTGCAGGACCTCCGCGTACTTCAGCATGGCCGCTTTGCTCGAGTTGTACGCGCTGGCGCCCGAGCCTACCGTGAGCGCGGAGATCGACACCACGCAGAGGATGTCGGCCGGCATGGCCCGCGGGCCGCGGGCGAGCACCTGCCGCACGAAGGCCCTCGTGACGTGCATGGGTCCGTGCACGTTGACCCCGTACACCCCGTGCCACTGCTCGTCGGTCACGTCGGTGACATCCGCGCCCCGGTCGGTGCCGGCGTTGCTCACCAGGCAGTCGAAGGCAGCGCCATGGTCGGCCGCCGCGCCGGCGACGAGCCGGTCGACCGCCGCCGCGTCGGTGACGTCGAGGCGGACTGTCTCGGCACTGCCACCGGCGTCCTCGACGCGCGCCACCGTCGTCTTGGCACCGTCTAGGTCGATGTCGGCGGCCAGCACCAGCGCACCGGCGGAGGCCAGTTCGAGGCAGGTCGCGCGGCCGAGGCCGCTGCCCCCACCGGTCACCAGAGCCACGCGTCCGGTCATGTCCCGGCTGTCGTACGGCACGGTCCTGCCTCCCTGTCGGTGGTCGGTGTGGCATCCGTACCCACCGCAGCGCTGCCGCACGCAGTCCGCTCGACCGCGGATCGGCCCGCCGCCGCACGCCCGAGCCGCACCGTGAGTTCCCGGCGCCGTGCCTGACGCCGCCCGCGCGCGCAGCGGCACTAGCCTGCTCCGGGTGAGACACCCGACGCTGAGCGACGTGGTGTCGGTGCTGGACCAGGCATACGACCCGAGCACGGCCGAATCGTGGGACGCCGTCGGTACGACCGTCGGTGAGCCGGACGCCCCGATCGCCAAGGTGCTGCTCGCGGTCGACCCTGTCCGCGCAGTGGTCGACGAGGCCATCGCCTGGGGGGCCGACCTGCTGCTCACGCACCACCCCTTGCTGCTGCGCGGCGTGCACTCGGTGGCCGCGAACACACCCAAGGGTCGCCTCGTCCACGACCTGGTGCGCGCTGGCCTCGCTCTGCACACCTGTCACACCAACGCCGACTCCCCGGCCGGCGGGGTCTCCGACTGCCTGGCCGCGGTCCTCGGCCTGCGCGACGTGCGGCCGCTGGCGCCGGCTCCGGCCGAGCCGATGGACAAGCTCGTCGTGTTCGTCCCGCCGGCCTCCCTCGACGAGGTCACCGCCGTGCTTTTCGAGGCCGGCGCGGGCGCCATCGGCCGCTACGCCGAGTGCCGTTTCGTGTCGACCGGCACCGGGTCATTCCGCCCCCTCGCTGGAGCGTCTCCGGCGAAGGGGCAGGTCGGCCGGCTCGAGCAGGCGACCGAGCAGCGACTGGAGATGGTGCTGCACCGGCGGCTGCGCCAGTCGGTGGTGGCGGCGTTGCACCGGGCCCATCCGTACGAGACACCGGCGTACGACCTGCTCGAGCTGGTGGCGACCCGAAGCGTGGACCGGGGGTCGGGACGCATAGGTGCCGTCGATCCGAGCACTGTCGCTACGTTCGCCGTCCTCGTAGCGCAGCGGCTGCCCCGCCACCACAGCGTCGTGCGGATCGCGGGCGACCTCGACCGCGAGGTGCGCACTGTCGCGGTGTGCGGTGGCGCGGGCGACTTCCTTCTCGACACCGCCAGAGCCGCCGGTGCGGACGCGTACGTCACGTCCGACCTGCGTCACCACCCGGCATCGGAGCTGCGCGAGCACGCCCCTCTCGACCCGGCCACACCGGCGCTGCTGGACGTACCGCACTGGGCGGCGGAGTGGACGTGGCTGTCGCCGGCGGCCGCCCGGCTGGCCGCCGGCCTGGCAGCGCGGGGGGCTACGGTGGAGACCCGTGTCAGCGACGTGGTGACCGACCCGTGGACGTCGTACGTCCCGTCGCCGCGCCACCCCTGAGGAGCCACCCCTGAGAGCCGACCCCGTCGCGCAGTCCGCCCTGCTGGAGCTGCAGGCGGCCGACTCCCGGCTCGACCGCCTCGCGCACCAGCGGGCAAGGCTGCCCCAGCTGGCCGAGCTGGAGCAGCTGACGGTCGAGCGGGCCAGCGTCGACCGCGAGCGCGTGCGGCTCGAGACGGCGGTCTCCGACCTCGGCACCGCCCAGCGCAAGGCCGACGCCGACGTGGAGCAAGTGCGCACCCGACGCGCCCGCAACCAGCAGCGGATGGACTCCGGTCAGGTCGGCAGCGCCAAGGACCTGGAGAACCTGCAGCACGAGATCGTCAGCCTCGTCCGTCGGATCTCCACCCTCGAGGACGAGGAGCTGGTGGTGATGGAGGAGCTGGAGACCGCCGAGGCCGACCTGGCCGAGGTGCGTCGCACGCTGGGCGCGTTGGACGAGCGTCGCAGCACCGTGCAGGCGGATCGCGACGCCGCCACCGCCACCATCGACGCAGAGCACGCCGAGGTAGTCCGGGAACGCGACCGGCTCGCCGCTGAGCTGCCCGGCGACCTTCGCACGCTGTACGAGCGGTTACGGCCACAGATGGCCGGCGTGGCCGCCGCGCCGCTGGTGCAGCGGCGCTGTGAGGGCTGCCGGCTGGAGCTCAACGGCGCGGACGTCCGGGAGATCAAGGCCACGGCCCTCGAGGAGGTGTTGCGCTGCCCGGAGTGCAACCGCATCCTCGTCCGCACCGCCGACTCGGGAGTCTAGGTGGCTCCTGCCGGCCGGGTGGTCATCGAGGCCGACGGTGGCTCGCGCGGCAACCCTGGACCCGCGGCGTACGGCGCGCTCGTACGCGACGCCGACAGCGGCGCGGTGATCGCACAGCGCGCCGAGACGATCGGGGTCGCTACCAACAACGTGGCCGAGTACCGCAGCCTCGTTGCCGGCCTCGAGCTCGTGGCCGAGCACGCACCCGGTGCCGCGGTCGAGGTGCGGATGGACTCCAAGCTGGTGATCGAGCAGATGGCCGGTCGCTGGAAGATCAAGCACCCCGACATGCGTCCGCTGGCGCTGGAGGCGCGCCGCCTGGCCCCACCCGACGTGACCTGGACCTGGGTGCCGCGTGAGCGCAACAAGGCGGCCGACGCGCTGCTCAACGCCGCCCTCGACCGGGCTCCTGCCGCGACAGCGCCGGCCCGCACCGGCGCATCGGCCACCGTCGCCGGGTCGGCCGGCGACCCGACCATGCTGGGCGCCAGCGGTCCCCGGCGCACCGAGAACCCACTCGTCGGCTGGCGAGGCGCTCGGCACGGCACCCCGACCACCGTGCTGTTGCTGCGGCACGGGATCACCGCCTCCACGACGGCCAAGCTGTTCTGCGGATCCGGTGGTGCCGACCCCGGCCTGCTCGACGAGGGCCGCGAGCAAGCCGCCCGCGCCGCGGCCTGGCTGGCCCGCCGGGGTGACGTCGACGCGCTTGTCACGTCGCCGCTTCGCCGTACCCAGGAGACGGCACGGGCGGTGGCCGACCGGCTGGGTCTCGACATTCTTGTCGACGACGGGCTCGCCGAGGCGGCGTTCGGGCGGTGGGACGGGTTGTCCTTCGACCAGGTACGCGAACAGTTCCCCGCCGAGCTCGACGCCTGGTTGCGGGACACGTCGGTCGCCCCGCCCGGTGGCGAGTCCTTCGAGTCGGTGTCTCGTCGCGTCGAGGAGACCCTTGCGCGGCTGCTGGAGCGGTACGCGGGGCGCACGATCGTCGTGGTCAGCCACGTCACCCCGATCAAGATGCTCGTACGGTCAGCCCTCGGCGCGCCGATGCACGTCATCTACCGGATGGAGCTCGAGCCGGCCTCGCTCACCACCATCTCGTGGTGGCCGGACGGAGCACCCTCGTTGCGCGCCTTCTCCCACGTCGTGGAGTGAACGGCGGCCAGGGGTGAACGGCGGCCAGGGGTGAACGGCGGCCAGGGGCTGTGCAGGGTCATAAGCTCCGCACCTAATAGCTCGGCGTTATAAGCCACAGCACCTTATGACCTGGCACCCAGCCGACACAGCACATCCGGGTCGCACCGGCCAACCGGCAGGCAACGAAGCCGGCACCTGGATCGGTCGTGACAGGTCGCGGCCAACGCGAGGCACACCCACTAGGCTGATGATCGCGGCGGACGAGCCGGCCGGACGGTCGCGGCGCACCTGGTGCGTCGAGGAAGGTCCGGACTCCACAGAGCAGGGTGGTGGGCAACACCCACCCGGGGTGACCCGCGGGACAGTGCCACAGAGACAGACCGCCAGCGGCCTCGGCGACGAGGTGCGGGCAAGGGTGAAACGGTGGTGTAAGAGACCACCAGCGCCCCGGGTGACCGGGGCGGCTGGGTAAACCCCACCCGGAGCAAGACCAAGAGGGTCCGGAACGCCGGGCCTGCGCGGACGTTCGAGGGCTGCTCGCCCGAGTCCGCGGGTAGGTCGCACCAGGGCGTCGGCGACGACGCTCGCAGATGGATGGCCGTCGGGGCGCGTCAGCGTCACCACAGAATCCGGCCTACAGGCCGGCTCGTCCACCCCAGCCCGCTGACCTTCACGGCGCGCACGCGCGGCGGCCCCCTGTTCGACCGGGGCGAGTTCGGCGAGACTCACATACAGGCATGCCGCGAGCGCGGATGCGGGAGACTACAACCTTCGCCTGCTGTCGGAGGCAGGAGGGTCGTTGCCCGTTGTGCGGGGAACATCTGCTCAGCCCGCACCAGCCCCCCCACTCGCCCCGCGACTGGGAGCGCTGGTGGCTCAGTGTCGCCCGTCGGGCGATCGCCTCCGACCACCTCACCCATCACGGGCAGGGCCGTCGGCCGGAGGGGAACCGAACACGTCTCGTGCACGCTTCGTGCCACCGCCGCCTCCGGGCACGTTGGCACGCAAACCCGATATCACCACCCGAAACGTCCTCCGGGGCTTGCTTGAGCCGGGTGCGGGGAAACCCGCACGCCCGGTTCTGAGGGGGCCCCGGCGCAGCAATGCGCCGGGGCTACCCGACCGATCCCCCAGTGCTGTTGGACCCACCCGGCCAACGTGGCGGGGTCGGCGACCTGGTGGTCCGCGGAGGTGATCAGGTAGACCACTTCGACGGTTGTCTTGCCGCGCACGGTGCGGGTCCGGCGCAGTTGCGCGATCTGGGCAGCACCGGCGAACGGGATCCACGCGGGGGCGGTGAGAACCTTGATGGTGCGTCGGGCTCGTCGACCCCGAGCGACCTCGACCCGGGTGCGTTCAGGCACGTGCTTGCAGGGCAGCTTCTTGCAGGCCGCGAGCAGGGTCGGGGTGTTGGCTTTGACGGTGAACACGTAGTGGCCGCCGGCCTCGGTGATCAGGTCGGCGGTGTCGGTCTGGGTGTGCATGGCGTCCACCGTCACGACCACGCCGTCACGGTCGAATCCCTTCAGCAGCAGGCAACGGCGGGGATGTCGTTGGTCTTCGCTGCGACCGCGAGCTGTCCCAGCACGGTGCTGGTGTCGTGGTCGTAGGCCCAGACCAGATGCGGCGCCACCGTGGCGGGTGCGCCGGGTGGGAGGTGCTGGGCCCCGGGCGCCGCGCACGGTCTTGCCGTCCCCCTGTGCGTCCAGGGCGATCACTTGGCGACCGTCCGGACCGGTGTAGGTGCGAGTCCACATCCAGGCTCCGAGGACCCGGTCCAGCTCGTCAGCATCGACCGCGGTGAAGACCCGGCGGATCGTGGGCTCTGACGGTGCCCCGCAGCCAGTCAGCCCAAGCCTGGTCAGGGTCTCGATGTCTTGGTCGGCGACCCACTCCCCGATCGCCCGAAACGACTGCGCACCAGCGACGACTGCGCCGATCCCGGCTGCGACCAGCCCGCCCCACGGGTGCCGGACCCCACGACGAGCCCGCGGATCGGGCACCTGCTCCAACACAGATGACATCGGCGGGTGTGGTCCTGGTCTGGTGGCGGCGTTGAGAACTGCCATCCAAACCCCACGGACCACACCCGTCAACACGCGACACACCGCCTCAAGCCCCACAAATGTGCAGGTCACAGGCCTACAGCACGACTTTGACGCCCCCCTGCCCCCAAGCTGCCCACCATCGCCTGGATCAACGAACCCCTCGAAGCTCCAGGGATTCGAGGTCGAGCACCACGACGGCGTTGGTCGAAGTCACGCCGCAGCTCGCCAGCTGCCCATCCGAGGACGGCGCCGTCAACCTCGATGACCCAGCGCTTAGCGGCGCTTGTCAGGGCGGCCAGCGGAGAGGATGCTGATTGGTTCCACCACCGAGATGAAGGAGACGGTTCATGCACGTGGTTCAGGTAAAGGTTGGCATCCGGCCGGGAAGGACTGAGGAGGCCATAGCCAGCCTCAAGGAGAACATCATCCCGGGCGTCAAGCAGGCGCCTGGCTTCGTGAAAGGCACGTGGTACGGCAATGATCAACACGGACACAGCCTCATGCTGTTCGAGTCTGAAGATCAGGCTCAGGCAATGACGAAAATGGTCACCGCTGAACCGGGCGACCCTGTCGAAATTGTAGAGGTCGAGGTGTACGAGCTGCACGCTGAGGCTTAATACCCCCGTCGCTCGATCGGCTCGGCGTTTGGATCCATGGAGCGTGAGCCCGCAAGTGGTGACCTATTGCAACAAGTGGTGGTGAGCCTTGGTCTCCCGGCCTACCACGCGGCCCTGGCGGCCGCGGAACCCTCTCGTCCGCGCCTCCCTTGGGTAAGCAGCGAGCGTTCAGGTCGCTTTCGCCTCCGCGCCTTGCGCGGCCGGCGACATGGACACCGACCAGCCGCTCGTGTTAGCCGAACGGGCAGCCGCCGTCGCTGATTCCACCACCTCGACCGCCGGTCGTCAGCTCGTCGAGTCGGTCGCCATCGGCACTGAAGCCAGCGGCGTGCCACCCCTGCTCGCCATCGGCGAGACCCGGTGGCTGAAGCTCCTGCGCCCCATCGTCGAGGCCAGGGTGCAGGCCGCCATCGACACCGCCGACGAGCTCGGCATCACCGAGCCGCGCGACTTGCACTACAGGGTCAACTCCGGTGCATCGGTCCGCCGGCACGGCCACCCGTGGTCACCGGACCCGCACGACCTGGAGCGTGACATCACCCTGCGCCACCGATGGGAACGGCTCGAGGAAGTCCTCGCCCAGCTCGACGCCGCCTACGCCGTCGCCGACCAGCTCCGGGTATGGGGACTCCTACCGATCGTCGACGGGCGCACCGTCCGCGAGGACTACAGGTGGCTGTACCTCAACCTCATGGAAGGCACCGTCACCCCTCGACACCCGCGCGAGCTGTGGCTTGCCAACTACCGCACCGCCGAGCCCGGCATCTACTCCGCCAAGGAGATGCGCGGGGCCCGACGCCGAGGCAGCCGCGCCGGCACCGAGGCCAGGACCGTCCGACGTGCACGCCGCCAACGCGGGCATGCGTGAAGGCGACGTCGTGATGTCGGTATGAGACTCGCGAGCGTCGGTGCGTCAACGTCACCTGCCCGCGTGCCCGTCCTAGGCGAACGCGGCAGGAGCGAAGCCCGCGAGGTGAGACCGAACCTCCTATCCCGTAGACCGGGCTGCGCGCCGATGAGCTGCTGCTGCTGGGCAAGGCGTGCCGTACCGCCGACGACGCCGAACAGCTCGACGAGGCGCTCGCCGACGCTCCGCTGCTCACCGCTGGGAGCGCCGGGCAGGTGCGGGCGCACCCGCTGCTGCACGAGGCGCGACAGACCCGGAGTCTGCTGGCGGCGCTGCTGCGGCAACTCGCGTTGCCGGACCCGGAGGCGGAGCGGCGCCGGGCGGACTCGCGGTCGGCGCGGGCCCGCAACGCGGTGCGTGCTCGCTGGGAGGCCGGCCGTGGCGCGTAGACGTGAGGTCGAGCCGCCGCCGCCAGACTACGGGGAGCGGCGGCCGCAACCTGGTGTCGAGTGTCTGCTTCAGGACCGCCCGTGCACGGAGGTCGGCGGGTGTGGTGAGCCGCGAGCGCGGCGACGACGACCTGGGGGAGCGGCACCGTGCGCGCGCTCGCCGCCGTCTTAGGGGTCGCCAGGAACGGAGCCTCGCCGGGCATCTTCACGAGCTGCCGGTCGACCGTGACCGTTCGGCGTAGGAAGTCGAGCCGGTCGACGGTCACCCCGAAGCACTCACCCTGTCGCAGCCCGGTCCCTGCCGCGAACGTCACGAGCGCGGCCAGACCCTCGGGCATGGCGTCGCGGATCGCGGCCACCTGCTCGGTGGACGGTGGCACCACCCGGCCACGCTGCACCTTCGGCAGCCGGGTGCCCTCGCACGGATTGGCGACGATCCGGCGGTCACGCACCGCTGAGCGCATCACGCTCGACACGATGCTGTGCACCACCCCGATGGTGGCGGGCGCTAGCACCAGCTCGAGCCTGCGTACCCACGTCTGCACGTCGCTGGGCAGGATGCTGGACAAGGGTCGGTCGCCGAACGTCGGGTAGGCGTGCCGCCGCAGCATCGTCTCGGTGTGCGCCCGCGTCGTCGGCCGGTGCACCTGCGCGGCCCGCCACCGCTCGGCGTAGTCGCGGAACGTCACCTGACCCGCCTTCGGATGCACGTAGTTGCCGGTCATGACAGCTGCGGTCACCTCGTCGAGCCACCGCTGCCCGTCGACCTTGCGGGCGAAGTGCCGAGCGTGCTCGCGGCCCGTATCGTCTCGGTAGCGGGCGCGCCACCGGCCGTCAGGTCGCCGGGTGATGCTCGCCACGAGCGCTCCCCTCGGGGACAGGCGCGGCGTCCGGGCCATCCTCTGCAGGACCAGGGAGGTAGCCGGTGTCCTCCGCCGAAAGCGGCGGAGCCGCGTCCGAGACCTCCTGCGACTTCTCTCCCAGAGCAGCGCCGTACGTCCGGTCGAAACGCTCCACGACCTCGGGCTCGGTGAGGCTCCGGAGGCCCTCGTAGGTCTGCTGAGCCTCGACCATCGCCTGCTCGGCGGCCCGGTGCGCCCGCTGGGCGCCTAGGTACCGCTGCCGGGCGAGCAAGAGGTCCTGTTGTCTACGTCGCTCCGGGTCAGCAGGGTCGACGACTAGGCACCCGATCGGCACGTCGAGAAGTCGCGCAAGTGCGACCACCTCATCCACGGGCACCGGCCGTTCGGCCGCTTCCGTCTTAGCGACCGTTGTCTGCTGCCAAGCCGTGAGCGGCTCGCAGACCGTGACCGTCGCCTCGCCGCGACCGCTCGGGCGTGCCGGGCTCGCGCATCGCTCGGTCTCGGACCCGCCGACGTCGAGCTGGTCGACGCCGTGCTCGCGGAGGTGGCGTGATGGGCGTGAGCATTAGCGACGACTGGACAGCATGCCCCGAGCTGGGGCGTCAGCCGAGACCCTGGCAGCCCGTCGACCTTTCCTCGGTGCTCGACGGCACCTACCGCCCACCAGAGCCCACCGTGGGCCGTCGCGCCGACGGCGTCGGCCTGTTCTATCCATCCAAGGCGCACGTCGTCGTCAGCGAATCCGAGGGCGGCAAGACCTGGCTGCTGCTGTCTGCGGCACTCGATGAGCTGAACGCCCGCAGCACAACCTGTCCGGCCTCGACGGAGCGCAGCACGTCCTCGACAACCGGACGCCGTTCGGGGTCGGCCTCACCGGCCGCTCGACGATCCGTATCGCCAAGGACCGGCCCGGCCAGCTCCGCGGGCACGCACTGCCGTCGGCTGGTCTGCACTGGTTCGGCGACCTGGTGCTGGTCAGCCGCGACCAGGACTTCGCCGAGGTGAGCATCGAGCCGCCGCACGGCCGTGACGAGAGCTGGCGACCCACGGTGCTCATGGAGCGGGTGGCTGCGGTGATCGAGCAGCACGGACCGCTTGCCGCACGCAAGATCGAGACGCTCGTGACTGGCAAGGCGGCCAGCATTCGTGAGGCCGTCACCTTCTTGCAGGTCGACGGCTACCTCTCCGACGACACCCCGCATCGGCTGCTCAAGCCGTACCCGGCGGAGGGGTCAACAAGGTGAGCGTGTCCCCGTGTCCCCAGCGTGTCCCGCCGTGTCCCGCCGTGTCCCAGGATACGCAGGTCAGAGGCCGTGTCCCCGTGTGCCTCTCCATTAGGAGGGACGCGGGACGCGGTGACCTACCCGTCCCTCTGTCGAGGAGCGCGGATGAGTAACCGTCGCCGCCCACGCAACCCCGTCACGTCGGTGCTCGACGCCTACGCCGGCCGCACCATCCCCGGCGGCTGCGACGACTGCCTCGCCTACCAGGTCGTCGAGAAGCAGGCACCCGGCGTCTACCTCAACACCGTCCACCATGACGCCGGGTGCCCATGGCTGGCCGCACGAGAGCGGGAGGCGTGATGCCCACCGCGCAACCGAGGGACGTCGACCGGCCGCTCATCGATCCGACCCGCTCCGTTGTCCTCGGGTCTGGCAGTCTTGGCGCTGGTGAGCTCTTGCGCGCGCGTGCGTAGTGGGACCTGATGCGCAGGGGGCTGAATGCCGGCGAGCAATCGAGCCGTGCGACTCATACATGTCGAGCCCGCCGCGACTGCCTCCGATCAGCGGGCGGTTGACCTATCAGCCACCGGTCACTCCGATCCAGGTCACGTCGGAGGCTCGAGGTTGACGGCCGGCGAAGTCACTTGGACCGTTGGCCGAGGACGTAATACTCGTGCTCGCGCGTCGCCTCGCGTGTGACCCAACGCCGATGCCTGTGGTACTGCACCACGCCTACACCGGTGAGGTGCATGTACTCGATGGTGTGTTCGGTAGCGGGGCGGCGGTCTTGCTTGGCCATGCGCCGTCGCCGACGTTCCTTCACTCGGGAGCGGTACTTGCTCTCGTCGGCCAGATTGGGGCCGGCAGCTTGCAGCAAGCGTGCCGTCACCTCGTCCGCCGTTCCCAACGCGGCCGTGTGGGCGACGAGGCCGTCGCCTATGCGCCGCAGTGTGCTCGCCCTTGTTCGGCGGTCCCCATGCTCGATCCTGCGATAGGACCGCTCCGAGAGTCCGGCTCGATTGGCCAGCAACGCCTGGCTCAGCCCGACTTTGGTTCGTAGGTCACGCAAGCAGGCGCCGAGCTCGAGCAGGGCGGGCTTCTCCTTTTAGTGGCGCAGGCACCAGCACCACGATCACCGATCAGGAGTCGGAAAGCGACCCTGCTGCCCCAGGGAGGCCGGACTACGACCGACTACGCAGCCCGAGCTAAGCTCGTCGACCAGGGCTACGACCCGCAGGTCAGCGAGGACGACGAAGGACTCCATGAGTCGCTGTTATTCAGGTCACTGCGTGGCTTCGGCTGCGATGCCGGTCCCCCACCGGGCTCAGTCGAGGAAGTGAGATGCCTCGCGCCGCCGGCGGTCGACGGTGACGGCGAAGACGTCGGGCCGGCTGTAGTGACCAGTGGGGTCGAAGTTCTGTCGTTCGGCGCGGACCTCCCCGAGATCGATGTCGGCGACGACGAGTCGTTCCTCGCTCGTGACCGGCTCCACGACCCAACTGCCGTCCGGACCGGCCACAGCGGAACCACCCGTGCAGTAGTCCTGGACTCCCGACTCCTCCAGCGCCGCCCGCAGGGGGAAGTCGCCAGGGACGTCGTCCAGCGACATCAGGCCGCAGGCCGCCAGCGACCAGACCCGCCCCTCCAGCGCGACGAACCGGGTGATGTCCGCGGTGTTGCGGGGGTTGCCCGGCCACACGCTGACGTGGAGGTCCTCACCGCCGGCGTACAGAGCGTGCCGGGCCTGGGGCATCCAGTTCTCCCAGCAGTTCAGCCCACCGACCCGCGCGGGGCCGACCCGGTGGGTGCGCAGGCCCTCCCCGTCGCCTATCCCCCAGACGAGCCTCTCCTCATAGGTCGGCATCAGCTTGCGGTGGGAGCTGACGACGCCCGCGGACGGGTCGATCCCGACCAGGGTGCAGAACACGGTGCCGCTGCCCGGCCCACTTCCTCGTTCGGCCACGCCGAGGTAGACGAAGATGCTCAGGTCACGAGCGGCCTCGACGACGAGCGCGATCTCGGGCCCTTCCATGACGACGGCGGCGTCGAGATAGGCGTCGTACGCCTGCTTCTGGGCCGGGTCGTCGAATTGCGCGCCGCCGGTCAGCTCCAGCCACACCGGGTAGCCGGACAGGAACGTCTCACCGAAGGCGACCAGGTCGACCTGCTGCGCCGCGGCGTGCCCCAGCCAGGCCAGGACCTTCTCGGTCGTCCGCGCGGGGTCCAGCCACACTGGCCGCGCTTGGGCGGCGGCGATGCGCACGTGGCCTCCTTGAGCCGGCCCGGTAGGTCTTCCGGGTCGGGATCACCGTACGCCCAGACCGCCGTGCGCGGCCGGTGCCGCTTCGAGGCGCTGGTACGGCAAGATGCGCACCGAAGTCGGTGGGGGCGAAGACCGAACCGGTGCAAGTCTCACCGGGGCGGTGAGACGGAGGACGCGTGCAGCAAACGCTCGGACTTGGCACGACGACGCCGCTGCCGGCGCAGCGCGACGCGTTCGACATCCCCGACGACGTGGCGTATCTCAACTGCGCGTACATGGCACCCCAACCGCATCGTGTGACGGAGGCGGGGATCGCTTCTGCACAGCGCAAGCAACGGCCGTGGAGCCTGGGACCGAAGGACTTCTTCGACGATCTCGAGCGGCTGCGCACGCTGTTCGCACAGCTGGTCCACGGTGACGCAGACGGCGTGGCGGTCGCGCCCGCCGCGAGTTACGCGCTGAGCACCGCGGCGGCGAACGCGTCGGCATCCGCCGGGGACCGCATCGTCGTCCTCACCGAGCAGTACCCGTCGAACGTGTATCCGTGGCGGGACCTCGCGCAGCGGTCCGGAGCGACAGTGGTCGCCGTGATACGTCCCGAGGACGGGAACTGGACGCAGGCCGTCGTCGAGTCGATCGACGAGCGGACGGCGGTCGTGGCCGTGCCCAACTGCCACTTCATGACCGGCGCCCTGATCGATCTCGCCATGATCGGGTCAGCGGCACGCGCCGTCGGTGCCATGTTCGTCGTCGATGCGACCCAGTCACTCGGCGTGCTGCCGCTGCGCGCGGACGAGATCGGCGCGGACGTGGTGGTCGCCGCGGGCTACAAATGGCTGCTGGGTCCGGACAGCCTCGGGTACGCGTGGACGGCGCCGCACTGCCGTGACTGGCGGCCGCTGGAGCACCATTGGGCCGGTCGCGAGGGCAGCGAGGACTTCGCCAACCTGACGTCCTACACCGACTCTTTTCGGCCGGGCGCCCGCCGCTTCGACGGCGGAGAGGCGAGCAACTTCGTCCTCGTTCCGATGGCGCTCGCGGCCCTCGAGACGGTGGCCGAGTGGTCGGTGGAGCGCGTCGCCGCCACCGTGGAACCGTTGACCGCAGCCGTCCTCGACGGCGCCGCGGCACTCGGCCTGTCGCCTCACGTCGGGCTCAGCGCCGGTCACATCGTCGGTCTGCGGCTGCCGACCGGATCACCGGACGCAGTCGTGCAACGCCTGGCCGAAGCGCAGGTGCACGTCAGCCTGCGCGGCGACAACCTGCGGGTCTCGCCCTACGTGTTCAACACCGCCGACGACGTCGCGCGCCTGCTCGAGGCGCTGGGAGCTGCTCTGTAGCCGGAGCGGGCGCCGGCGACGGGTGACCGTGGGTCAGCGCTGGTTGCGCCGTCGCTCGATCTCGGCGCCTTCTCGGCGTAGATCGCCCCATCGCAACGGTAGGTCGAGGATCTGACCGCTCCGCTCCGCCGTGGAGACGAAGTCCAAGGCGTCGGTGATGATCCGTCGCTGTGCGCTGACGTGGAAGGGGACGCCGAAGTGGTGTCCCATCCGGAACGGTACGAAGACGGCGCGGGGCGGCTTGACGTGCTCGGTGACGTCTCGGGCGACCGTGACCGAGACCGTGGGGATGCCGCGCCGTTCGATGGCGCGCTGGACCAGTCCGACCGACTGGTGGCAGATCGGTCAAGCGGGGGCGAGCAGCGCGAGGTCTGCGTGCTCGTCGGCCACGGCCTGCGCGAGGTCCTCGGCGAGCGTGTGCTCGAGCAGGTCGGGGTCCATGTTGTAGCCGATGAAGGAGAAGAAGTTCTCGGTGAGCCCGCCGACGACTTGCTCGTGTGCGAGCTCGTTCAGCCGCTCGATCGGGAAGATGACGTTGAGGTCGCGGTTAGCGCCGTCAGTCGGGTACTTCAGCTGGTGAATCTCCAGGTCAGCCGGGTTGGAGCCGGAGGGGACGCGGCGAAAGCTGTAGTCGCCGACGGGGTGGACCACGTCGAACGGCAACGTCCCCGCCGGCTGGACACCGGCTGTGCTCACGAACGTCAGTCGGGACTCGCTGAGTGGCTGGGTTGGGCGCGCGAGCGGCACGACATCGCTCTTGGTGATCATGGAGCCGGGATAGCGCTCGTTGACGGTGTGCCATAGCCCCTTGCGCAGTTGTCGGTTCTCATAGGTCGCCGTCATGGATCCACTCTCCGGACTGCTGTACAAGATGGAAGTGCAGGGAAAAGAACAGGTGCGCCAGCGTGGCGCGATCCTGGGTACGCAGGGTGTCGAGTACGAAAGCGCGGTCGACGTCAGGCAGGTCCAGCAGGACGGTGAGCGCCTGGACCCACGCCTTGTCGATCTCGCGGCGACCGGCAGCCTCGTCGCCGTCGCCGACGTGCAACCGCACGTACCGGATCAACGTCTCGTCGTCTCCGGTGGCCACTGCAGCCCGCAGATGCGAGAGAGACAACGCACACTCCTTCGGCGGGGTCCGGGACACGCTAACCGACCGGTCGTGCTGGGCTCAGCCGGGGATGTCGATGGTGCCGTCGTCGGCGACGGGAAAGCCCGGGGCGAACGCCGCCTCCCACAGATGTCCGTCCGGGTCGGCGAAGTAAGCCGAGTACCTGCCCCACTCGGCCCGACAGCCCGGTTTGACCAAGCGCGCGCCCACCTGGACGGCGTGGGCCAGCGCGTCGTCCACCGCCGCCTCGTCTGCGAAGTTCAACGCCAACGTGGAGCCGCGATACGTAGGAGGCGCCTCGGCGGGCACCCCAGGGCCACACATGCACCGCGACGTGGACGTCAGCGCGGGGCGAAGGCGATCCCGTAGTGCCGCTCGGTGCCGAACCGGGTCGAGTCGTTGCCGACCCACAAGCCGGTGGACGTGGCCAGCAGGGCCTTGCCGCCGGTACGGCTCACGACGCCCGGGTTCCAGCTGTTCGCCAGGCCGGTGGCAGGGTCGATCGAGCCGATGCCCCGGCGCGACGCCGCCGGTGCGCGGGAGGTCTTGTCACCGATCCCAAGGCTGGCGTAGCCGTCGGGGTTGTCGAGCCACTTGAAGTGCCCCTGGGCGTACACCGCCGCCCCGGTGTCCGCGACGACCCACACGCTGTCGCCACCGGTGTAGTTGATCCACAGCGGCTTGGTGGGATCGGCCAGCGCGAAGCGGCCCACGGCGTCGCACACCGTGGTGTTGGGCTTGTTGCTGTTGCCGAGCCGGTGGTACCAGATGTCGGCCGGTGACTTGGGGATCTGGCCGGTGGCGCTCACCGTGATGGCGCTGCCATCGGGCGACCAGTCCACTCCTTGCAGGTACGCGACCCGCCGGGGCGCGGTGGACGTGCACGGCTTAGCGAATCCGGGGTAGTACCAGCTGTCGACGCTCGCGCCGGCCGCGGTGAGCCGCAGCATGACGAACCGGGTACGCGCCTGCCCCGCGACGGTGGAGAAGTTGCCGGTGACCGCCAGGTGCGTACCGCTCGGGTCGAGCGCGAACTGGTAGACCGCCACGCCCCCCCAGGCGCCGGGGATCGCGTCGGTGATGGGGCCGGGTAGGCCGAGGTAGCCGGTGTCCTTGCCGGTCGCCGGGTCGAGGGCCATCAGCTTCTTGCCGACCTTGCCGCCGATGATGAGGTACTTCGTGCCGTTCAGGGTGGCGAGCTCGAGATCGGTGATGCGGCCGCCTCGGAACGGCGGGTTGAAGCTGCGGTCGACCGCGCCGGTCGTGGCGTTGAGCTTGGCCAGGGTTGGTCGACTGACGCCGTCCACCGAGGTGAACTGGCCTGCGACGTAGACCGAGTTAGTCTGCGGGTCGGTGGCCAGGGCCCAGACCTGCGTGCCCACGATCGAGGGGTTGAACCGGGTGGAGACCGCTCCGGTGGCGGCGTCGAACGCGACGAGGTCGACCCGGGAGTAGGTGTTGGCGCTCTGCGCGATGGTGTCGAAGTCGCCACCGGCGAACATCGTCGTTGCGGTGCCTGCGCGCAGCTCCGCGATCGCGTCCACGTGCGGCCTCGGGACCGCTGTGGTCGCCACCAGCTGCGGGGTGTTGTCGTCGGCATCAGCCGAGACCACGACCGGGGAGGGGTACGCGGCCTGCGCGCTTGTAGGAATCAGGACCGCGGCCAGGACCAGGCCGAGCGCTAGTGCGGGTGAAGGACGCATGAGACTCCCCGAGGAAGGTTTCGGTGGGTGGCGCGTGCCTCGAGCGAAGCGAGCATACGGGTGCGACAACCGCAGGAAAGGATACCCCGTTCCGACCAGTTTGACCCGTTCCGAGGTCACCGCTCGGGCCTTCAGCCTGTGCTCGTCAAGCGGTTGTCAGGATCTCCGGGCCGTCGGCGTTGACGACGATCGTGTGCTCGAACTGGGCGCAGCGCGACTTGTCCTGCGTCGTGACCGTCCAGCCGTCGTCCCACAGGTCCCACTCGGGGGTGCCGAGGGTCAGCATCGGCTCGACGGTGAACGTCATGCCGGCCTCGATCACGGTGTCGAACCGGGGCTCGTCGTAGTGCGGGATGACGAGCCCGGAGTGGAACGCCGTGCCGATCCCGTGCCCGGTGAAGTCGCGTACGACGCCGTAGCCGAACCGCTTGGCGTACATCTCGATCACGCGGCCGATGACGTTGACCTGCCGCCCTGGCTTGGCCGCCCGGATGCCGCGCAGGGTGGCTTCCTTCGTACGCTCGACCAGCAGGCGGCTCTCTGCGTCGACGTCACCGACGAGGAAGGTCGCGTTGGTGTCCCCGTGCACACCGCCGAGGTAGGCGGTGATGTCGATGTTGACGATGTCGCCGTCGGCCAGCGGCCGGGCGTCGGGGATGCCGTGGCAGATGACCTCGTTGACGCTGGTGCACAGTGACTTGGGAAACTCCTTGTAGCCCAGGGTCGACGGGTAGGCGCCGGCTGCGAGGAGGAACTCGTGCCCGACCCGGTCCAGCTCGTCGGTGGTGGCCCCCGGGGCCACCACCTCGCCGACCCGGCGCAGGGCCTGGGCCGCGACTCGGCCAGCGACGCGCATGCGGTCCAGCGTCGCGGCGTCCTTGACCTCGGTGCCACGGTAGGGCTGAGGCATCGGCTGGTCGACGTACTCCGGACGTGCGATCGAAGCCGGTACGGACCGCCGGGCCGAGAGGGGGTACGGGGCAAGGACGCTCACCCGCCCGAGTCTAGGTCGGGTGCCTGCGGCCTCGGGAGGGGACAAGATGGGCACGTCGAGGAGTGGGAGGTCCAATGGAAGATCAGTACTGGTTCTGCCTCAAGCACCACACGGTGGAGGAAGCCTCCGGCTGCAAGGCGGCCGACCGGCTGGGGCCCTACGCGTCAGCGGCGGAGGCGTCGCGGGCGCTGGAGAAGGTGGAGGAACGCAACGAGGCCTGGGACGAGGACCCTCGCTGGCAGGACTGACCGTCGTTCGAGTCCGTGGTCCACTGGGTGGCTGTGGTGCCGCCTCCGGTTGGTTCGGGGTGGCACCGATACCAACCTATTGGACCGGGGCCACCCCGAACCAACGCGGGCCTGACAGGATCGCGGCGTGGCCTCCACCGTGATCGGCATCGTCGGCGGCACCGGGCCGCAAGGGCGCGGGCTCGCGGCCAGGTGGGTGGCCGCGGGCTGCACCGTGCTGATCGGCAGCCGCGACGCCGACCGGGCGCGCACCGCCGCCGCCGCGGTCGGCGCCGAGGGCGACAGCAACGAGCGTGTCGTCGAGCCCGCCGACGTGGTCGTGCTGGCGGTGCCGTGGGCTGCCCACGCCGACACGGTCCGCGAGCTGGCCGACGCGCTGGCCGGCAAGGTCGTCGTCGACTGCGTCAACCCCCTCGGCTTCGACGCGCGAGGCCCCTACCCGGTCGAGGTCGCGGAGGGCAGCGCCGCCGAGCAGGCGCAGGCGCTGGCGCCAGAGGCGCGGGTGACGGCGGCCTTCCACCACGTGTCAGCGGTGACGTTGGCCGACCTTGACGTGCACTCGCTGGGCCAGGACGTGCTCGTGCTCGGCGACGACCGCGAGGCCACCGATCAGGTGATCGCCCTGGCCGGGCTCCTGCCCGGCGCACGCGGTGTCTACGCCGGCCGCCTGCGCAACGCCCGTCAGGTCGAGGCCCTGACGGCCAACCTGATCGCGATCAATCGCCGGTACAAGGCGCACGCCGGCCTGCGGATCACCGACCTGTGACCGCCCCTGGCCGGGTCGTCTGCCTCGTGCCGTCTCTGACCGAGGCGATCGCTTCCACGGTGCCGGACGCACTCGTCGGCGCGACCGACTGGTGCACCCACCCCGCTGACCTCGACGTGGCCCGGGTGGGCGGTACGAAGTACCCCGACCTCGACGCGGTGCTGGCCCTGCAGCCGGACCTGGTCGTGACCAACCGGGAGGAGAACCGGGCCGAGGACGTGGAGTCGCTGCGACTGGCCGGGCTGGCAGTGCACCAGACCGACCCGGCCACGGTGCCGCAGGCGCTGAGCCAGCTGCGCGCGCTGCTGATGCGGCTCGGTGCCGAGGACGTGCCGTGGCTGGACGACGTGCAGCGGGCATGGTCGGGTCCGCACAGCGGCCAGCGTCGGCGAGCGGTGGTGCCGATCTGGCGGCGGCCGTGGATGGCGCTGGGCCGCGACACCTTCGCCGGGGACGTCCTGGCGCGACTCGGCGTCGACAACGCGCTGGCCGGGCACGGTGAGCGCTACCCGCGCCTCGACCTCGCCGACCTGCCGCCGCACGACCTCGTGGTGCTGCCCGACGAGCCGTACGTGTTCACCGCCGACGACGGCCCCGAGGCGTTTCCCGGGGTGCCGGTCGCATTGGTCTCCGGGCGCCACCTCACGTGGTACGGCCCGTCGCTGGTGGAGGCGCCGCAGGTGCTGCTCGAACAGCTCGGCAACGAGGTCTGAGGCAGGCGGGCCGCTCAGCGCCGCGCAAGCAGCGCCGAGATGGCGGCCTCGGTGGGGACCACGTGTCGTAGCCCGGTCACCTCGGCGAAAGCGTTGTCGGCCGAGACCAGCGCGTCGGCGCCACCCGCGAGCGCCGCGGTGGCCAGTACGGCGTCGAACGCACCCACCCTGCTGCTCGCGGCGTACAGCGCCAGGCCGTCTCGGAGCGCCGACTCGGGGACCGGGAGCAGTGGCGCCAGCAGGTCGGCCGCGGCCACCGCCAGCGCGGTGGCGTCGGCGCGGGTGCCCCGCCGGGCCCGTACGTGGGTGAACTCCTGGATCACCTCCACCGTCGTCGTAACGGTGACAGCGTCGTCGGCCACCGCGTCGAGCAGCCGGCGGCACGGTGTGCGCAGAGGGTGCTCAGCGCCCGTCGCGTACACGAGGACGGTGGTGTCGAGCACGATCACCCGCGCCGGCCCCGCAGCTCGTCGAGCTCGGCGAGCAGCTCGGGGACGTCGGGTGCGGGGCCGGGATCGGCGGACAGCAGCGTGTCACCGGCTCGCCGACGCCGGGGGGCGTCGGTTGCCAGCCCGCGGTCGATGGCCTCGCGGACGATGGTGGCGACCGAGACGCCGCGTGCCCTCGCCGCGGTGGTCAACCGTTGGTGCCGTGCATCGTCGAGCAGGATCTGCAACCGATGCTCCAACATGCACATACATTAGCATGTGCAGGATTGGCCCCTAGACCTCCGTGCAGGTCGAGGGTTCAGCGGAGACGTCGACGTGTCCGCGTAGCTCATCCGCCAGCGGCTCACTCGAAGGTGTGCTCGGCGGCAGGGAAGGCGCCCGACTCCACCTCGGCCGCATAAGCCCGTGCCGCGTCGAGCAGCACTCCCCGCAGGTCGGCGTACTGTTTGACGAAACGCGCCAGCCGGCCGCTGCCCATGCCGGCCATGTCGGTCCACACCAGCACCTGGGCGTCACAGGATGGTCCGGCACCGATCCCGACCGTCGGGATCGCCAGCTCGGCCGTCACCTCCGCAGCCACCGCGCCGGGCACCATCTCGAGGACGATCGCGAAGGCGCCGGCCTCCTGCATCGCCCGTGCGTCGGTGCGCACCCGGTCGGCCGCGCCACCGCGGCCCTGCACCCGGTAGCCGCCGAGCGCATGCTCGGCCTGCGGGGTGAAGCCGACGTGCGCCATCACCGGGATCCCGGCGTCGGTGAGCAGCCGCACGTGCGGCGCCATCGCCACGCCGCCCTCGAGCTTGACCGCATGTGCGCCGCCCTCCTTCATGAACCGCACGGAGGTGTCGAAGGCCTGCTCCGGGCTGCGCTGGTAGGACCCGAACGGCAGGTCGGACACGACCAGCGCCCGGCGCACCGAACGGGTCACTGCCTGCGTCAGCGACAGCAGCTGGTCGACGGTCACCGGCAGCGAGGTCGCGTGCCCGAAGACGTTGTTGGCGGCCGAGTCGCCCACCAGCAGCACCGGGATCTGCGCCTCGTCGAAGATCGCGGCGGTGTTCTGGTCGTAGGCGGTGAGCATCGGCCAGCGCCGGCCCTGCTGCTTCCACAGCCGCAGGTGGTGGGTGCGCACCCGCTGCACGACCGGGCTGTCAGCGGGGCCGGTGGCTGGACCACCCGGGACACCGGCCAGGTGAGCGGCCCCGCTGCCGTACGGCGGCGGCTCCTCCGGCTGGGTCACGACGGTGCCTCAGTCGCCGGCTCCTGCGCACGCGCCTGTACCGACTCCCGGCCACGCCGCGGTGCCGGCTCCTGCGCCGACGCCTGGGCCGGCTCTTGCGCACGCCCCTGCGCCGGCTCTCGCGTCGACGGGACCGACTCCTGGGCAGTCACCGCCGGCACGGCGGTCGGCGCGACCGCTCCGTCACTGCCGTCCGCGCCGACCCGCTCCCGCCAGGCGTTGGTGATCGGCAGCCGCCGGTCGCGGCCGAAGTTGCGTGCCGAGATCTTCGGGCCCGGTGGGTACTGGCGGCGCTTGTACTCCGCCCGGTCGACCAGCCGCAGCACCCGCTCCACCAGCTCCGGATCGAACCCGTCGGCCAGCAGCCGGGCCGATCCGTGGTCGCGTTCGACGTACGCGTCGAGCAGCCGGTCGAGCACCTCGTACTCGGGCAGCGAGTCGGTGTCGAGTTGTCCGGGCCGCAGCTCGGCACTGGGCGGCTTGGCGATGGCGCTCTCGGGGATTGGCGGGGTCTCGCCGCGGCGGGCGGCCTCGGCGTTGCGCCAGCACGCCAGCTCCCACACCAGCGTCTTGGGCACGTCCTTGATCGGGGCGAAGCCACCGACCGCGTCGCCGTAGATGGTGGAGTAGCCGGTGGCCAGCTCGCTCTTGTTGCCGCACGCCAGCACCAGGTGCCCGTGCTGGTTCGACAAGGCCATCCACAGCACCGCCCGGATGCGTGACTGGAGGTTTTCCTCGGCCACCCCGTCGACGTGCACCGCGTCGGTGTAGGCGTCGAAGAGCTCGGCGATCGGCACCGTCTGCAAGTGCAGACCGGTACGCCGGGCCAGCTCGGCGGCGTCGGAGCGGGAGTGATCGCTTGACCACGCGCTCGGGTTGGACACCCCGAAGACGCACTCCGGCCCCAGCGTGTCGACCGCCAGAGCTCCCACCACTGTCGAGTCGATACCGCCGGACAGCCCGAGCAGCACGGTCGAGAACCCGTTCTTGCGCACGTAGTCGCGCAGGCCGAGCACCAGCGCGTGCCACACCTCGGCCAGGTCGTCCAGCCTCGACGTCGCCGACCACGGCTGTGCCTCGTACGCCGGCACCGGCTCGTGGGACACCACCGTGCGGCGCACGTGCAGCCCCTCGAACGTGTCGCCGGCATCCGGCAGCCCCGGTGTCGACGCCGGCAGGTCGAGGTCGACCACCAGCAGCTCCTCGACGAACTGTCCGGCCCGAGCCAGCAGCTCACCGTCGTCGTCCACCACGAGACTGTCCCCGTCGAAGACCAGCTCGTCCTGGCCACCGACGATGTTGACGTAGGCCAGCGCGCAGCCGCCGTCGCGGGCTCGCCGCGCGCACAGGTCGAGCCGCAGGTCGTCCTTGCACCGCTCGTACGGCGACGCGTTGATCACCAGCAGCAGACCGGCGCCTGCCGCCGCGGCCGCCGCCGAGGGACCGTCGCGCCACAGGTCCTCGCAGATCGCAATCGCCACGTCGACCCCGTGCACCCGCACCACCGGCAGCACGTCACCGGGGGAGAAGTAGCGGTACTCGTCGAAGACGCCGTAGTTGGGCAGGTGGTGCTTGGCCGAGCTGGCCACGACCTTCCCCCGGTGGAGCACGGCGGCGGCGTTGCGCGGTAGCCGGTCGGGACCGGTCAGCCCGATCGGCCCAGCGGTGTCCGGGGTCTCATCGGGCTCGGTCTGGTTGTTGTCGGGCCGGTCCAGGTAACCGGTCACCACGACCAGCTCCCCGAGCCCGTCGGCGGCCAGGTCGGCGGCCAGCTGCTCGAGCGCCTCGCCGGAGGCGTCGACGAACGAGGATCGAAGTGCCAGGTCCTCGACCGGGTAGCCGGTCAGCGCCATCTCCCCGAAGGCGACGACGTGCGCCCCACGACCGGCGGCTCGCGCGCTCACCCTGCGCAGCAGGGCGGCGTTGCCGCTCAGGTCACCGACGCACACGTCGATCTGGGCGAGCGCGAGACGAAGCTGCGGCACGCCGGCGAGCCTACCGAAGGCTTCGGGCTTCACCCCGGGACCGGGCTTGGCCGGGTCGGTCCTTCGGCAGCCCGGCCAGTGCAGAAGACCGAACCACAAAATCACGCGCTACCGCGAAGAGCCCACAAAATCGGGTCTCTACGCTTTCAGGGGATTGCCATGAGTGGCCTGCACTCGGGTTACCGGACGCCCTGTGTCTCGGATCGGGCGAATCGCTGGCGTGCGGCCTGCCGAGAAACTCCTAGGCCAGGGCGATGTGGTTCCACGACCTGCCGTGGGCCCGGGCCACCCCGACAGCCTCCCGCAGTCGAGCCTCGTCCATCCGCGTTGCCTCGGCCGCGACCGCGACCGCGGCCGCGACCGCGACCGCCCGGAGGTCCTCGGTGTCGTCGAGCTCGACGGTCGCAGGGTCCAGCTCGTCGGCGAGCTCCTCGAAGCGCCTGGCGGCCCGCTCGATCTCCTCGTCTGTGTGTCGCATGGTTGATCACCTCCTCACCCGAGGAACCGGTAGAACTTCGGCCGCCGCGGCATTGCGTGGATGACAACCGGATCATCCCCGTCCAGACCAAGAACGCCGACCTCGAACAGCGCTCCGTCGGACGCCGGACCGTCTTCGTTGAAGCGTCCACCGGGGCTTTGGATGCCCGGCTACCGAGTGTCCGCGAACATCGTCACCTTGTCCCAGCAGGTGCCCGGCCAGGCCGGCGATGTCACCGGCTACTTCTACGACGCGGCCGCCCAGCTGGTCACCGTGGAGAACAGCGCCCTCGGCGGGACGGGAAGGCCCAACAACGGCGGCGGCGGGGACGACGACACCGACCAGCTGCAGAAGCTCGAGGTCTGGGGCTCCACCACGCAGTCACGCGCATGCACCGACGGCCGGAGGACGCGGAAGCGCAAACAGGGTGTCGAGGCGCGGCTGGGGGAGGACTACGAAATGGGCTACAGGCCTTGGTGGTCGACGCCTAGCAGGTCGTACGTGCGTCGGGCGCGCATGTCCCGGGTGAGCAGCCGGCAGCCGTGAGTCCGGGCAGCCTCACCGACGAGCGCGTCATAGACGACGCCGCCAGTGATGCCCACGGTGCCCAGCCGCCTGCGTAGGGCCATGGTTGCGTCCGGCTCGAGCCACAGCACTTCGGGAAACACACGGTTCAGCAGGTCCGTCGCATCGGACGGGTCCACGCTGAGCAAGCCCGGCATGCGGGTGAGCACGGAGAAAGTCTCGAACGCCGCGTGACCGGCGAGCGCCGGCCGTAGCTCGCGTACCGCGCGCAGGCTCTCCGGGTGCGCCCGGTGGCCAGCGTCGACGGCGGCGACCGCGACGCTGGTGTCCGTCGCCCAGCGGTCAGCGCTGAGTGTCATCTCGCCAGCGTAGAACGTCGGCGTCGCTCACGGTCATCCCCTCGACTGCCTCGATCACCGGCCACCCGTCCACCAGGACGATGCGTCGCCCGCGGGTGCGGAGCGGGGCGAGATGGAGGGCGTCGTCGTGCACCGTGATCTCGAGCTGGCTGTCGGGACCCAACGACAGCCGTTCGCGCAACTCTTTCGGGATGACCACCCGACCGGCTCGGTCGATGGATACCATCATGGATGGCATCATGCCATAGCAACCTTCGATGACGCAGTGCCGTGGCCGCCGCGGACTGCTCTCGGATCGACGTCGAGTCGACGCGGTCGAGTTGCGCTCCAGGGCGGGCACGACGACGGCGTACGGCAGACTGGCCGGCATGGGCAAGCAGGAGGACTTCGTGCTGCGCGCGCTCGAGGAGCGCGACGTGCGCTTCGTACGGCTTTGGTTCACCGACGTGCTCGGCTTCCTCAAGTCGGTCGCGGTCGCGCCGGCCGAGCTGGAAGGGGCGTTCGCGGAGGGGATCGGCTTCGACGGCTCGGCGATCGAGGGCTTCGCCCGGGTGCACGAGGCGGACATGCTCGCCAAGCCCGACCCCGGCACCTTCCAGATCCTGCCGTGGCGCGGCGACGGGCCGGCCACCGCGCGCATGCTGTGCGACATCTTGATGCCCGACGGTGGTCCCTCGTACGCCGACCCGCGCCACGTGCTCAAGCGCACGCTCGGCCGGACCGCCGACGCGGGCTTCACCTTCTACACCCATCCCGAGATCGAGTTCTTCCTGTTCGCCGGCCGCCCGCGTGCCGGCGATATACCGGTGCCGGTCGACGACTCCGGCTACTTCGACCACACCGCGCACGGTGTCGGGCAGGACTTCCGTCGTGACGTCATCACGATGCTCGAGTCGATGGGCATCTCGGTGGAGTTCAGCCACCACGAGGGGGCGCCCGGCCAGCAGGAGATCGACCTGCGCTACGCCGACGCCCTCACCACCGCCGACAACGTGATGACGTTCCGTACCGTCGTCCGGGAGGTGGCGCTCACCCAGGGCATCTACGCCTCGTTCATGCCCAAGCCCCTGGCCGGACAGCCGGGGTCGGGCATGCACACGCACATGTCGCTGTTCGAGGGCGACCGCAACGCGTTCTTCGAGGCCGGCGCGGAGTACCAGCTCTCGCGCACCGGTCGCTGCTTCATCGCCGGGCTGCTGCACCATGCCGCAGAGATCACCGCGGTGACCAACCAGTGGGTCAACTCCTACAAGCGCCTGCTCGGCGGCGGCGAGGCCCCCTCCTACATCTCGTGGGGCCACAACAACCGTTCGGCGCTCGTGCGGGTGCCGATGTACAAGCCGCACAAGGGCGTGTCCACCCGGGTCGAGGTGCGTTCGATCGACTCCGCCTGCAACCCCTACCTCGCGTACGCGCTGCTGCTCGCGGCCGGACTGAAGGGCATCGAGGAGGAGTACGACCTGCCCCGCGAAGCCGAGGACGACGTCTGGGGGCTCAGCGACGCCGAGCGCCGTGCGCTGGGGATCACGCCCTTGCCGCAGGACCTCGAGGCAGCGGTCGCGGTGATGGAAAGCAGCGAGCTGGTGGCCGAGACCCTCGGTGAGCACGTGTTCGACTTCTTCCTACGCAACAAGCGGGCCGAGTGGGCTGAGTACCGCACCCAGGTCACGCAGTTCGAGCTGGACCGGCTGCTGCCGGTGCTCTGAGGTCGCCGAGACAACGATGGTGCACCCGTGAGCGATCGGCGATGAGCACCGTCCGCCGGGCGGCGTCCGGCCCGCCGTTGTCCCGGATCAGCTCGACGCGGGCGCACCTGGTCCGCTTGGGGTTCCAGCACGGTGACGAGGCCGCAGCCGACCTGGACCGGCTCCGTGACCGGGTCGGGGACAGCGCTGACGACCTGCTCAAGCGGCTCGCCGGGAGTGCCGACCCCGACCTGGCGCTGAGGTCGCTGGCCGATCTCCTGCCGGCAGCCGACCGTCGCGGCGGCGGCGGTGACCCGCTCGCCGCGGCACTGTGCGACGACGAGCGGCTTGCCGACCGGCTGGTCGCGGTGCTGGGCGCCAGCGCCGCGCTGGGCGAGTGGCTGGTACGACACCCCGACGGCTGGCGGGAGCTGCGCGGTACGGACCCCGTGTGGTCGGGCCCCCACCGGTTGCGAGCGTCGGTTCTCACCGCTGTGCACGCCGACGCAGGCTCCGACGCGCCGGTCGCGGCTCTGCCGGACGCCGAGGCCGTCGACGCGTTACGGGTCTGGTACCGGCGTCTGCTGCTGCGGCTCGCCGCCGACGACCTGGCCGGTGGCTGGCGGCTCGACGAGGCTGCGCAGGCACTGGCCGACCTGGCCGGTGCCACGCTCGAGGGCGCGACCGCGATCGGGCGGGCGCGGATCGGTGCCGACCTCGCCGTGAGCTGCCGGCTGGCCGTGATCGCGATGGGCAAGACCGGTGGACGCGAGCTCAACTACGTCAGCGACGTCGACGTGGTCTTCGCCTACGCCCCCGCCGACGCGGCCGACGAGCAGGACGCTCTCCGGGTGGCGACCCGGCTGGCCACCCATGTCGTGCAGGTGTGCTCGGCACACACCGCCGAGGGCACCATCTGGCCGGTCGACGTCGCACTGCGGCCCGAGGGCAAGACGGGCCCGCTGGTCCGCACCGTCGCCAGCCATCTGGCCTACTACCAGCGGTGGGCGAAGACGTGGGAGTTCCAGGCTCTGCTCAAGGCGCGGCCGGTCGCCGGGGACACCGCGCTCGGGCGCGACTACCTTGCAGCGATCTGCCCTCTGGTGTGGGCGGCCGCACGCCGTGAACACTTCGTCCCCGACGTCCGCGCCATGCGCCGGCGCGTGGTCGACCACATCCCCGCCGAGGTGGTCGACCGCCAGCTCAAGCTCGGCCCCGGCGGCCTGCGTGACGTCGAGTTCGCGGTGCAGCTGCTGCAGCTGGTGCACGGTCGAGACGACCCATCCGTACGCCAGCACTCCACGTTGGCCGCGCTCGAGGCGCTGACCGCGCGCGGCTACGTCGGTCGCACCGACGGAGCCGCGCTCGCGGAGTCGTACCGCTTCTTGCGCACCCTCGAGCACCGCATCCAGCTCTACGCGCTGCACCGCACCCACCTGGTGCCCACCGACGAGTCGGACCTGCGGCGGCTCGGCAGGGCACTGGGGTTCTTCACCGACCCCGGGGCCTCGGTCCTCGAGCACTGGCGCCAACACAACCACGAGGTGCGCCGGTTGCACGAGAAGCTCTTCTACCGACCACTGCTGGACACGGTGGCCGCGCTGCCTGGGTCGGAGCTGCGGATGAGCGCCGACGCGGCCCGCGAGCGGCTCGCCGCCCTCGGCTACGCCGACCCGCGCGCCGCGCTGGCCCACTTGGAGACGCTGACCGCGGGGGTGTCGCGGACGGCCGCAATCCAGCGACAGCTGCTGCCGGCCCTGCTGGCGTGGTTCGCCGACGGTCCCGACCCCGACGCGGGCCTGCTGGCGTTCCGTACCGTCTCGGAGAGCCTTGGTCGCTCCCACTGGTTCTTGCGCCACCTGCGTGACGGCGGCGAGGGTGCGCACCAGCTGGCGACGCTGCTCGCCTCCAGCCGGTACGTCACCCAGCTGGTGACCGGGGCGCCCGACTCGATCGCGATGCTGGGCGATCCCACCGAGCTGGTCCCGCGCAGCCGCGGGGCGCTCACCGCGGAGGTGGCTGCGGCGCAGCGTCGGCAGGGTGACCCGCGCGCCGCCGTGGGTGCCGTGCGGGCGATGCGGCGCCGCGAGCTGTTCCGCACCGCCGCCGCCGACGTGCTCGGCCTCCTCGACGTCGACGACGTGGCGCAGCGGCTCAGCGACATCTGCCTGGTCACGCTCGGAGGGGCGCTACGGGCCGCGTGCCGCGCGGTCGAGGCCGAACGACGCTCGCCGCTGCCGACGCGCGTGGCCATCGTGGCGATGGGCCGGCTCGGTGGCCACGAGCTGTCCTACGCCAGCGACGCCGACGTGATGTTCGTGCACGTCCCGGTGGCGGGCGCGGGCGAGCAGGACGCCGCACGGGCGGCGTCGGCCGTGGCCCAAGAGGTAGGCCGCTCGCTGGCGGTCCCCGGTGCCGATCCGCCGCTCAGCGTCGATGCCGGGCTGCGGCCGGAGGGCAAGGACGGCCCGCTGGTCCGCACCCTCGCCTCGTACGCCGCGTACTACGCGCGCTGGTCCTCGGTCTGGGAGGCGCAGGCGCTGCTGCGGGCCGACCCGGTGATCGGTGACCCGGAGGTGTGCGCCCGCTTCGCCGCCCTGATCGAGCCGATTCGGTGGCCGACCGGTGGCCTCGACGAGGACGACGTGCTCGAGGTGCGCCGGATCAAGGCCCGGGTCGATGCCGAGCGCATGCCGCGAGGCGTCGACCCTTCGCTGCACCTCAAGCTCGGTCGTGGCGGCCTTTCCGACGTGGAGTGGACCGTGCAGCTGCTGCAGCTGCGCCACGCACACGAGGTGCCCGGCCTGCGCACCCCGGCCATGATGGAGGCGTTGCGGGCGGCGACCGAGGCCGGGCTGCTGGACCCCGGCGACGGTGCCACCTTGACCTCGGCCTGGCACAGCGCCAGCCGGGTGCGCAACGCGGTGCTGCTGGCTCGCGGCAGACCGGGCGACGCCATCCCCAACGACCCCCGCGAGCGGGCCAGGGTCGCGCATCTGCTCGGCTACCCCGCCGAAGCGGCCGGCCGTGCGGTGGACGACTACCTGCGGACGGCGCGGCGGGCGCGAGCGGTGGTGGAGCGCGTCTTCTGGACCTGACCGGCGGGCTGTCGGGCGTCAGGCGCCGCCTTCGCTACTGTCGGTGACCGGACCCCCGCCCGGCTAGGCATGGGCACCTCAGCCGGCTCGCTGAGCCGCCTCCAGCACCTGCCGCTCACCCGTGGTCTGGCCGCCCCAGACGCCGTAGGGCTCCTTGACCCGCAACGCGTGCCGTAGACACTCCTCGACGACGGGACAACGTGTGCAAAAACTCTTCGCTGCGCGTTCGCGGGCGCGACGGCGAGGGCCGCGCTCGGACTCCGGAGAGAAGAAGAGCTCCGGGTCCGCGGTACGGCAAGCCCCCTCGAACTGCCACTCGTACACGTCGAGCAAGGGCACGGGCAGCCGGGCGATGTTGGCCATCGGAGGCCTCTTTCTGGTCGGAAGAACTGATGCATAACTTACTCACCATGGATTGACCAACGCAACCCTGCCCTCGGGATCGGTCCACCTACCGGGGCCGGCGCGTGCGGTGTGCTGTGGACCCCCGCGACCCGAACCGGGGTGCGAGACCTGCCATGGCAGGCGATGATGTGGGTGGCGACGCCCCGTAGCTCCCCGACCCGTCGCCGCACGCCGATGACCTCTGCCGACCGTCCGACCTCCCCGCCCGGAGAGGCCGTCGACGAGTCGACGGGACGGCGGGAGCTGTTGTGGGGCGTCGGTGCAGTTTCCTCGATGCTCGGCATCGCCACCCCCACCTTGCGTACGTGGGACCGGCGCTACGACCTGGGCCCCAGCCGTCGCACCCAGGGCGGCCACCGCCGTTACACCGAGTCCGACATCACGCGGGTCGAGCTCATGCGCCGCCTCGTCGACCACGGTGTGCCGGCACAGCAGGCGGCCTCGGTGGCGTTGACCACCGAGGAGGACGAGCTGAGCGCACCGCTCGACGTCGTCACGGCGTCCAGGACCACGCCGGAAACCGAACCCGACGGCGCCCGCACCCGGACCACGGCCGGGGCTGCCGCCGCGATCGTCGATGCGGCGGCGGCCCTAGACTCCGCCGCGTTGGGGCGCCAGCTCGGCCAGGTCTTCGAGCACCGCGGCGTGGTGGCCGGCTGGGTGGACGTCGTCGTGCCCGCTCTGCGCATGATCGGCCAGCGCTGGCGCAACGGGGAGCTGGGCATCGAGGTGGAGCACCTGGTCAGCGAGCGGGTGGCCACCGAGCTGCGCTCAAGCATCCGCACCGGCACGGTCCGCCGCTCCGCCAGCCAGCCGGTGCTGCTGGCCGGGGCACCCGACGACTACCACGTACTCCCGCTGCTCGTCCTCGAAGCGGCACTGGGCGAGCGACGGGTGCTCACCGTCGCGCTCGGGGCGGCCACCACCCCCTCGGCGCTGGCCAAGACCGTCATGCAGTGCGATCCACGCGCGGTCTTCGTGTGGGCCAGCATGCCCCGCGGTGCCTTCACCGACTGGCTCCCGCCGTGGCCGCACTCACCGCGACCACGGTTGCTGGTGCTGGGCGGACCCGGATGGCCCGAGGGCGACCTGGGTGCACCGCCATGGGTGCAGGTCACCCGTACCCATGACCTCCCGTCGGCGCTGGCGACCCTCGCCGGAGCCGCCTGAAGCCCTCGAGGCACCGACGCAGTCAGCCTCGGTCAGCCCCGGTCAGCTCCGGTCAGCCCGGGTGGCGGCCCAGCGACAGCTGGCTGACTCCGAGGTACTCGGTGCGGAAGCCGGCCTCGCAGTACGCGAGGTAGAACTCCCACATGCGCTGGAAGGTGCCGTCGAAACCGAGCCGGCGGATGGCCGGCCAGTTGTGGTCGAAGCGTTCCCGCCACAGCCGCAGCGTCCTGGCGTAGTGCCAGCCCAGGCTGCGTCGCTCGAGCACCCGCAACGTGGTGTGCTGCGCGAGCGTGGTGTCGATGGCGTGCAACGAGGGGATGAGCCCACCGGGGAAGATGTACTTCTGGATCCACCCGTAGGAGTAGCGCATCGTGAGCATCCGGTCGTGCGCCATCGTGATGGCCTGCAGGCCGATCCGGCCACCGGGGGCGAGCAGGCGGTCCAGGGTGGCGAAGTACGTCGGCCAGTACTTCTCCCCGACGGCCTCGATCATCTCCACGCTGACGATCGCGTCGTACTGGCCCGACACGTCGCGGTAGTCCCTGATCTGTACCTCCACCCGATCCGCGACCCCCGCCGCCGCGATGCGCGCACGGGCCAGCTCGTGCTGCTCGCGGGAGATCGTCACGCTCGTGACCTGGGCGCCGCGGCGGGCGGCCTGCACCGCCAGAGCACCCCAGCCGGTGCCGATCTCGAGGAGCCGGGTGCCGGCGCCGACGTGGGCGTGGTCGAGCATCCCGTCGATCTTGCGCAGCTGGGCCGCCTCGAGATCGTCTCCGCCGGCACCGGAGAGGGTGTCGGGGAACCAGGCGGAGGAGTACGTCATGGTGGGGTCCAGGAACTGCTCGAACAGCTCGTTGGACAGGTCGTAGTGGCGTTCGATGTTGCGCCGCGACCCCTCGTGGGTGTTCTCCTCGGCGTGCGGCAGCCGCTGCTCGACCAGGGTGCGCAGCTGTTGCAGCGGTCGCGGCACCAGGTGGGTGAGCCGGTCGGCGAACGGGGTCAGCAGGTCGGCCAGGTCCGTGCCGGGACCGGTGGTCCAGTCACCGGCCATGTACGCCTCGCCGAAACCGATGCGCAGGTCGGCGCCGAGCCGGGCGAAGACCGCACCGGGCCGCACCAGGTGCATGGTGGGCGCGTCCGCTGCGCCGCCGCCCCACCGGGTGCCGTCGGGGAACGTCACCCGCACCGGCAACCGGTCGACCGCACGCCGCACGATCGACCGCGCGATCGCGGCGTGCACCGGCGCGTTGGGCGCGGTGGCCAGGCCCGGCCACGTTCGCTCGTCGGGAACGTGCGGCTCCGCTGCCAGCGCGGGGGCACGGGACTGGCCGGAGGTGTCGAGCACAGGTTCGGCGGTCATCTCAGCGGACTCCTTGCTGGGATCGGTGCGGGTGCCGAGGTACGACCGGAAGCCGCCGCAGCCACAGGGCGACTCCCTGCAGTCGGATCAGCGCACTGACCCGCCAGGTCATCAGCGGCCGGCGCACCTGCAGCGCGAGCAGGCGCCGCGTCGTGGCCGGGTACGGCGTACCGGTGAACGCGGCGGTGAAGACGGTCTCGTCCCCGTGCCGCAGCGCCATCGTGGTGCCGACCCGGTCGGGCCGCAGGGTGAAGCGCAGGTCGTAGCGGCCGTCGACGGCGAAGAACGGTGACACGTAGAGCGCCTTGTCGGTGGCCGCCCGGCCGGCGTCGTCGACCGGCAGCAGGTAGACGTGCCGCTCGGCGTAGGTGTTGTGCACCTCGGCGAGCACGCAGGCCAGCTCGCCGTCGGCGTCGAGGCACCAGAAGACCGAGATCGGGTTGAACACGTGCCCGAGCACCCGAGCGTTGGCCAGCATGACGATGCGTCCCCCTGGCAGCTGGACACCGTGCAGGGCGAGGAAGTGGCGCACGTTGTCGCCGATGCTGCGCGACGGGTCGCCGAGGTGGTCCGCGGCGCGGAAGCCGGCGAAGGGCCGTAGCCAGGGCGCCGGTCGGGGCAGGTCGTCGACGTCGACGAGCCACTGGTAGACCCGGTAGCCGAAGCCGTGCCGCAGCGGCGCCCGGCGCTGGTGGGTGACCACACCCTCGACCAGCGCCGGCAGGTGCGGCAGCCCGGACAGCGCCCGACGAGCACGACCGAGGTGCAGGTCGGGGGCGCTCACCAGTCCGCTCCCAGCGACCGGGCCGCCTCGACGCCGGCGCGGCAGCCGTCCTCGTGGAAGCCCCACCCGTGGTAAGCCCCGGCGTAGGCCGTGACCCCGGTCTGCAGGTCGGCCAGCTCGCGCTGGGCGGCCACCGACTCGGCGGTGTACAGCGGGTGCGTGTAGGCCATCGTGGCCACCACCTGGTCGGCGTCGACGGTGTCGGTGGCGTTGAGCGTCACCACGTAGTCGTCCGGGCCGTCGAGGCCCTGCAGCCTGTTCATCCAGTAGCTCACCACCGCGCTGCCGGGCACCGAGTCGCAGGCCCGCGTGGAGTAGTTCCACGACGCGCGGGCGCGGGGAGCGGTGGGCAGCACCGAGCGGTCGGTGTGCAGCACTGTCTCGTTGCGGGCGTACCCGAAGGCGCCCAGCACTCGCTGCTCGGCGTCGGTCGGGTCGGTGAGCAGCCCCAGCGACTCGTCGGCGTGCGCGGCCAGCACCACCTGGTCGGCGACGTGCAGCGCGCCGGTCGAGTCGGCGACCTCGACACCGCCGGGTTTGCGGGTGACAGCTGTCGCGCCGGCAGCGGTGCGTACCACGGCGCCGTCACCGGTCAAGGCGTCGCGCACCTGGCGCACGTACGTCTGGGAGCCACCGACGACGGTGTACCACTGGGGCGAGCCGGCGAGGGTCAGGAACCCGTGGTGGGCCAGGAAGCGGAACAGGTACGCGGCGGGGTAGTCGAGCGCGGAGGAGTGGCCAGAGCTCCACACGCAGGAGACCACCGGCACGGCGTAGTGGTGCACGAAGTGGTCGTCGAAGCCTTCGCCGGCGAGGAACTCGCCCAGCGTGGTGAGGTCGTCTGCCGCCGCCTGCTCCAGGTAGCGCGTGGCGGCCCGCTGGAAGCGTTTGATGCCGAGCAGCAGGCGGGCGAAGCGCGGGTCGGCAAGCCGCCGTGGCTGGGCGATGATGCCAGGGGCGCCCTTGCCCCCGGCGTACTGCAGCCCGCAGCCGGCACACGAGATCGACAGGCTCATCTCGGCCGGTCGCACGGGCACGTCCAGCTCGGCGAAGAGCCGCCTCAGCAGGGGGTACGTGCGGTCGTTGTGCACGATGAAGCCGGAGTCGACGCCGCGGTCGACCCCGTCGGCGCCGGTCAGCTGGTGGGTGTGCGCGTGGCCGCCCAGCCGGTCCTGGGACTCGAGCAGTGTGACCTGGTGCGTGCGGCGCAACAGGTAGGCGGCGGTGAGACCCGAGACACCCGACCCGACGACGACGACACGGGGCCGTGGCCCGACCGGCGACGAGATCACGGACAAAGCCTCACAGACACGAGCAAGCGGCGGGGACGAACGGCCGTAACGGGTTCGGTGCGCTGGCAGTGGCGGATGGGTGGTCCCAGCGGCGGCACGCGCCTCACCGGGTGGGCACCCGGGCTCCGCGCTCGAGCAACACCGCGGCGAGGTCCCCGTGGGTCGCGAGCCGGTCGGCCACCTCGGTGCGGTGCACCTGACCCAGTGCCGCGCCGTCGGCCAGCTCCTCCCACGTACGGGGAGCTGCCACGGTGGCCGCGTCGCGCCCGCGCAGCGACCACGGCGTGATGGTGGTCTTGGCGGCGGTGTTCTGGCTCCAGTCGATCAGCACCTTGCCGCCGCGGATCGCCTTGGTCATGCGGGTCACGACCAGGTCGGGCAGCTCGGCGGCGGCGCGCCCGGCGAGCCGGTGCGCGTACTCGCGCACCACCGAGGCATCCTGGGTGGCCGCGACCGGCGCGTACAGCTGCAGTCCCTTGGAGCCGCTGGTGACCGGCACCGCGGCGAGCCCGTCAGCGGCCAGCAGCGCCCGGACGACGCCGGCCACCTCGGCGCACTCGGCGAGCCCGGCACCCTCGCCGGGGTCGAGGTCGACCACCAGCCGGTCCGGTGCTCGTACCCCGCCGCGTGGTCCGACCTGCCACTGCGGGACGTGCAGCTCGAGCGCGGCCAGGTTGGCCATCCAGACCAGGTCGGCGAGGGTGGTCAGGACGGGGTAGGTGATCTGCTCGCGGTCCTTGGTGGAGCCGGGCGAGTCCAGCGTCACCGTGCGGACCCAGTCCGGCGTGCCGCGGGGCACGTTCTTTTCGAAGAACGCGCCCTGGCTCGTACCGTTGGGCCACCGCTTGCGGGTGACCGGGCGCCCGGCGAGCAGGGGCAGCAGCACGGCGGCCACGCCGAGGTAGTAGGTGATGACGTCGTGCTTGGTGGTGCCGTCGGAGTACAGCACCTTGTCGAGGTTGCTCACCGACAGGTGGCGCCCGTCGACGTCGAGGTAGGTGCGTGCGGCGGCCACGTGCGCCATGCTGCCGGTGTACGGGTGGGTGCACCACCCGGGAGTCAGGCCGGCTGAGCGGAGGGTGCCATGCGATCGGTGTGGAAGGGCGCGGTGGCGTTCGGACTGGTCAACGTGCCGGTCCGGCTCTACTCGGCGACCACTGACCACGACATCCGCTTTCACCAGGTGCACCGCGCTGACGGCGGTCGCATCCGGTACAAGCGCACCTGCGACGTGTGCGGCGAGGAGGTCTCCTACGCCGAGATCGACAAGGGGTACGAGAGCGACGACGGGCGCCTGGTGGTGCTCACCCGTGACGACTTCGACGCGCTGCCGGTGGCCACCGGGCGCGAGATCGACGTCGTCGAGTTCGTCCCCGCCGACGAGGTCGACCCGCTGCTGCTCGACCGCAGCTACTACCTCGAGCCCGACGAGAAGGCGCTCAAGCCGTACGCCTTGCTGCGCGAGGCGCTCGCCGAGACCGAGCGGATGGCGCTGGTCAAGATCGCGCTGCGCCAGCGCGAGAGCCTGGCGGTGCTGCGGGTGCGTGACAACGTCATCGTGCTGCAGACGATGCTGTGGCCCGACGAGCTGCGCCGCCCCGAGTTCCCGCTGCTCGACCGGGAGGTGAGCGTACGTCCGCAGGAGGTGACGATGGCCAGCTCGTTGATCGAGAGCCTGGCCGCGCCCTTCGAGCCCGAGCGGTTCGAGGACGACTACAAGGTGGCCCTCGAGGGGCTGATCGAGACCAAGCTGTCCGGCGGGGAGGTCCGCACACCCGACCAGACGACCGACCGCGGCGGCGAGGAGGACCTCGACGACCTCGTCAGCGCGCTGCGGCGCAGCGTTGACGCGGCCAAGGCCCGGTCGGGTGGCGCGCCGGCCAAGGCCCAGGCCGCCAAGAAGCCCGCCGCGAGGAAGAGCTCCGGTGCCAAGACGACCACCAAGTCGACGTCGGCCAAGAAGCAGCCGGCCAAGTCGACCACCCGGAAGTCGCCGGCCAAGACGCGTACCAAGAAGCCACCGGCCGCCAAGTCGGCCTGAGCGCCGGGTGTGTGCTGATACCACGTTCACGTGGTGACATGCTGCTGGTCATGGCTTCGAAGCCATGACAAGCAGCACGCAGCCATGAGAAGTACTGGCGAGACGGCCGCCCGGGTCTACGGTGCGTCTCGAGACAGTTGCCGCAACGAGGAGTCGCAAGGAGCCAGCTGATGGAAGAGATCCGCGTGAGCATGTCGGTGCAGCTCTTCGCCCACGACCCCGACGAGCTGCGTGCCACGGCGTACGAACGGTTGCGCGAGGCGTGGGAGGGCGAGGGCGAGTTTCCTTACGGCTCGGCCGAGGACGTGCCGCTCGACGTCGCGATCAACAGCACGCTCGCCGACGCGCTGCCGGTCAACCTGCCCGGTGCGCGACGGGGACAGCTGCACGTGGAGTCGGTGGAGAGTGACCAGCAGGGGGGCGACACCGATGACACCGATGACACCGATGACACCGATGACACCGATGACACCGACGACACCGACGACACCGACGACAGTGTGTCGCAGTCCACCGAAGCCGAGACCGAGCGCGACAGGGACTCCGACGCCGAACGGGACTCCGACAGCGACACCGAGACCGACTCCCAGGGCGAGGCGGGGGGCACCGGCACCGGTGCCACACCGGATGGATCGGGGCTCACCGCGGAGGCCGAGCACAACGAGCAGAACGTCTGACCTGCTGGGCCCCGTCGGTCGAAGGCTCTAGTCTCGCCGCATGGGCCGGTGGGTGGCAGTAGTCGTCGCGAGCGTGCTCGCGGTCGCGCTGTCGGCGTCCCCGGTCCAGGCGCGACACCTCTCGGTCACTGATGCGGGGCGGGACACCTGGCGTACGGGGCTGGACATCACCGGCGTGCAGATCGGCAACAACGACCAGGCGGTCGTGGCACAGGTACGCCTGGCGAACGCTGTGCGTGGTCGCGTCATCGTTTCGGTGGAGGCCCGGCGCGGGTCGGGGCTGCGCCTGCTGCACCTGCACCGCCCGGGCCGAAGGGACCGCACCGCGGTGATGCGCGGCCCGCTGATGCTGCTGCCCCAGTCGGCCTGCCCGAGGGCGTCCGGCACATGGCACGCGCGCACCCGCAGCGTGACCCTGCGGTTGCCGTCTCGCTGCCTCGACGCCGGCCAGTACGGGGCAGTTCGGATCAGCGTGCTCACCGAGCGGCCGCGGGGCGCTGACGTCGACGCCGCTCCCCAGAAGAGCAACCGACAGCCCACCGTGACGAGGTGGATCCGCCGCCGCTGACCGGTTCTCGAG
>JBBSMD010000005.1:0-50666 GCA_038233355.1 Propionibacteriales bacterium
CCCAGCCCCTGCACGGCGCGGAAGATGATCAGCTCGTCGATGTTCTGCGCCAGGCCGGCCAGCAACGAACCGACGAGGAAGGTGACGATCGCGGCCTGGAAGATCAGCCGGCGCCCGTACAGGTCGGAGATCTTGCCCCACAGCGGCGTGGACGCGGTCGAGGAGAGCAGGTAGGCGGTCACCACCCAGCTGAGCCGGTCGAGGCCTCGCAGCTCGCTGGTGATGCGGGGCAGTGCGGTGCCGACGATGCTCTGGTCGAGGGCGGCCAAGAACATGCCCGCCATCAGTCCGCCGAGGATGACCAGGATCTGCTTGTGCGACAAGTACGCACCACCGGGCGCTGGCTGGGTGGTCATCGTGGCATCCTGTCGGATCGTGTGGTGCGTCGGTCGCGGGGTAGGAGCGCGGGCACAGGCCGTGGCGCGGCCGACAGCCGACGGTACGCCGCACCCACTGGTTGACACAAGCAACTGATTATCCGGTCCGAGCAGGGTAGAAAGGCGGTCGTGAAGAGACGCGCATCTTGGCCCGAGCGCACGGGTCCCGACCAGATCGGTCCGCTGGTGCTCGGCCCCCTCCTGCGCCACGTCGACGAGACGTCGGCGGTGTTGTGGGTCGAGGTCGAGGCACCTGCCACGGTTGCGGTCCGTGCCGGCGGACGCCTCTGGGCCACCCCGACCTTCGCCGTCCACGGTCACCACTACGCCCTGGTCGACGTCGACGGCCTGTCGCCGGGGGACTCCGTCCAGTACGAGGTGCTCGTCGACGGCGAGAGCGTGTGGCCGGATCCAGCCTCGCCCTACCCCCCGAGCCGGTTGCGCACGCTCGACCCGGGGCGTGAGCCGCGCGTGCTCTACGGCTCGTGCCGGGCCAGCGTCAGCCACGACCGCCAAGGCAACAAGGCCTACGGCGTCGACTCCCTGCGCGCGTACGGGTTGCGGCTGGCTACCGAACCGGAGACCCGCTGGCCGGACCTGCTCCTGTTCATCGGCGACCAGGTCTACGCCGACGAGACGAGTGGCGCGATACGCGAGTTCATCGCGAGCCGACGCGACATCGACGAGCCACCCGGTCCGGAGCTGGCCGACTACCAGGAGTACGCGCACTTGTACGCGCTCGCGTGGACCGACCCCGCCAACCGGTGGCTACTGTCCACCCTGCCCAGCGCCATGATCTTCGACGACCACGACGTGCGTGACGACTGGAACACCTCCGAGACGTGGCGCGCTCAGATGGCCGAGGCGCCGTGGTGGGAGGGCCGCATCACCGCCGCCTTGATGTCGTACTGGGTCTACCAGCACCTGGGCAACCTCTCGCCGGCCGATCGGGCCGAGGACGAGCCGTGGCAACAGGTCCGTGCGCTCGGACCCGACGCCGATGCAGGCCCGATCCTCGACGCGTTCGCCCAGCGCGCCAACACCGCATCGGACTCCTACCGGTGGAGCTTCGCGCGCCGTCTCGGCGAGACCCGGCTGGTCGTCATCGACACCCGGGCGGCCCGGGTGCTGATCGACGACAAGCGCTCGATCGTGGACGACGTCGAGCTGGGCTGGCTCGACGACCAGATCCAGGGTGACTGCGACCACCTGCTGATCGCCAGCTCGCTGCCGTTCCTGATGCCGGTGGGCGCACACCACCTGGAGGCCTGGAACGAGGCGGTGTGTGCCGGCAACTGGGGAGCGAGGTGGAGTCGGTGGGGCGAGAAGTTTCGGCAGGCCGCCGACCTGGAGCACTGGTCGGCCTTCGGTAAGTCGTTTCGCCAGGTGGCCAACATGGCGCTGGAGGTGGCGGAGGGCAAGCGTGGGTCGGCACCGGCCACGGTGGTGTTCCTCGGCGGTGACGTCCACCACTCCTACCTGAGTGAGGTCGACCTGAGCGACCGGCCGACAACGACCCGGATGGTGCAGGCAGTCTGCTCGCCTATTCGCAACCAGCTGCCGCGAGTGGCGCTGCTCGTGCTGCGGTTCGCTTCGTCGCCGCGCTCGTGGGGGTTCATCCGGCTCGCTCGCGCGGCCAAGGTGCCCGACCCACCCTTTCGCTGGGACGTGCTCGAGGGACCCTGGATCGACAACAACCTCGCCACCGTCGCCGTGCACGGTCGTGCCCTGCGTCTGTTGTGGGAGCGGGGAGTGATCCGTGGCCGTGCTCAGGATCAGCCCGACGTCGAGGTCGTACGCGACGTACGGATCGGTTGACCACCCAGACCCGCGCGGTGGCACGGCGCTGGGGTACGGACGCCTAGGCTGGCCGCATGGCGACCGTTACGCTTGCCGATGTCGAGAGCGCCCGCAGGCTGCTCACCGGCGTCACCCGCACGACGTTGATGGAGACATCGCACACTCTGAGCGACCTCGTCGGCGTCCCGGTACACCTCAAGTGCGAGAACCTGCAGCGGGCCGGCTCGTTCAAGCTCCGCGGTGCCTACACTCGCATCGCCAAGCTGAGTGACGCCGAGCGAGCCCGCGGCGTGGTGGCGGCCAGCGCCGGCAACCATGCGCAGGGGGTCGCTCTCGCGGCGTCGCTGCTGGGCACCGCGTCGACGGTCTTCATGCCCACGGGAGCCGCGATCCCCAAGGAGCGCGCCACCCAGGGCTACGGCGCCGAGGTGCGGCTGGGCGGCGCCGACATCACCGAGGCGCTGGAGCTCGCCTGCGCCTTCGAGCGCGAGACGGGCGCGGTGCTGATCCACCCCTTCGACCATCCCGACGTGGTCGCCGGCCAGGGCACTTTGGGTCTCGAGGTGCTCGACCAGCTGCCGGAGGTGGCGACGATTTGTGTGGCCGTCGGTGGCGGCGGCCTGGTCGCCGGCATCGCGGCGGCCGTCCGCGAGCGCAAGCCGGGGGTCCGGATCGTCGGCGTTCAGGCCGAGCAGGCGGCAGCATGGCCCGCCTCCCTGGCCGCCGGGCGGCCCGTGGCGGTCGCCGGGCGCCCGACCATGGCCGACGGCATCGCGGTCGGTCAACCGGGGCAGGTGCCCTACGAGCTGGTCGAGAAGCACGTCGACGCGATCCTCACCGTCTCGGAGGAGTCGCTCAGCCAAGCGCTCCTGCTGTGCCTGGAGCGGGCCAAGATGGTGGTCGAGCCGGCCGGGGCCGCCGCGGTGGCCGCGTTGCTCGAGCGTCCCGACGACGTCGTCGGCGACGGCGGGCCGATCGCCGCCGTCTTGTGCGGTGGCAACATCGACCCGCTGGTGCTGATGCAGGTCATCCGGCACGGGCTCGCAGCGTCCTCACGCTACTTGTCCGTGCGGGTTCGTATGCGGGACCGCCCCGGAGAGCTGGCGCGGCTGCTCGACGAGCTGGCGCGGTTGCGGGTCAACGTCCTCGAGGTCGTGCACGAGCGGCACTCCGCCGAGCTGCACGTCGACGAGGTCGACATCGCCGTGTCGGCCGAGACCCGCAGCGCCGAGCACCGTGACGACGCGGTGGCGGCCCTGCGGTCGGGTGGCTACGGCGTCACTGTGGGTTGACGTCGCCGGCGGCCGATGCCGGACCCTACTCAGCCGGTGAAGGGCTTGGCGTCCATGATCTCGACGGTCACCGAGCGACCGTTCGGCGCGTCGTAGGTCGCCGAGTCGCCCCGGCTCTTGTCGAGGATGGCCGAACCGAGCGGCGACTGCGGCGAGTAGACGTCCAGATCGACCGAACGGTCCAGAGCCAGCAGCTCACGTGACCCCAGCAGGAACGTCTCGGTCTCCGGGTCACCCTCGAAGCGGATCGTCACGATCATGCCCGGCTCGACCACCCCGTCGTCCGGCTTGCGCTCACCGACCTCGGCGCGGCGCAGCATGTCCTCGAGCTGGCGGATGCGGGCCTCCTGCTTGCCCTGCTCCTCCTTGGCCGCGTGGTAGCCGCCGTTCTCGCGCAGGTCACCCTCGTCCCTGGCTTCGCCGATCCGGGCCGCCAGCTGGGCCCGCGCCGGCCCGCGGAGATGGTCGAGCTCTTGTTGCAGGCGGTCGAACCCCTCCTGCGTGAGCCAGATGACGTTCTTCTCGTCGGTGGACTGCTGAGTCACTGCACTGCTCCTGTACGTCGGCGGGACCACGCGAGCCCCAGTCTTGATGCTGCGCCGTGGCTGCGTACCGGTCGCCGCTCCTGCTCGGCCCCGGTCGGGACCGCTCGGGTGTCGGGTGGGTGCGTCGCACCGGTGCCGAGGACTGCCGGGGTGCGACTCCGCGCGGCCCGACCCGACCTACGCGGAAACGAAGACTTTACCAAGCGCGACGGGGTCGGGTCGCCGCGTGTCCGATCAGCGGGCGCCGCTGAGCTCGCAGCCCCGCAGCACGCCGTTCACCGGTGGGCGTTCGGTGGTGACCGTGGTGGTCACCACCGTCGTACCGGTACGCCCGGCCGGCAGCCGCACCTCTCGGCTCCCGACGATGCTGTGGTCCTCGGCCTGCGCGTAGACCTCGCAGCGGACGGCCTCGCCGCCACGGCGGAACACCTCCAGGCGCACGTCGACCTGCCGCGAGGACACCACCTCGTAGCCGGTCAGCCGCGCCGAGACCGGCTCGCGGCTGGCGCTCCACGCCACCCAGGTCAGCCACGTCAGTCCGAGCACCGCGAGCACCACCGCGACCGGCACCCAGCCGGGCACCCGTCCGGACCGGTCGGAGGAACGTCCGTACCGGGAGTCGAGCGAGGACACCTGCCTCCTCGTGGGGTCGGGCCGGGGCCGTGGCCTGGCCGGTATGGCCGTGAGCCACCATTGTGGCGTGGCGATGGTGACGACGGGCGCTGGTGACTGCCGGTGACCACTGAGTACACGCGTCCCGAGCGGCAGCCGATGAGCCCGTTGCGGCTGATGGCGGTGCACGCACACCCCGACGACGAGTCGAGCAAGGGAGCGGCCAGCACGGCCCGCTACGTCGCCGAGGGGGTCGACGTGCACGTGGTCACGTGCACGGGGGGAGAGCGCGGCTCCATCCTCAACCCGCGTATGGACCGCCCCGAGGTGCTGGCCGACATCGCACGCGTCCGACGCGAGGAGATGGACCGGGCCCGCGCGATCTTGGGCGTGCGGCAGGACTGGCTCGGATTCGTCGACTCGGGATGGCCGGAGGGTGAGCCGCCGCCACCGCTGCCTACGGGTTGCTTCGGGCTCGTCGACCTGGAGGTCGGTGCCGCCCCGCTGGTGGCGTTGATGCGCAGCTTCCGCCCGCACGTCGTCACGACCTACGACGAGAACGGCGGCTACCCCCACCCCGACCACGTCATGTGCCACCGGGTCACCGTGGCGGCCTTCCACGCCGCGGGAGACGGGTCGCGCTACCCCGAGGCGGGGGAGCCATGGCAGCCGCGCAAGCTCTATTACCACCACAGCTTCCACCGCGAACGCACGGTGGCGCTGCACGAGCAGATGCTGGCCAGGGGGCTGGTCTCCCCGTACGCCGAGCGGCTCGCCGACTGGAAACCTGATCCCGAGCACGCCGCCCGCATCACCACCCGGGTGCCCTGCGCCGCGTACTTCCCGGTGCGCGACGAGGCGCTGCTCGCGCACGCGACGCAGATCGACCCCGAGGGGCCGTGGTTCGCAGTCCCGCTCGACGTGCACCAGGCAGCCTGGCCGACCGAGGACTTCGAGCTCGTCGAGTCGCACGTGCCGACCCAGGTGCCCGAGGACGACCTGTTCGCCGGCCTGCGTGGCACGCTGGAGGAGTCACCGGGCAGCGTCTCTGGTGCTGTTGCTGGTGACGTCTTTGGTGCCGCCTCTCGTGACGTGGTGGTGGAGGAGGTGTCGTGATGCTTGCGCGCCGGCTCGCCGCGCTCGATCCCAACCTGGTGCAACCTGGCTGGCTCGGCCTCTTCGTGACCTTGCTGATGGTGGCGGCGGTCGCGCTGCTGCTGGTCAGCTTCACCCGCCAGCTCAAGCGAGTCGACGTCGACCGTGAGCAGGGCCCCGACCCCGACCGGTCGACCGACACCAGCAGCCGGGACAGCCGGGACAGCCGGGACAGCCGGGACAGCCGGGACCGCCCCGCTGACAGCCCGTGATCGGCGGCCCCATGCCAAACCGCCTGGTCGACGCCACCAGTCCCTACCTGCTCCAGCACGCCGACAACCCGGTCGACTGGTGGCCCTGGGGGAGGAGGCCTTCGCCGAAGCCGCCCGTCGCGACGTGCCCGTCCTGCTGAGCGTCGGCTACGCCGCCTGCCACTGGTGCCACGAGGTCGCCGCGTAGACGGTCGTCGGTGGATTTCAACGAAACCGCAGGTCAGAGCGGTGGTCGCGGTTCACGGCGTTTCGCCGAGTGCCGCCGTTGGACACCTTTTCCGGGGCTTCGTGTATCACTCTCGTGTATCACTCGGGGCGCAAGCTGGCTCGGCCTGGCACGTCATCTTGTCTTGCGGGGGTTGGGGAACCCGAGGCTGGTGTAGCCGGGTGCCCGTTTGGTGAGCGCGGCCGCGAGGACGGGAACATCGATGTCGTGGTAGTCGTGGACCTCGGCGGTCTGCTTGCCCGGGTAGGCGCGGAGGACGCGGCCTGCGTACTGGACGAGGCGTCCCTTGAACGAGACCGGGCCTGCAAGGAACAGAGTGTCGAGTGCGGGACAGTCGAAGCCCTCGCCAACGAAGTGGCCAGTGGCGACGACGAGTAGTGGTGGGCCACCATCGGTGGGGACGAGCCGTTCGTTGGCGGCGGCGCGCTGCTTGGCGCCGCCCATGCCGCCTTTGAGAACGACTGGTTCGAGTCCTCGCTCGGTGAGCGCGGCGGCGAGTTGGTCGACGTGGCCGGTGCGCTGGGCTAGAACAAGGCTGTGTCGGCCGCGACCGAGGGCCTCCACCACATCCTTGAGGATCTGCTCGTTGCGTGCTTCGTCTTCGGCGAGGGCACGGTGCACGCCGGCGATGGTGCCCGGGACGGAGAGATCGACCGGGTCGTTCAGCCGGAATGCCGTGGGGTGGACGATGAGCACAGGGCGAGGCCGGCCGGCACTGGCGCCTTCGAGTGTGTCGGGATCCGCGTGGGCGAAGGTGTGTCGGACGGGACCGAGTTGGAAGCCGATCAGGTCATCGAGACCGTCGCGCCGGTACGGGGTGGCGGTGAGGCCAACCCAGTGCCGGGCGGGAATCGCGCGCACCGCGGACTCGAACGCGGCGGCCGGGACGTGATGGCATTCATCGACGACGACTTGGCCGTACGCGCTCAGCTTGTCCGCGAGATCGGTTCGGCGAGCGTCTTACGGTCCACGAGCACGAGCGTGGAGACGGCTCGCTGGGCGATGACGGCGCAGGCCATCACGGTCTTCCCAGAGCCGGGCGGCGCGACGATTAACCCGAGGTCGTGTGGGAGTACGGCCGCCACTGCTTCCCGTTGCTGCGGAGTGAGGTCGATGGAAGACGAGAGCTCCAGTGCATCGCCGGCGACTCGCTCATCCGCAAAGCTCGATCTTGCTGCCGGCTTTCTCGATGAGGCCCGTAGCGGTTTCGCGTAGTCCGCGTGGGAGAACGAGGTGGTCGTCAAGCGTCTCGTCGTAGGAGGTGATGATGCGCGGGACGTTCCAGGTCGACTGGCGACGACGCTGGCGGTCGTAGAAGTCGGGGTTGTACGTCGATGCCGCGTGTTTCAGGCTGGCGTAGAGCCAGGGGCTGAGTTCCGATCCCGGAATCCTCACGGTCCCGTCGAGACTGAGGTGGACGATCGGGGCAGGGCTCGGCTGTGTCTTGGTCGATCGGGCTGGCTGGGCGCGATCAACGCGTGCGCCAACCGTCGGTTCCCGGAGCGATGAAGCAAGCTTCGTGACCTGCTTGGGCGTGAGACGTTCCAGCGTGGACAGGTACTCCCACTGGTCCTCGAACGGCTCCAGCGTGGCCAGGTCGAGGAAGACGGTGGTGCCGAGCTTGCGTGACTTGCCGTGGAGCGGCGCGGCGATCAGGTTACCGGGCCCCTGTCCGGGCAGCACGTCTTGGGACGGAAAGAGCCGGTCGTAGCAGCGCAGGTCCATCCGTCCACGGATCGCGATCGCCTCGCGGACGAACGCGGTCCCGAGCTGTCGGGTCGAAGCGGCGGGCACTGGGTCCGTGAAGAAGATCCACACGTGTGCGCCGATACCGGAGCGCGAGACCTCCAACGCGGCTGGTGCTCCCACCGCTCTGGCCGCCTTCAGATACGCGAGTGCGTCGAGCATGGCGGCCTGTCCGTCGAAGTCGGCGGCGAGCCAGCAAGTCTGGTCACCACGGAGCATCGGATAGAGGCCGATGTGGACATCGCCGGTCAGATGCGCGGCAAGCACCTCGGGCGTCAGTGGCAGGTGCCGCACTTCGGATGCTGGGCGGCCCTTGCGCCACCCGCCCTCGACGACGGGCATCCACCCCGACTTGCCGGTGCGCGCGTTCTCCCACCGAATCGCATAGACGTCACGCCGTGCGCCGAATAGCGCTGCATAGAACTCGACCTTGGCCTGCGAGGACGAACGAGCGTCCACCGAACCAGGTGCTTTGTCGAACCACGCCGCTTGGGTACCGCGGGATGGAGACGCCTCCGCGTCGGTCAGCTTGAGGAGCTTGCGCAGGCGCGCGTTCTCGCGCCTCAAGCTCTCGAGTTCGGCTTGCAGGTTGCTCACGGCGTCAATCCTGGTATCTGGACGAGAACGAGGTCGGGGGGGCGTGTTGAGGAAGCGGTCGCGCCAGATCTTGACGAAGTCGTAGCTACAGCCGGCCGCTGGTTCCCATCAGGCCAAGGCTGACAGCAGGTCCTGCGCGAGGAAGCTAGCCGCAGCCGAAACGGTGTCCGGTTGGCCGACTCCTTCCTCGGCGCGTCCGGCCATCGTGGACCCGAGGGCCTCCGGGCTTACGAAGAGATGCTCAAGGTAGGCGAGCGCCTGGGCCGTGACCTCCTGGGACAGCTTGTCCGTGAGAAGCCGCCGGACGGTCTCGGCCAGGTCAGGGGCCTCGGTTGCGACCAGCAGTCGGTAGATGTCGTGCGCGTCCTTGTTGTTGAGACGGTCTGGGTTTCCTACCCGCTCCCCGAGCTTGTGGAGCTTCGCTACGAGCAGGGCCGACGGACCTGCGACGTTGATGATGGCGCTTCGTCCGTCTCCATTGAGGGACTCGACGGTCATCGGGGACTGGTCGATGATCGCCGCTTCAATGCCAACCGCACGGCGTGCCGAGTGCTTGGCGTGGGGCGGGATGCGGACGCCGCGCCGGCTGCCGGAGCCGGCGAGGTGCTCGGGGACCATCAGGTCGACGGGTATCCCGTTGGGCGACATCCAGGCACCGGGCTGCTGGCTGACCGGGTTGAGGATGAAGCCTGCGTCGGTCATTGCCTCCTCGAGACGCGGATCCTCGCCGAGCTTCCGCGGGTCGATGGCCAGATCGGAGTCCTTGGTGGCTTCGGCCAGAGCGAAGGTGGCGTTGCCGGTGCGCAGGTAGATCGCCTGAGCGCCGATGAGGATCACCGAGTCCTTGTGGGCTTCGAGGGCTGCGACTGCATCGAGCAGAGCGGCACGGGCTTCAACGATCAATTTGTCGGCGCCAGGCATCCGGGTTCTCCTTCATCCAGTCCAACAAGTAGTCGCCTTCGGCGGGGTTTCGGCCGGGGCCGCCAAGGAGGTCGGCAACGGCTTGGCTGGGGGCAACGATGGTGATGTCTCGCCAGGTCGAAGTGCGCTCGAAGACCACGGGGGAGCGGGGCGCGGCGAGGATGACGTTGGCGCCGGTCTCCACGGGGCGCAGACCGAGGTCCGACGCGAGCGTCAGCGGGTCGTCCGCGTAGATGAGTCCTAAACGAGCTTCAGCGTATGAGGCATAGGGCTGGGTGGCCAGGGAGCCGCTCACTGCGTAGCGCTGCGTTGGTGTCTGCTTGGCGAGTTTCTCGACGAGGCTGTCAAGACCGCGCGGTTCGAGGAAGCCCCGCGTCGTGCTGGTGTCGAGGTATCGAGCTTCCTGGCTCCACCTCCGCAGCAGCTCGGGCCAGTCGACATCCGTGATCGGCCCGCGTTCGCCGCGGGTCAGCAGCCCTTGACCGGCGAGATAGTCGCTGAGGCGGTAGGCGGCGCCGAGGGATGCGTCGGACAGATCGGCGAGATCCGCGACGGAGTACGGCGAGACGAAGTCGGCCAGCGCACGCACGAGCCGAGCGGCGGGGAGGCCCTTCAGGCTGGTCGTCGGGCGTCCGGGACCCCGCCACGGATCAGTACTCGCACCTCGATCGGACAGCAGGATCAGCGGGTCGTTCGATGTGAGGTACAGGTTTCCTGTTGCGTCGGCGTAGGCGATGCCCCGTTCTTGCAGCACGCGCTGTTGCTGGGGGCTGAGGTAGCGAGCGACCAGCATCGGCTGGATCCGGGTCGAGTTGGCGGGCCGGGCGTCCTGGAAGGCGAGGAGCTGATTGATGGCGGGGAGCAGGTAGTTCGAAGCCAGGGCACGTTTGGCCTCGACGACGTACGCCAGCACGGTCTTTCCTTCTCGCATGAGAGAGAGCCGTGAGGCGGGGCGGCGGGAGGTGTTGGTGGAGACATCGAGTCCGCCGACCTCGGTCTTCGCCTGGACGGTCCAGCCCGTCGGGAGCGCGGCTTGGATCCGGGCAGCCGATGTCAGCAGGACGTCGGCCTCGCTCTTGGGCTCATCGCCGTACCCTTCGGAGGGCAAGGTGAGCGTGCGCAGGACTCCGGCCATTTCTCGATAATACCCGAATTCCGCATGTCGTGGAAGATCCTTATTTTCGGGAAGTCCACACACACATGCGTCATGCCGACCGGCGCCGTCGCTTGGGCTGGGGGAGTAGGTCGATGACGGTCATCTCGTCTCGGTCGGGTGCGACGAGAGCCTCCAACGCTGCCTGGGCCAGGGCCATGCGCTTCTCCTCCCACGCAAGGAGCTGGTCGAGTCGCCATCGGTCGGGGTGGGTCATGACGGGCGGCGGCACCAGTTCTCGGTCCTTGAGGTTGCGGTAGCCCTTGGTCTTGCCCCAGCCGTAGCGGCGCATCACCTCCCTTGCGTCGAGGAAGATGTTGCGCGGGTCGTCCATCGGGATCACACCGCCTTCGGTCGACCGATGACGGGCTGGGAGGCGAGCCGCTGCTCGCGGATCCAGCGGCGCAGGTCGCCGACCGTGGTGTACAGCCGCCGGCCGATCTTGAAGAAGTCGGGGCCGGTGCCGATCTGGCGCCACCAGCGGACGGTGTTCGGCGAGGTCATCAGGATCTCGGCGACCTCGTCGAGGGTGAGCAGTTCGTCCTCGTGACGGGCGTGGAAGGGGACGTCGACGGTGTTCTTGTTCATGCTTCCTCCTGGTTGTGGCGGATCGTTGGTGGATCCGCTGTCAGGAGGTAGGTGCGCGAGGTCTGCCAGATGGGAGGCCAAATACATCCGATTGGGTATCGTCCTCGGGTATGGACCGGTCATTCCTACTGGAGCGAGCGCGGCGAGCACGAGGTCTGACGCAGGCCCGGCTGGCGGCCTTGTCCGGCACCTCGCAGGCGACGTTGTCGGCATACGAGCGCGGGCTGAAGTCGCCGTCGCTGAAGGTCGCGTCCCGAATCCTCGCCTCGATGGACTACGAGCTCACGCTTCGGGCACGGGTTGACTGGGTGGAGCATCATCCAGCGGGAATCGTGAAGTTCTGGGCGCCCAGCATGCTGTGGGCGGTTGAGCCTCCGATGTGCTTCGCCACGATCCAGATGCCCGATCTGATCCACAACACCGACAAGATGCATTGGGGCATGCGCGACAGGACGGAGCGGCGGGGAGCCTACGAGCAGCTCATCCGTCGAGGCATGCCGCAGCAGATGATCCGCTGGATCGACGGCGGCCTCTTGGTCGACCTGTGGGACGACCTCGACCTGCCCGATCCGGTTCGGCAAGCCTGGGAGCCGGCCATCCGGCTCGCCACGCTGCCGCTGGAGGTGGACGGGCTGCGCTTCTTCTTCACGGAGAATCCCGAGGTCGCGCGGAACGCGCGGGTCCGGGGCTACGAACCTCTACCGCCCCCGCCTCCACCACCGCCGCCGCGACGCTCTCGATTCGACCCGCGTCCCATGCCTCAGGGAGATCAGAGTCTGAGGCTCGGGCCGGCGGAGGACGCTGGAGGCCGGTAGCCGAAGTCGTCCTCGTGACGCCGGGGCGCTGGGCGACGCATTGCAGGTCGCCCCGGTGCGTTCGGGCCGTAGCGGTCGATCGCTTCGGCAGCAGCGCCGGCCGCGTGTGCCGGGCCCAAGTCGGCACGGTCGCGTCCGAACACCTCGACCCACTGCTTGCGGGCGGCCTCGACCGACTCGGCGACGAGATGGGCGACGTTGCGCTCCCGGCCGCGGGTCATGCCGACGTACGCCGACGCGGCGCCGGCGTGCTCGCCTATCAGGACGTGGGAGACCCGCACGGTGGAGCCTTGGGCGCCGTATGCGGTGGTGGCGTAGGCGAGCTCGACATGCTGGCGCACGTAGCCCGGCGGCAGCTCTCGCTGGCCCGAGTCGCCGCTCACGGTGAGAGCACCGTTGTCGCAGGCGGTGACGGTCCAGGTCTCCCGGTTGGCGACGTCGGTGTCGTGGTCGTTGCGGCGGGTGGCGATCTTGTCTCCGATGCCGATCCGTTCGGCCGGACCAAGTGGCTGGTCGGGGGCACGTCGGTCCCGCCGGAGTTGGTCTTGGTGAAGAACAAGATGGCTGTCGAGACGCCGGCGTACGGGCGGAAGACACCGGACGGGAGCTTCACGACCGCGTCGAGCTTCTGGTCCTCCACCAGCATCTTGCGCAGCGCCTTGTGAGCCGTACTCGATCCGAACAGCACGCCATCGGGGACGATGACCGCCGCGCGCCCGCCCGGCTTGAGCAACTTCAAGAACAGCGCAAGGAAGAGCAGTTCGGTCTTCTTCGTCTTCACGATCCGCTGGAGATCCTTGGCAGTGGCCTCGTAGTCGAGAGAACCGGCGAACGGCGGGTTGGCCAGGACCAGGGTGTACTTGTCGGCGTCCCCGGCCGCGCCCTCGGAGAGGGAGTCGCGATAGCGGATGTCGGGGGACTCGATCCCGTGCAGCAGCATGTTCATGCTGCCGATGCGCAGCATGGTGGAGTCGAAGTCGTAGCCGTGGAACATCGACTGATGGAAGTGGCTCCGCTGCTTCTCGTCGAGCAGCGCTTCAGCGTGAGTGGCACGGACGTACTCGCTCGCAGCGACGAGGAAGCCGCCCGTGCCGCACGCGGGGTCGCAGATCTCGTCGCTCGGGTGCGGCGCGGTCATCTTGACCATCAACTCGATGATGTGGCGCGGCGTACGGAACTGGCCGTTGACGCCCGCGGAGGCGATCTTGGAGAGCAGGTACTCGTACAGGTCGCCGTTGGTGTCGCGGTCAGCCATCGGGATGTCGTCGAGCATGTCGACGACCTTGGACAGCAGCGCCGGGGTGGGGATGGTGAAGCGGGCGTCCTTCATGTGCTCGCTGTAGGTGCTGCCGTCGCCCAGGCCGCGCAGGAACGGGAAGACCTCGTCGATGGTCTTGTGCATCACCTCGGGGGAGGCGTTCTTGAACTGACTCCACCGCAGATACGCCTGATCTGGCAGGAACACCGGGCTGTCAACCTCGGTCTTGGTGATGCGGGCCTTCTTCTCGACGAGCGTCTGGATGTCGTCGAGGCGGCGGATGAACAGTAGGTACGTGATCTGCTCGATGACCTCGAGCGGGTTGCTGATGCCGCCCGACCAGAAGGCGTCCCAGACGCGGTCGATCTTGCTCTTCAACTCGCCCGTGATCACTGACGAAACCTTACTGATGGACGCGGCCGCTGTTGGCGACATGGCGAGGATTCCTTCCTGGGTCCGGCATCTCCGGAGCAGCCGAGCAAGATCGCAGGGGGCGCCGACACATTCACCGATCGGCCAGCTTGGTCACCGAATCGCGCAGTGCGTCCTCGCCGGCACGGACGTAGTGGTTGAGGACGGTCGTGAGCTTGTCGCCGAGGTACTGGGCGACTACCTCCCAGGACTCGCCTAGCTCGTCGTGGAACCACTTGGTCGCGGCGTGGTGGCGGAGGTTGCGGTAGACGATCGTTTTCGGCCAGGCGTTGGCGGGGTCGTTCTCCTCGACCCATACGCGCACGCGGTGCCAGCGCTCGTTGTGCATCTCGGGCTTCACGGGCAGGCCCGTGACGGTGTCGACGAAGAGCCAGAGCTCGTCCTCGGGCGGGACCGGGTAGTTCCACCAGACGAGGTTCCGGTCCTTCTCCCGGTTGGCCAACGTCGCCCTGCGCTGGCGCTCCTCTTCTTGGGCGTTGAGGACCTGTTGCATCGACGCCTTCGCCGGCAGACCGAGCAGCTCCTTCACCCGGGGGAGGAGTTCGTCGTGCATGAGGGAACGGGGCAGCGGGACCTCGTGGAGGGTGTGGTTCTTCACCGGGCCACGGAAGCCGGGCGCCTTCCGGGGAGTGATCCATGAGCCGTTGACGTGGACGTAGCCGTGCTCGAAGAAGACATCGATAGCGCGCAGGGCGTTCTGCTCGCCGAGGCGGAGGCCGCCGAAGCCGGCCACGCGGATCTTCGTGCCGAACAGCGGCAGGCGGGTCATCAGCGGGTCGGTGCCCTCCGGCCCGCAGAGCTTGTCCGCAGCAGCGGCCATCGCCTTCACCTGACGAGTCTCGGGACGCAGGCGCGGGTCGACGTACTGCGCGGTCGCCCAGTGGAGGACGTTGGCCTTGCCAATCTCCAGGCCGTCGAGTGGGTCGATGCTGCGGTCGAGCCAGCCCAGGCGCCAGGCGAGCTTGCGCATCGCGGCGAGCTGGCCGCGCAGGTCCTCGCGGCCGCGTTGGGAGAAGAGCGTCCTCGAGCCCTTCTCCATGACGAGACGGCTGTGGTCGACCCGCCACTTCGTCACGGGCACGTCGCCGATGGTCGGCAGGATGTGGGCATTGAGGCGGGACTCGCGCCCCTCCATCGTCCGGGGCTGCTTGCCGCGCTCGATGCTGTCCTTGAGGTACTCCTCGCCGAGCATCCGGATCGTCCGCGCAGCCCTCACGTCGGCTCCGACCGGCGTCTCGCGCTCGGTGTCGAGCGCGGCCTCGGCCTGGGCGAAGATCTTGCGGGCCTCCTCTTCGGAGGCAGCGCGGCGCAGCACCCGCCTCCACGGCTCACCCTCGCCGGCAGGTGCCCGGAAGTAGACCTGGTACTTGTTGGTGCCCGGCGAAGGTGCGTAGAGCCGCACTCGCCACGGCCGCGAGCTGGCGCCCGACGTGCGCGGCTTGCCCTGCGCGAGCAGCTTGGGCTGAGAACGCGTCGCCACGAGACCTCCTACGCTGGAAGAACTATCGTACGCTGGTTTCGTGCATCACTCTCGTGCATCACTCAGGGAAAAGTGATACACGTGCCACTCGTCAGGAGTCACAGGAAATGGCCAACCGCCTCGCCTCGGCAACGAGCCCGTATCTGCTCCAACACGTAGAGAATCCAGTGGATTGGTGGGAGTGGGGACCCGAAGCGTTCGTCGAGGCGAAGCGCCGTGATGCACCAATCTTGCTGAGCGTCGGTTACGCCGCCTGCCACTGGTGCCACGTCATGGCGCACGAGTCCTTCGAGGACGCCGCCACCGCCGCCTACCTCAACCAGCACTTCGTCGCGGTCAAGGTCGACCGCGAGGAGCGGCCGGACGTGGACGCGGTCTACATGACGGCCACGCAGGCCATGACCGGGCACGGTGGCTGGCCGATGACGTGCGCCCTCACTCCCGGCGGGGACCCGTTCTTCTCCGGCACCTACTTCCCCGACCGGCCACGTCAGGGCATGCCGTCCTTTCGGCAGGTGCTGGAGGCGCTCGTCGATGCGTGGACCACCAAACGCGATGACATCGAGCGGGTGGGCGCCGACGTCGTCACACGGTTGCGGCAGATCGGACAGGCGGAGACCGGAGGCATGCTCGACGCGGTCGCGCTCGACGCCGCGTGGGCGTCGCTGGCGCGCCAGGTGGACCAGCAGTCGGGTGGGTTCGGTGCCGCTCCGAAGTTCCCCCCGGCGATGGTGCTCGAGTTCGCACTGCGCGGGTGGGCCCGCACCCGCGACACCGCGGTGCTGACGGTCGTCGCCGACACGTGCAACGCGATGGCCCGAGGGGGCATGTACGACCAGCTGGCCGGCGGCTTCGCGCGCTACTGCGTGGACGGTGACTGGGTCGTGCCGCACTTCGAGAAGATGCTGTACGACAACGCGCTCCTGCTGGGGGTGTACCTGCACTGGGGTCGGGCGAGCGGCGACCCGCTGGCGTGGCGGGTGGCCGAGGAGACCGCTGACTTCCTGCTCGCCGAGCTGGCGACGGCCGAGGGCGGCTTCGCCTCGGCCCTGGACGCCGACTCGTTGGACGCCGACGGTCGGCTGGTCGAGGGCGCGTTCTACGCCTGGACACCAGAGCAGCTCGAGCAGGTGCTCGGTCCCGACGACGGACCTTGGGTGGCGCGGCTGCTCGCCGTAACGCCGGCTGGCACCTTCGAGCACGGTGCCTCCACCCTGCAGCTGCGGCAGGACCCGAGCGAGCCGGCCCGGTGGGAGGCCGTACGCCAGCGCCTGCGCGTTGCCCGCGAGGACCGGCACCGGCCTGCGCGGGACGACAAGGTGGTGGCTGCCTGGAACGGGCTCGCGATCGCCGCCCTCGCCGAGGCCGGGGTACTGTTGTCGCGACCGGACCTGCTGGCGGCCGCGCAGGGCTGCGGCGACCTGCTCGCCGACCTGCACACCGACGAGTACGGCCGGTTGTGGCGCACTTCGCGCGAGGGCCGGCGCGGTGCCAACGTCGCGGTGCTCGACGACTACGGCTGCACGGCGGCCGGCTACCTCGCCCTGCTCGGCGCCACCGGTGACCCGCGCTGGTTGGCGCGTGCCGGCAACCTGCTCGACCAGGTGCTGAGCCGCTTCACCGACGGTTCGGGCGGCTTCTTCGACACCGCCTCCGATGCCGAGCGGCTGGTGACGCGTCCTCGCGACGCCGCCGACAACGCGTCGCCGGCCGGGGTCTCGTCGGTGGCGCACGCACTGATCTCCTACGCCGCGATCACCGGCTCGGCCCGGCACAGACAGGCGGCCGAGCAGGCCGTCGCGTCAGCCGGCGGGTTGGCGAGGCAGGCTCCCCGGTTCGCCGGGTGGACCCTTGCCGCGGCCGAGGCGCTGCTCGCCGGCCCGGAACAGGTCGCCGTCGTCGGAGCGCCGGGCGACGCGGACCGTGCGACGCTGCACCGCGCCGCGCTCGCCCGGCCGTCTCCCGGCGCCGTCGTGGTGGCCGGCAGCCCCGGCACCGAAGAGGTGCCGCTGCTGGCGCAGCGGCCGCTCGTTGCCGGTCGCGCGGCGGCGTACGTCTGTCGCGGGTTCGTCTGCGACCGCCCCGTGGTCGAGCCTGACGAGCTGGCGTGGAAGGTGTAATCATGTAATTATGTAAGCATGACTATGACAGAAGTTGCTTCCTGGTTGTCCGGGCGCCTACCCGACGACTGGTTCACCACCGCCCCCGCTCTCGAGGTGGACCGCGACGAGATCGTCGTCGTCGGCACGCTGCCGCCGCTCGACCGAGCCGAGGGCGCCACCGACACCGAGCACGCGGCCGCGCTGGCCGGGCGAGTACGCCGCTTCCGAGAGACCACCCGCGACGAGCGCATCGCGATCGCCCGAGAGCTCCAGCGCGCGTACGGCCGCAAGGTCGCGTGGGCCGTCGAGGCCGACGGCGAGCGGCACGTGTTCACCTCGCTCGCGGCCCCGGTGATGACGAGGTTGCGCCAGCCCGAACGGCGGGTGCTCGACACCCTCGTCGAAACCGGTGTGGCGCGCTCACGCAGCGACGCGCTGGGCTGGTGCGTCCGCTTGGTGGAGGAGCACTCCCAGGAGTGGCTCGCCGAGCTGCGCGAGGCGATGCGCAAGGTCGAGGAGGTCCGCTCCCAGGGACCGGCCGCCTGACCGGAGCCGGGTGGTGCCGGGTCAGCGGGTGTACGCGGCGATCGAGATGCCGACGTAGTGCACGACGAACGCGGCGATCGTCAGCACGTGGAACACCTCGTGGAACCCGAACCAAGACGGGAACGGGTCGGGCCAGCGCACGCCGTAGACGAGCCCACCCAGCGAGTAGAGCCCGCCACCGGTGATCATCAGGACGAACACGGCGGTGGAGGCCGAGGCGGCGAACTGCGGTAGCCACAACAACGCGGCCCAGCCGAGTGCCACGTAGATCGGGGTGTGCACCCACCGTGGTGCCTGCAGCCAGAACATCCGGAAGGTCACGCCCGCCACTGCTCCGCCCCACACCAGCCGGAGCAGCACCACGGCGTCCGAACGTTCCAGCAGCAGCAACGAGAACGGCGTGTACGAGCCGGCGATCAGCAAGAAGATGTTGGCGTGGTCCACCCGCCTGAGCCGCTCGCGGGCCGACGGGGACCACGAGCCGGTGTGGTAGAGCGCGCTCACCCCGAACAGCAGCACCGCGCTGGTGGTGTACACCGCGCTCGCCCAGCGGATCGTGGCGTCGGGCGACAGCACGATCAGCACGATGCCGGCTGCGACCATAAGTGGTAGGGACGCAGCGTGCAGCCAGCCGCGCAGCCGGGGTTTGAGCTCCTGCAGGGCGCCATCGACACGGTCGACGACATCGGTGGTGACCACGGAGACTCTGTCACCGGCCTCGGCCATGGCCGCCACCTCCCCGATCCCTGGGCTCGAGATCATCGGCCCGGTGTCGTCCGGGTACCGATTCGCCGATGCCGCCAGGGTACGACTGCCGCACGAGCCGCCTCGCCAGTAGCCTGGGCGGGCCGTTCGAGCGTGGGCGAGACGTCGAGGCCACCTGGTCACGGCCGCTGCCACGGCCGCCGGCCGACGCCGTAGCGCCGGGTCGGCACCCACGCCGACCACGTGGAGGCTTGGGCATGGGCCAGCTCGCCAGAGTACCCCGTCGTCGGCTCCGGCAGCTCGCGGTCAGCGCGTACGAGCACCGCCTGGCTGGCCGGCTCGACCCCGAGCGACTACCCCGCCATGTCGGGGTGATGATCGACGGCAACCGACGCTGGGCCAGGGCGCTCGGTGGGGACTCGGCGGACGGCCACCGCGCCGGTGCCGACCGCTTGCTGGACTTCGTGGGCTGGTGCGACGACGTCGGCATCGAGATCGTCACGGTCTATCTGCTGTCGACCGACAACCTCAACCGCCCCACCGCCGAGCTCGCACCTCTCATCGAGATCATCGAGGACGTGACCGCCAGCATCGGGTCCACCGGACGCTGGCGGGTCCGTCCGATCGGCGTCCTCGACCTGCTGCCCGGGCCGACCGCGCAACGACTGAAAGAGATCGAAGGCAACACGAGCGAGGTCGACGGCCTCACCGTGAACGTGGCCGTGGGCTACGGCGGGCGCCGAGAGGTCACCGACGCATTCCGCTCGCTGTTGCACCAGCACGCCGCCCGGGGCACGTCCCTCGAGGAGCTCGCCCAGATCCTCGACGTGGAGCACATCGCCGAGCACCTCTACACCCGGGGACAGCCCGACCCCGACCTGGTCATCCGTACCTCCGGTGAGCAGCGACTGTCCGGCTTCCTGCTCTGGCAGAGTGCTCACTCGGAGTTCTACTTCTGTGAGGCGCTGTGGCCGGCGTTCCGACGGGTCGACTTCCTGCGGGCCCTGCGTGCGTACGCGGCTCGCGAGCGTCGCTTCGGCACGTGAGGCGCCGAGCGGCGAGCCGGCCCCTCGACGTCACCCGCCGACGGCGTGTCGCACCCGGTCGGGACGGCACCGCCCGTAGCGTCGGCGGCGACGGTGGGTGGGTAAGCCTGCCGCTTCGGGAGGCCCGACAGTGCCAGGTCATGGTCACCTGAGCGGTCGCACCCGGCGCGCATGCGCGCCATCGGTACGGCTGCGGCGCGACGAGTGCGAGGGGGCTCACGCCCGGGCCCTCGGGTCCGATCCCGGTCCGACTCCACACCAGGGACGCGGCCGGGGTGTCGCGCGCGCGTCCGCGAGAGGACATCATCGTGGTCAAGGCCGTTGACAGTGCCGCGCGTGCCGCCGAGCCGCCCATCGAGCCCACCCGGCCCAGCGCAGCCGGGCGCCGCACCTACGTGCTGGACACCAGCGTGCTGCTGGCCGACCCAGGTGCGCTGCGTCGTTTCGACGAACACGAGGTGGTGCTGCCCCTGGTCGTCGTCACCGAGCTGGAGGGCAAGCGACACCATCCCGAGCTGGGCTACTTCGCCCGTGCGTCGTTGCGCCACCTCGACGACCTGCGGGTACGGCACGGGCGCCTGGACGAGCCGGTCCCGGTGAGCGCGCAAGGCGGCAGCCTGCGGGTCGAGCTGAACCACACCGACGCCAGCGGCCTCCCCACCGGGTTCCGGCTGGGTGACAACGACTCGCGCATCCTCGCAGTCGCGGCGAACCTGTCCGCCGAGGGCCACGACGTGACCCTTGTCAGCAAGGACCTGCCCATGCGGGTCAAGGCCTCGGCGGTCGGAATCACCGCTGCCGAGTACCGCGCCGAGCTGGCGGTGGAGTCCGGCTGGACGGGCATGGCCGAGCTGGAGGTGGCCGGGCGGGTCATCGACGACCTGTACGACGGCGGCGTGGCCGACGTCGACGAGGCGAGGGACCTGCCCTGTCACACCGGGCTCGTCCTGCTGTCGGAGCGGGGCAGCGCACTGGGTCGGGTGGGTCCCGGCAAGCGGGTGCACCTCGTCCGCGGCGACCGTGAGGCGTTCGGCATCCGAGGCCGCTCGGCCGAGCAACGGGTGGCGCTCGACCTGCTGCTCGACCCCGACGTCGGCATCGTGTCCATGGGCGGACGCGCCGGCACCGGCAAGTCGGCCCTGGCTCTGTGTGCGGGCCTGGAGGCGGTCCTCGAGCGGCGGCAGCACCGCAAGGTCGTGGTGTTCCGCCCGCTGTACGCGGTCGGCGGCCAGGACCTGGGCTACCTCCCCGGCAGCGAGAGCGAGAAGATGCAGCCGTGGGCCCAGGCCGTCTTCGACGCCCTCGGCGCCGTCGCCTCCGCGGACGTCATCGACCACGTGCTCGAGCGCGACATGCTCGAGGTGCTCCCGCTGACGCACATTCGCGGCCGCTCGCTGCACGACGCGTTCGTGATCGTGGACGAGGCGCAGTCGCTGGAGCGGAACGTGCTTCTCACCGTGCTGTCCCGGATCGGTGCCGGCTCCAAGGTCGTGCTCACCCACGACGTCGCTCAGCGTGACAACTTGCGGGTCGGCCGCCACGACGGCGTGGTCGCGGTCGTCGAGAGGCTCAAGGGACATCCGCTGTTCGCTCATGTCACTCTCACCCGCTCCGAGCGCTCGCCGGTGGCCGCGCTCGTGACCGAGATGCTCGAAGACGTCGCGATCTGATCACGATTGTCTGTCGGCACTAGTCGTATGTCGCTCGCGTGTGTGTCCATCAGTGAGACACGCGGAACCGCTGGGGTGGCCGGAATGCTTCGCCTACACCTAGTGTGAGGTCCGCAACACCAGCTCCGCGGACGCTGCAGCCACTCGGGCTCTGCGACCGGCGGACCCCGTAGGAGGAGAACCATGAGCCAGCCGCGATCCACCCCGACCGGTGGGCCCGCGCCAACCGCTCGGCGCCAGCGGAGCGGGAAGTCTCGGGGAGCCACCGCCGCGGCCGCCGCCGCAGCGACCGCGCTGCTGCTCGCCGGGTGCGGCGGCAACGCCGATGCGGGTCCCCCCACGTTGACCTGGTACATCAACAACCCCGCGCAGGGAGACCTCATCGAGCGGTGCAACCAGGAGTCCGACAGCTACAACATCGAGACGGCTCTGCTGCCCAACGACGCGGCCGGCCAGCGCGAGCAGCTGCTCCGGCGGCTGGCCGCTGGTACCAGCTCCCTCGACATCATGAGCGTGGACCCGCCGTACATGGCCGAGCTCGCCAACGCCGAGTTCCTGCGGCCGTTCACCGACGAGGAGCGCGCGGAGTTCTCCGACGGCGTGCTGGAGGGGCCGCTCGATCAGGCCATCTTCGGGGACACCATGTACTCGGCTCCCTTCTACGGCAACACCCAGCTGCTCTGGTACCACAAGTCCGTCGCGGAGGAAGCGGGCCTCGACATGAGCCAGCCGGTCACCTGGGACCAGATCATCAAGGCGGCCGAGGACACCGACACGACAGTGGCCGCCCAGGGTCGGCTCAACGAGAGCCTGATGGTCTGGGTCAACGCCCTCGTCGAGTCCGACGGTGGCACGATCCTCGAGGACCCGGGTGAGGCCAAGCCGGCCGACGAGATCCGGGCCGCGGTCGACAGCCCCGCCGGCGCCGAGGCGGCCCGGATCATGAACACGCTGGCCGAGTCACCGGCAGCCCCACCGGCGCTGAGTACCGCCGGAGAGGAGGAGTCGCGAGCCGAGTTCCAGAGCGACAACGGTGGCTTCATGGTCAACTGGCCCTACGTCTGGGCCGCCTTTGACGCGGGCATCGAGGACGGCTCGCTGCCTCCGGACTTCAAGAAGGACATCGGCTGGGCCCGCTACCCCCGGGTGAAGCCCGACGTGCCCAGCGCCACCCCGCTCGGCGGTATCGGCCTCAGCATCGGCGCCTTCAGCGAGCACCCCGACCTGGCGGTGGAGGCGGTCCGCTGCCTGCGCTCGCCCGAGAGCCAGACGGCCTACATGCTCTCCGCCGGCGACCCCGCGGCCGCCGAGGAGGTCTACGACAACCCCGAGGTGCGCGACAAGTTCCCGATGTGGCAGGAGATCAAGGAGGGCCTCATCGACGCCGGGCCTCGCCCCATCACTGCGTACTACGGCGACGTGACGGGCGTGATCCAGCAGGGCTACCACCCGCCCGACACCCTCAACCCGGAAACGACACCCGAGCGGACGGCTGAGACGCTCGAGGGCGTCCTGTCCAACCAACAGCTGCTCTAGGTCAAGGAGGCTTTGTGAGCACGACGGTCCCCGCCGCCTCGGCGGAAACCCGGGAGCAAGTCGCCCCAGCACCGGCCAAGAAACCGGGCATCACCGACCGGGCCCGCAAGGAGCGCCGGCTCGGCTGGATGCTCGCCGGCCCAGCGTTCATCATGATGGTCCTGGTGACGGGCTACCCCATCCTGTACGCCATCTGGTTGTCACTGTTCAACTACCGCCTCACCGACCCGTCCGGGCGGACCTTCACCTGGTTCAGCAACTACGTGACGATCCTGTCCGACGGGTTGTTCTGGCGGGTGTTCCTGGTGACGGCCGCGATCACGGCGGTCACCGTGATCGTCGAGTTCGTGCTCGGCTTCGCGCTGGCGATGGTGATGCACAGGGCCTTGTTCCTGCGCAATTCGCTTCGGACGGCAATCCTGGTCCCGTACGGGATCGTCACGGTGGTCTCCGCCTACGCCTGGCAGTACGCCTTCACCCCCGCCTACGGCTTCGTCAACCCCCTGTTCAACCTGCAGGGCTTCGACTGGTTCGGCGAGACGGTGCCGGCCCTGGCGGTCATCTGCCTGTCGGAGATCTGGAAGACGACGCCGTTCATGTCGCTGCTGCTGCTCGCCGGGTTGGCGCAGATCCCGGAGGACTACCTCGAGGCCGCCAAGGTCGACGGTGCCTCGGCCTGGCAGCGATTCTTCAAGGTGATCATGCCGAACATGAAGGCCGCGATCATGGTGGCGCTGCTGTTCCGCACGCTCGACGCCTTCCGCATCTTCGACAACGTCTTCATCATGACCCAGGGTGCACAAGGCACCGAGACGCTCTCCTTCCTGGCCTACCGCCAGACCATCAGCCGGGTGATGATCGGGCTCGGCTCGGCGGTCAGCGTCATCCTGGCGATCTTGGTCGTGATCATTGCGGTCATGTTCGTCAAGCTGTTCAAGACCGACCTGTCACAGCAGAGGGGTTGACCAGATGAAAACGGGCCGCATGGGACAGGCGTTCTGGCTGGTCGGCAGCGCGCTGATCATGCTGTACGCGCTGATCCCGGTGATCTGGATCCTGTCGTTGTCGTTCAAGGCCGGCGACGACATCAACAACCAGAAGTTCTGGCCGAGCGCCTTCAGCTTCGAGAACTACGACATTGTGCTCTCGTCGAGCCTGTTCCTCACCGCGCTGCGCAACTCGGTTGGCATCGCGGCCATCTCCACGACCATCTCGGTGGTGCTGGCGATGTTCGCGGCCTACGCGGTGGCTCGCCTTGACTTCCCTGGCAAGAAGCTGCTGCTCGGGGTCGCGCTGGCGATCACGGTGTTCCCGATCATCGCGATCGCGACGCCGTTGTTCAACCTGTGGCGTGCCGTCGGCCTGTACGACACCTGGCTCGGGCTCATCATCCCGTACCTGTCGTTCTCGCTGCCCCTGTCGGTCTACGTGCTCTCGGCGTTCTTCCGCGAGATCCCGTGGGAGATGGAGCAGGCCGCGCAGGTCGACGGGGCGACGGCGTGGCAGGCCTTCCGCAAGGTCATCGTCCCCCTCGCGGCACCGGGCGTCTTCACCGCGGCGATCCTCACCTTCTTCGCGGTGTGGAACGACTTCATCTTCGGCATCACGCTCACCTCGAGCGAGACCGCCCGTCCGGTGCCGGCCGCCCTGGCGTTCTTCACCGGGGCCAGCCAGTTCTCCCAACCGACGGCACCGATCGCCGCGGCGTCCATCCTGGTCACGATCCCGGTGATCATTCTCGTCCTGCTCTTCCAGCAGAAGATCGTTGCTGGACTCACCAACGGTGCCGTCAAGGGCTGAGGGCCCTACCCCACTCTTCGAGGAGAACACATGGCCGCCATCGAGATGAAGAACATCGTCAAGGAGTACGGCGACGGCTTCAAGGCCGTCAACGACGTCAACATCGACGTGGCCGACGGCGAGCTGATGATCCTCGTCGGCCCGTCCGGCTGCGGCAAGTCGACCTTGCTGCGCATGATCGTCGGGCTGGAGGACATCACCTCGGGCGACATGGTCATCGGGGGTGAGCGGGTCAACGAGAAGGCACCGCGCGACCGCCAGCTGGCCATGGTCTTCCAGAACTACGCGCTCTACCCGCACCTCACCGTCTACGAGAACATCGCCTTCCCCTTGCGGCTCTCCGGCTCGCACTCCGATGAGGAGATCGACCGCAAGGTGCGCGGCGCCTCGGCGACCCTCGAGCTCGACGAACACCTCGAGCGCAAGCCCGCCAACCTCTCCGGCGGGCAGCGTCAGAGGGTCGCGATGGGCCGCGCGATCGTGCGCGACGCCAAGGCGTTCCTGTTCGACGAACCGCTGAGCAACCTCGACGCCAAGCTGCGCGGGCAGATGCGCATCGAGATCTCCCAGCTGCAGCGCCAGTTGGGCATCACCACCGTCTACGTCACCCACGACCAGACCGAGGCGATGACGCTCGGCGACCGGGTGGCGGTGCTGAAGAAGGGCTACCTGCAGCAGTGCGCCACCCCGCGCGAGCTCTACGAACAGCCCGCGAACCTGTTCGTGGCCGGCTTCATCGGCTCACCGCCGATGAACTTGATGCCCGCCACCATCCGGGGCAACCGCATCGAGCTGCCGTTCACCGAGGTCGACCTCCCCTCGGAGATGACCGACAACGTCCAAGGCCGTGACCTGCTCATCGCCGGTGTCCGCCCCGGTGACTTCGAGGACGCGAGCCTGGTGACCGACACCAGCAACGGGGTCGTTTTCGACGCGTGCATCGACGCGATCGAGTGGCTGGGCAACGAGCAGTACGCCTACGTGCCCTTCGAGGCACCACCGGAGGTGGCCAGCATGCTGCAAGAGCTCGAGCACGATCTCGACGGTGAGTCGAGCAAGACCCAGCTGGTGGTGTCCCTCGACGCGGCCAGCCGGTTCGAGCGCGGCGAGACGGTGCAGCTGTTCATGCGGACCGACCAAATGCACCTGTTCGACCCGACGTCTGGTGAGAACCTCACCCGGCGACCCTCGAAGGACACCGATCTGAAGCACGAGCAGGGGTCCGGGGACCGGACCGAAGCCGGTGCCAGCTCGGCCGACAGGCGTGGCGCGGGCGGCGCCCCCTCGGGGGAGCGTTCCGGGACCACGGTCAGCGGGATGAACGAGTCCCCCTCGGGAGGCAGCTCGGCCGCGCGGTCCTGAGTGGGTCGTGAGCGCCTCGGCGGCCCCCTCCACGCCACCGGTCAACCGGTGACACCGATCTGACCTACGCAGCAGCCCCGGTGGCATGGCCACCGGGGCTGCTGCTTGCGGTCGCGCGAGGCGTCACCATGGTGCGAGGACGCCGACATCGGGAGGCACCGGTGCGCACGGGACGGCAGCGAGAGTGCTGGGGCAGGACCATGCCCTGGCTGTGGGCGCTGGTGCTGGCGTTGGCCTACGGCGCGGTCTCCGTCTCGGCCTACCTGCGCTACCAGGTCTCCTCGTGGGACCTCGCGATCTTCACCCAGGCCGTCGCCGGCTACGCCGACCTGTCGGCGCCAGTCGTCGACCTCAAGGGTGCCGGCTTCAACGTGCTGGGTGACCACTTCAGTCCCTTGCTGGCGGTGCTCGCGCCCTTCTACCGGCTGTGGCCGAGCCCGGTAACCCTGCTGGTCGCCCAGGCGGTGCTGGTCGCCTTCTCCGCGGCCGTCGTCATGCGCCTGGCTGTCCGGCATCTCGGTCGGGGGGCCGGCCTGGCCGTCGGTATCGCCTACGGAGTCTCGTTCGGGCTGCAGAGCGGTGTCGGTGCGGGCTTCCACGAGGCGGCGCTGGCGGTGCCGCTGCTGGCGCTGGCGGGGGATGCCTACCTCGACCGCGACTGGCGCCGCTGCGGGCTGTGGGCGCTGCCACTGTTACTGGTCAAGGAGGACCTCGGCCTGACCGTGGCGGCGCTGGGAGTGGTGCTGGTGGTCAGCGGTGGACGCCGGTGGGGTGCCGGGTTGCTGGTGGCCGGCCTCGCCGGCTTCTGGCTCACCGTCGGTGTGGTCATCCCGCGTCTCAACCCGGACGGCTCCTACCCGTACTGGGACCGGTTCACCGGCGGGGACGGCCCGCTCAGCGACGGAGCGACCGGTCTGTTGGTGCACACTGCCTCGGCCGTGGTACTGCCGCCGGTCAAGATCGAGACCCTGGTCGTCACGCTGCTCGTCACCGGCGCACTCGCGTTAAGGAGCCCGTTCGTGCTGCTCGCGGTGCCGAACCTCGCCGAGCGCTTCCTCGGTGACGTCTCCTACTACTGGGGCCTCGACTTCCACTACTCCATGCCGTTGATGCCGGTCCTGTTCGTGGCGCTGGTCGACGGTGTCGTGCGTGCGCGCCGCGGGCGGCTGCGCTGGTTGACGGCGTACGCCGCGCACGTACCCGCCCTCGCGGTCGCGGTGGCCCTCGCGCTGACGCTCGTGCAGCCGCTGCTGTTGCGGTCGCTGGCCGAGCCGGCCACGTGGCGGCCGTCCGAGCGGGCCGCGGCCGCGAAGACAGCGCTCGCCGCCGTACCGGCCCGGGCGAGCGTGGAGAGCGACCTGGGCCTGCTCGAGCACCTGGTCACCGACCGGCAGGTCTACTGGCTGGGTGACGCGGCACCGGTGGTGCCGGACTACGTCGTGGTCGACCGCCGCGTCGGCTGGGAACGGGCGCCGCGCAATGTCGCGGCGTACGCGCAGCGGCTGCACCCCGGGGCGAGGTACGAGCGGATCGTGAGTGCCGCGGGCTACCAGGTGGCGCGCCGGGTCGGCTGAGCCTCAGTCTCGGGGCGGGCGGGTCATCGCGAGGACGTCGAGCGCGGTGTCAAGCTCCTCCTCGGTGAGCTCGCCCTGCTCGACGTACCCCTGCTCGAGGACCACCTCGCGGATCGTGCGCTGCTGTTCGACCGCCTGCTTGGCCACCTTGGCCGCGTTCTCGTAACCGATCAGGCGGTTGAGCGGGGTCACGATCGACGGTGAGGACTCGGCCAGCTGGCGGGCCCGCTCCCGGTTGGCGGTGAGGCCGGCGACGCACCGATCGGCGAGCAGCCGGGTCGACGTCGACAGCAGGCGTACCGACTCCAGCACCCCCCGCGCCATCACCGGCATCATCACGTTGAGCTCGAACGAGCCGGCCGCACCCGACCAGGCGATGGTCGCGTCGTTGCCGACCACCTGGGCGCACACCATCAGCGTGGCCTCGGGCAGCACGGGGTTGACCTTGCCCGGCATGATGCTCGACCCCGGCTGCAGGTCGGGAAGTGCCACCTCGCCGAGGCCGGTCCGCGGGCCCGAGCCCATCCAGCGCAGGTCGTTGCACACCTTGGTCAGGCTGACCGCGATCGTGCGCAGGTGCCCGGACAGCTCCACCAGCCCGTCGCGGGCTCCCTGGGCCTCGAAGTGGTCGTTCGCCTCGGTGATCGGCAGGCCCGTCGACTCGGCCAGCAGCGCCACGACCCGCTGCGGGAAGCCGGCCGGGGTGTTGATGCCCGTGCCGACGGCGGTGCCCCCCAGCGGCACCTGGCCCACCCGCGGCAGCGACGACTCGACGCGGGCGATCCCGGCTCGCACCTGGGCGGCGTAGCCGCCGAACTCCTGGCCGAGGGTCACCGGGGTGGCGTCCATCAGGTGGGTACGACCCGCCTTGACCGCGTCGGCCAGCTCGCTCGCCTTGGTCTCCAGCGTGGCCGCCAGGTGGTCGAGGGCCGGCAGCAGGTCGTGCACGGTGGCCTGGGTGGCGGCCAGGTGGATCGAGGTGGGGAACACGTCGTTGCTGGACTGGCTGGCGTTGACGTGGTCGTTGGGGTGCACGTCGCGGCCGAGCGCGACGCTGGCCAGCGTGGCGATCACCTCGTTGGCGTTCATGTTGCTCGACGTGCCCGATCCGGTCTGGAAGACGTCGATCGGGAAGTGCTGGTCGTGCTTCCCGGCGGCCACCGCATTCGCGGCGTCCTCGATCGCCTCGGCCAGGTCCGCCTCGAGCACACCGAGCTCACCGTTCGCCCGGGCCGCGGCAGCCTTGACCGCGCCCAGGGCGTGGACGTGCGCCGGCTCGAGGCGGGTGCCGGAGATCGGGAAGTTCTCGACGGCACGCTGGGTCTGGGCGCGCCACAACGCGGCCGCGGGCACGCGCACCGCACCCATCGTGTCGTGCTCGGTGCGCCACGCCGAGCCGTGAGTCAGATCGGCCGCCGGGTCGGCCGCGGGGTCGGCCGCGGGGTCATGGTGCCCCGGGTCCCGGTCGGCGCTGCTGATGCGTGAGTCGTCTGCGGCGGACATGAACGAAGGCTAGGGGGTGGCGTCCGCTTCCCACTGGGCGGCTCTGGTGCCTCCCCCGATTGGTTCGGGGTGGCCCCGGTGCCCTCCTAGCGGACCGGGGCCACCCCGAACCAACGCGGGACGGGTCGCCCGCAGGACGTCGCCCGCAGCACCCGGTAAGTGCCCGCTCGGACGCGGTGTCGGCGGTGTCCATGACGAACACGCCGTTGACCCGCAGCTCGAGCACCGGCTGGCCGTCTCGACCAACCGGGCGGCGGCGCAGGACCAGCTCGCCACGCCGACCATCGGCTCGGGCGACCAGACCGCTGCTCAGGGCAGCCGTAGCGTCTGACCCACGTAGATCAGGTCGGGGTCGCTGACCACACCGGCATTCGCGGCGTACAGCGCCTGCCAGCCACCGGCCACACCGAACCGGGCGGCGAGCAGAGACAGGGTGTCACCGGCCTGCACGGTGTAGCTGCGACCGGGGGACTGGCTGGTCGGCGCCGGGCGGGAGCTGCTCCTGCTGGTGGCCGGAGCGCTGGACGAGCTGGACGTGCTGGGCGCACTGGGGGTGCCGGCAGCGTCGGTGCTGCTCAGCCCGAGTCGGGCCGAGCATGCCGGCCAGGCACCCCAGCCCTGCCCGACGAGCACCCGCTCGGCGATGGCGATCTGCTGCGAGCGGGAGGCGAGGTCGGCGCGCCAGGCGTACTGGGTGCCGCCGAATCCCTCCCAGGTTGCCTGGGCGAACTGCAGGCCACCGTAGTAGCCGTTGCCGGTGTTGATGCTCCAGTTGCCGCTGGACTCGCACTGGGCGAGAGCGTCCCAGGTGCTGTCGTCTGCGGCCGCGGCCGGCCCGGCCAGGCCGACGACCGGGGCCGCGGCGGCGACCATCAAAGTGGCGGTCGCGGCGGTTGCTCGGGTGGTGCGCCGCGCCGGCTTCTGGGCGCGGTGACGGGGGGTGTAGCGCATGGGGGAGTCCCTCTCCGAACGCCGGCGAAGTCAGCTGTCGGGTTCGGGCTGGAGAGTGCCCGGCCGCGTAGGCGGCTTCACCCCGAGACGCCGAGACGAACTGGTCGGTCTCGACGTCGACGTACCTGGGTCCTCCGCTCCCACCCTGATCGGATCCTTTGCTCGGGATGGACCGTGGCAGGCAGGTGGGATTGGGCGTCCCCGCCGCGGTTGTTGTCAAGCTGTGACCGTAGGCCCCTCGCGGACGTCAGGCAAGTCGGTCCCCGCTGCGGTGTGCAGAAGCGCACCGATCGGCTCCGGGTACGGGCTGGTGTCGGGGTCGCTTCGTCGGCTGAGCGCGCGCGTACGGGCGCCCGATCGGTCTACGCTCGGCGGGTGGACGACGCGAGAAGCGCCCGGGACGCCGCGGGCCTGCCGCGCGCGCAGCACCGCGTCTCCGACCGGGAGCGTGACGCCGTGGCCGAGCGGCTGCGGCAGGCCGCCGCCGAGGGTCGCCTGGACCTCGACGAGCTGGACGAGCGGCTCGGGCGGGCCTACTCGTCGAGGACGTACGCCGAGCTGGTCCCGCTGACTCACGACCTTCCCGACAGCCCCGATCAAGGTGCTCTCGAGGTGTCGGTCTCCCGGCCCCGCCGGGTGGGTGGTGTCGCGACGCTGCGCCAGTCGTGGGCGCTGATGAGCGGTTCCAGCCGACGCGGCCACTGGGTGGTGCCGCGGACCTACGTCGCGGTCGCGGTCATGGGCGGCATCGAGCTGGACCTGACAGCGGCCACGTTGGCCGAGCCGGAGGTGACGATCCGTGCCGTGGCGCTGATGGGTGGCGTCGACGTGATCGTGCCCACCGACGTGCGGGTGGAGGTCGACGGGCTCGGGCTGATGGGTGGCTTCGAGCAGGCCCGCGAGGTCGAGGCCCCGCCGACCGGGGCACCGGTCGTCCGCGTGACCGGGTGCGCGGTCATGGGCGGGGTGTCGGTACGCCATCCCAAGCCGCCGAAGCGCAAGCGCCTGAACCGAGAGGCGGGTCGGCCGTGACGGTCTGCGCCGGCGTCGGGGCGCCCCGCCAGTAGGGTCGGCGCTGGCCGGCCGACAGCACGAGGAGCCCCGTGGTCATGAAGCAGCTGAGCAGCCTGGACGCGCAGTTCCTCCACGTCGAGTCGAGCACCTCGACCGGCCACGTCGGCGTCTTGTGTGTCCTCGACCCGTCCACGGTCCCGGTCGGTGCACTGACTCTGGAGTCCGTACGCGACCTGATGGAGCAGCGCCTGCACCTGGTCCCCACCTTTCGTCAGCGGTTGGTGGAGGTGCCCCTGGGACTGGGGTTGCCGTACTGGGTCGACGACCCCGGCTTCGACCTCGAGTACCACCTGCGCGAGATCGCGCTGCCGCAGCCCGGTGACGAGTGGCAGCTGGGCGAGCAGATCGCCCGCATCCACGCCCGGCCGCTGGACCGCGCGCGGCCGCTGTGGGAGATGTACCTCGTCCACGCGGTCGAGGGCGACCGGGCGGCGCTGTACACCAAGATCCATCACGCCGCCATCGACGGCGTCACCGGCGCGGAGGTCCTCGCGACCCTCCTCGATGTCACCCCCGACCCGCGTCCCGCCGACGAGCCCGAGCAGGAGTGGGCACCCGACGCCCTTCCCGGCCTGGTGGAGGTAGCAGTTCGTACCACCGCGGCCAATGCGCTCAGCACCGCGCGCACCCTCGCGACGCTGCCGTGGTCGTTGTCCCACCTCGCCGACCTGCCGGGAGCCGGCAACGTGCCGGGCGCTGCTCAGGTGTCGCGGGTCGCCGAGGCGGCGGTCGCTCTCACGAGTCGCCGGATCAGCCCGCGCCATCGCACCGCGCGTCACCTGCCCGTCCCCCACACGCCGTTCAACGGCGCGCTCACCCCGCACCGTCGCATCGCGTACGGGTCGGTGTCGCTCGAGGTGGTCAAGAAGGTCAAGAACGCGTGGGGGCTCACCGTCAACGACGTGGTGATGGCGATGACGACGACGGCGCTGCGCCGCTGGCTCCTGGACCACGACGCCCTGCCCGACATACCGCTAGTGGCAGCGGTGCCGGTGTCGGTCCGCGGGAAGGAACAGCAGGCCGAGGGCAACCAGATCTCGGTCATGCTGGCGTCGCTCCCGACCCACGTCGCCGACCCGGCCGACCGGCTGCGGGCCGTGCACGAGTCGATGTTGGAGGCCAAGGAGTCCTTCGAGGCCGTGCCCGCGACCTTGTTGCAGGATCTGTCCGCCGTGCTGCCGACCGGACTGTCGAGCCTGTCGTCCAAGGCGGTGTTCCAGCTCGCGACGGCGCCCGGTCCTCCGTTCAACCTGCTCGTCTCCAACGTGCCGGGGCCGCAGCTGCCGCTGTACGTCGCGGGGGCCAAGGTGGACGGCATCCACCCGCTCTCGGTGGTCACCTCGCTCACCGGCGGGCTCAGCGTGACCTTGTTCAGCTACGACGGGCGCCTCGACTTCGGTCTGGTCGCCTGCCGGGAGATGATGCCCGACCTGTGGCACGTCATCGGCTACCTGAGCGACGCCGTCGAGGAGCTGGCCGCACTGGCCGACACCACCACATGACCCCGTCCGCCGAGTTGTCACCGCATAGGGGCGCCCTGGGGCTTCCACGCGGTGACACGTCCAGGCGGGGGGCGGCTCGGCTCAGGTGCCGACGGTGGTGGCCCGGCTCGCGGTACGGGCGATCACGTCGGCGAGGACGTCGTCGAGCTCGGGCGGCAGGTCGTGGCCCATACCCGGCACGAGCACCAGCTCGGCGCCCGGGATGGCCCTCGCGGTGGCTCGTCCGCCGGAGGGGTCCACCAGCCGGTCGGCCTCGCCGTGGATGACGCACGCCGGTAGCCTCAGCCGGCGCAGCGCGCGCGTACGGTCCGGCTGGGTCAACACCGCGAGCAGCTGACGCGACACGCCCACCGGCTCCCAGCCCCTGTCGTAGGTCTCCTCCGCGCGCGTGCGCACCGCGGTCGGGTCGGCGGGGTAGCCGGGCGATCCGATCGCCTTCATCGTCCGGTGCGTCTGCGCGATGTAGTTCTCCCGTGACGTGTCGGAGCGGCCACGCATCACCGGCAACAGCGTGGGATGCGGCCAGCCGACGCTGCGTCGCCCCGTCGTCGCCATGATCGAGGTGAGGGAGAGCACCCGACCGGGGTGCTCGATCGCCATGGTCTGAGCGATCATGCCGCCCATCGAGACCCCGACGACGTGCGCGCGATCCACCCCGAGGTGGTCGAGCAGCCCCATGCCGTCGGCGGCCAGGTCGGACATCGAGTACGGCGCGTCCTTGCTCACGCCGACGAACGTGCGTACCAGCACCGACCGGGTGAGGCGGCCAGCGTTGTGCACCTTCGTCGACCGGCCGATGTCGCGGTTGTCGTAGCGCACGACATGGAAACCACGAGCGGCGAGGCCCGCGCAGAACGCGGTGCTCCACCAGCTCATCGGTCCACCCAGACCCATGATGAGCAGCACCGTCGGGTCGTTGACGTCCCCGTACGTCTCGTAGCAGATCTCGATGTCGTCCGACACCGGTGCCGTGAGCTCGGGCACGCTCCGCTCCTCGTCTCGGGGCAGCTTGTTACCGAGCAGTTTAGGTTGGTCGAGGCGGTCTCGCGGCCCCGCCGGTGTCGCGGGCGCCGGAGGCGACACCCGACGTGGCACCCTCGCCAAGACCTGGGTCGACGCCTGGCGCAGCGGCCACGGACACGTCCGTGGGGGCGGCCGGAGTGCCGGCCCAACCGCTCAGGGCCACCTCCAGCTCCTCGGTCCACGGCGGATCCGCGCCGGGGCGGCTGCAGGTGATCGCGGCGGCCTTGACGGCTGCCCACCCAACGGCTCGCAGCTGGTCGGCGGACAGGTCTCTTCCGAGCCAGCCCCGGCGAGCACAGGTGGCCAGCAGCGCGCCCATGAACGTGTCGCCCGCGCCGATGGTGTCCACCACGGCGGTTCGTGCGATGGGCACCTGGACCCGTTCGTCCCCGCAGCCCAGCAGTGTCGGGTCGCCGCCCCGGGTGAGGGCGACCAGGTGAGCGCCGTCGTCGAGCAGGTGGTCGACCACCGCCGCGGCCGGTTGCCCTGGCCACAACAGCTCGCCGTCCTCGTCGCTGAGCTTGACCACCCAGCTCAGCTCGACAGCGCGCCGCACCGCGGCTCGGACCTGGTCGAGATCGGGGGTGATGGCGAGCCGTACGTTGGGGTCGACGCTCACCGCCACCCCGTGGGCACGGGCTCGGTCCAGCAGGTCCAGCACCCGGTCGGCGCCCGGTTGCAGTCCCAGTCCGATGGAGCCGGCATGCACCGCGGCGAAGCCCTCCGGTGCGGGCAGGGTGTCGGGGTCCCACCGCAGGTCGAAGGAGTAGGTCGCGGCCCCGGTCGCGTCGATGTGGGCGGTGGCGACACCTGTCGGGTGGGCCGGAGGGGCGCTCGCCACCCGCACACCGGAGCGCTCCACGTGTGCACGCACCAGGTCGCCGCGGGCGTCGGCCCCGATCTGGGTGGCGAGCACGGTGTCGACGCCCAGCCGCGCCGCCGCGACTGCCACATTGAGTGGTGAGCCGCCCGGATGCTCGGTGTGCGCGCCGTCGGCGGCGGTCACGGCGTCCACCAGCGCCTCGCCCACGACGAGCAGCTGGCTCACCGGCTCAGCCCTCGAAGTCGACCGAGGCGTACGCCGCCAGCTTGAAGAGCTTGTGGTGGGAGGTGATCTCCCGGATGGTGCCGCTGCGCGAGCGCATCACCAGCGAGTGGGTCGTGCAACCACCCGCGCGGTAGCGCACCCCACGGATCAGCTCGCCGTCGGTGATGCCGGTCGCGACGAAGAAGCAGTCGTCGCCCGAGACGAGGTCGTCGGTGTGCAGCACCTGCTCGACGTCGTGTCCGGCGTCGACGGCTTGCTGCCGCTCCGCCTCGTCGGTCGGCCACAGCCGCCCCTGGATGGTGCCGCCGAGACACTTCATCGCACACGCGGCGATGATGCCCTCGGGGGTGCCGCCCACGCCCAGCAGCAGGTCGACGCCGGTGTTGGGACGTGCGGCCATGATCGCCCCGGCCACGTCACCGTCGGTGATGAACACGATGCGGGCACCGGTCGACCGGATGTCCTGGACGAGCTGGGCGTGGCGCGGCCGGTCGAGCACGCACACCGTCACGTCGGTCGGAGCGCAGCCCTTGGCCTTGGCGACGAGCTGGATGTTGTCGGTCGCCGGCAGCCTGATGTCCACGACATCGGCTGCGTCGGGGCCGGTCACCAGCTTCTCCATGTAGAACACCGCGGACGGGTCGAACATCGAGCCGCGCGGCGAGACGGCCAGGACCGAGACCGCGTTGCCCATGCCCTTCGCGGTCAGCGTCGTACCGTCGATGGGGTCGACGGCCACGTCGCACTCCGGGCCGTTGCCGTCACCGACCCGCTCCCCGTTGAACAGCATCGGTGCTGCGTCCTTCTCGCCTTCTCCGATGACCACGACGCCGTTCATGCCGACGGTCCCGATGAGTGAGCGCATCGCATGGACGGCGACCCCGTCGGCGCCGTTCTTGTCACCGCGGCCGACCCACCGGCCAGCCGCCATGGCCGCGGCCTCGGTCACCCGGACCAGTTCCAGCGCGAGGTTGCGATCGGGTGCATCACGCGGGGTGGCCAGCGGGTCACCAGCGTCGTGCGCCGCCGTGGAGTCATCGGTCTGGTCGCTCACGCAAGCCCCTCCTCGTCGACGGTGCGATCGAGGGTATCGCCGACGGGGTTCGACCGGTGAGACGGCCCCGGAAGCCCCGCGCAGCCCGGCGCGCTGGTGCCCTAGCACATCTGCGACGGCTCGGTCGGGCACCATGGAGTGGTGAGCAGTGCGCGACCGTCGACGCCGCCGACACCGGCGGCCGTGCGGGAGCGGCGTAACCCGACGTTGGGCGACATGGTGCGCTCGATGGTCGTGCTGGTGGCGCTGTTGGGGGTCGTGGTGCTGTACCAGCGTTTCTACAACGCGGGCACCGACAACTTCGTCGCACCCGTGCAGGTCGGTCCGTCGCTCGTCCAAGCTCGCGACGCGGCGCAGTTCGACGTGGTCGCACCGGTCGGGCTGCCGGAGGGGTGGCGGGCGAACAGCGTCCGCTACGAGCCGGGGCGGTCCCCTCGCTGGCACGTGGGGTATCTCACTCCCGCCGGGGAGTACGCCGGCATCGAGCAGGAGTCGGTGACTCCTCGCGAGCTCGCGGCCGACGCCGTGCCGGCCGCGGCCCGCAGCGGGGCGATCCAGATCGAGGGCCGGACGTGGCAGGTGTGGATCGACGCGGAACGGGGGGAGACCGCGCTGGTGCGCGGAGGCGGGGACGCGGCGGTGCTGGTGACCGGTTCGGCTGACCCGGCCGAGCTCGTGCGGCTGGCCGCAGCGCTGCGGGGTGGGGACCGCCCGGCCGGAGGGCCGGGCGGGTGACCTGACGTCTGTCACCGGTATACGCCGACGTGTCAGCGCCGCGCCGAACGGGATGGCGGTCAGTGCTCGGGCTCTGCCGCTGCCAGCCGAGCCCGGGCGCCGTCGAGCCAGTGCTGGCAGACCTGCGCCAGCCGTTCGCCGCGCTCCCAGAGGGCCAGCGACTCCTCCAGTGTCGTGCCACCGGACTCGAGGGCGCGGACCACCTCCATCAGCTCGTCCCTGGCCTGCTCGTAGGACAGCCCCGGTGGCTCGTGACCGCCGGCGGGGTCGGTGCCGGCGCCGGGCGCGCGGTCGGACTCGGTCATGTGCGGGCCCCTTCGAACGGTTCGGTGGGGTCTGGGGTCGGAGCGGTGCTCTGCGTTACGGCGCGCAGTCGACCGTCGGCGAGCCGCAGGTCGAGCCCGGACCCCACCGGGGCCTGCGCCGCGGACGTCAGCACCGAGCCGTCGTCGAGCTGAGCCACGGCGTAACCGCGCTGCAACGTCGCGAGCGGTGAGAGCGCACGCGTGCGCGCCAGGGTCGAGGCGAGCTCGTCGCTGGCCCGCTCCAGCCGGTGCGTCAGGCAGCGGTGCTGCCGAGCCCGCAGATCGCGTACCTCCTGCTCACGCTCGCGGACCTGACGAATCGGTGCGGCCAGCACCGGCCGGGAGCGCACCTGGTCCAGGGCCGCCCGCTCCTGCTCGACCCAGCGGCGCACCACTCGCCCGGCCCGGTCGCGAAGCCCGGCGACGAGCTGCAGCTGCTCGCGCACGTCGGGCACCACCCGCTTGGCCGCGTCGGTCGGGGTGGAGGCGCGCACGTCGGCCACGAGGTCGAGCAACGGTGTGTCGGGTTCGTGTCCGATCGCGCTGACCACCGGGGTACGCGCTCGTGCCACCGCTCGCACGAGCGCCTCGTCGGAGAAGGGCAGCAGGTCCTCGACGGAGCCGCCCCCGCGGGCGATGACGATCACGTCGACCTCTGGGTCGGCATCGAGGTCGTCGAGCGCCACCATCACCTGGCGGGCCGCGCTGTCACCCTGGGTGGCGACGTTGCGGACGGTGACGCGTACTCCCGGCCAGCGTTGCCGTGCGTTGGCGAGTACGTCGTGCTCGGCCGCGGACGACCGGCCGGTGACGAGCCCCACGCAGCGGGGCAGGAAGGGCAGCGCCTGCTTGCGCTCGGCGGCGAAGAGCCCCTCGGCGGCCAGCAGCCGTCGGCGCCGCTCGAGACGTGCCAGCAGCTGCCCGATGCCCACCGGGCGGATCTCGTCGACGTGCAGGCTGAGTGTGCCGCGCCGGTCGAAGTACTGCGGGCGGCCGTGCAGCACCACCCGGGCACCCTCGGTCACGGGCGGGTCGATCACGTCGAGCACGCTGCGGTGACAGGTGACGCTCAGCGAGATGTCGGTGTCGGGGTCGCGCAGGGTGAGGAAGACCCGGCCAGGCCCTGGTCGCAGGGACAGCTGCGCGACCTGACCGTCGACCCACACCCAGCCGAGCCGAGCGATCCAGCCGCCGAGGGCGTGCGCCACCTGCCGGACCGGCGCCGGGTGGTCGGGGGACGGTCCGATGGCCATGGGCGAAGACTAGGCGGCCACACCGACGGCCGAGCGGCTCGTGTCGGGGGCAGCGCACGGCGCCGGCGGAGGAGCGCTCGGGCCGGCGGGACCGGGCGGTACGCACGCCTACCATGAGGAGCATGGACGCCACCGTCGCCGCCTACCCCAGCCATGACCCTGCGGGCACGGCCCCGTCGCCTCCAGCTGCTTCCACGACGGTGCTCGGGATGCCCGGCCCGGTGCCGTCACCGAGCGCGGTGCGCCTGGCCGCACCGCGTGGGTACTGCGCTGGTGTCGACCGGGCCGTCGTCACCGTCGAGAAGGCCTTGGAGCTGTACGGGGCACCGGTCTACGTGCGCAAGCAGATCGTGCACAACAAGCACGTGGTGGAGGGTCTGGAGCGTCGCGGTGCGATCTTCGTGGAGGAGCTCGACGAGGTGCCCGAGCAGCAGACCGTCGTGTTCTCGGCGCACGGCGTGTCCCCGGCCGTGCACGAGCAGGCCCGACAGCGGCGTCTCAAGACGATCGACGCCACCTGCCCCCTGGTGACGAAGGTGCACCACGAGGCCAGACGTTTCAGTGCCGAGGGCTTTGACATCTTGCTGATCGGTCACGACGGTCACGAGGAGATCGAGGGCACCTCGGGGGAGGCGCCGCATCGCACCGTGCTGGTCGAGAGCCCCGAGCACGCCGAGACGGTGCACGTGCGCAACCCGGCCAAGGTGGCGTGGTTGTCCCAGACCACCTTGTCGGTCGAGGAGACCATGCAGACGGTCGAGCGCCTGCGGCAGCGCTTCCCCGAGCTCGTCGATCCGCCCAGCGACGACATCTGCTACGCGACGCAGAATCGCCAGCAGGCGGTCAAGGAGATCGCGCACGACGCCGATCTCGTGATCGTGGTGGGTTCTGGCAACTCGTCGAACTCGGTACGGCTCGTCGAGGTCGCGTTGGATGCGGGTGCCCGGGCCGCGCACCGAGTCGACGACGCGAGCGAGATCGACGCCGCCTGGCTGGACGGCGCCGAGTCGGTAGGGGTGACCTCGGGGGCGTCGGTGCCCGAAGAGCTCGTCGAGGGTGTCTTGGCCGATCTCGCCGAGCGCGGCTTTCCCGACGCGCGGGCCGTGCACGGAGTGGAGGAGAACCTGGTCTTCGCCCTCCCGCCGGAGCTGCGGCGGGACCTGAAGGCCGCCGGTCGGTCATCGTGACGCGAGCAGAGACCGGCGGCTGGGCGGCGAACCGGGTCAGACCGGAGCCGGTGCTCGCACCCTGACGCGGGCCGCCACGACCAACAAGGCGGCGAGGTGCCCGACGACGAGCGCCGTCGCGAGCCGGACGAGCCCGGCCGCGGTGCGCGCAAGGGCGCCGGCGAGGCCGCCACGATCGACGGCGTCGGAGGCGACGGCGTCCGGGGCGAGCAACGACACGATCAGGACCAGCGCAACCAGGGCCAGCGGTGGCACGACGGCGGCAGTGAACAGCGCGCGGTCGTGTGCGGCCAGCGCGCCGGTCACCGCGGTCAGCACGAAGCACAGGCCGAAGAAGGGGCCCAGCTCGTCACCCACCTGCACCGCGACCCAGGCGCTCACACCCAACACCAGCACGTGCAGACAGACGACACCTCGACGGGTCAGCTCCCGGTGGTGCAGTGCTGTGGCGCGGTCGAGCCAGGCGTGGGGAACGACGAGCCGCATCTCGACACGGTAGGCGGCGGCGGCGCAACGTCGGCGACGGCACGCCGGGCCGGGTCCGCTCACCCGGCTCGCTCGGAGCGGTGCTCGGCCGGGCCCTCCACTGCGCTGCGGGGATCGGTGACCAGCAGCTCGGACGCACTCAGCGGGCGTACGGACTCCTCGACCGGCCGCGGTCGGGCGAGCGGCTCGTCGCCGACGTCGAGCTCGTGCAACCGCCGGGCCGTGACCAGCACGCGGGTCTCCAGGGAGGCGACCGCCTTGTTGTACGCCCCGACCGCGCTGCCCAACGAGCGCCCGAGCCGGTCGACGTGCGTGCCCAGCGTGCCGAGCCGCTCGTAGAGGTCGCGGGCCAGGCTGTGCACCTCGCGAGCGCCAGCCGCGAGCGACTCCTGCGTCCAGGCGTAGGCCACCGTGCGGAGCAAGGCGATGAGCGTCGTGGGTGTCGCCAGCACGACCCGTCGGTCAGCCGCGTGCTCGAGCAGGCCGGCATCGACCTGCAGGGCCGCGGACAGGAACGCTTCACCGGGGACGAACAGCACCACGAACTCTGGTGCTGTGGCGAGCTGTCGCCAGTACGACTTGGCCGCGAGCGCGTCGGCGTGAGCGCGCAGCTGGCGGGCGTGCCGCTCGAGGTGGGCCTGGTGCTCGGCGGGGTCCTCGGTGCCGGTGGCGTCGAGGAACGCCTCGAGCGGCACCTTCGCGTCGACGACGACGCACTTGTCGCCGGCCAGGTGCACGAGGAGGTCTGGACGCAGCACGCCGTCGATCGACTGCAGCGTCACCTGCGGGGTGAAGTCGACCCGCTCCACCAGTCCCGCTATCTCGACGGCTCGCTGGAGGTGCATCTCTCCCCACCGTCCGCGCACGGCCGGCTTGCTCAGCGCGGTGGCCAGCGAGGCGGTCTCGCGCCGCAGTGACTCACCCGCCACCCGTACCGACTCGACCTGCTCACGCAGCTGGGCGTGCCACTCGACCCGGCTGGCCTCGAGCTCGCGCAACCGGCTGTCGAAGCGGTCGAGACTCTCTCGCACGGGCGCCACCGCCCGGGTGGTGGCGCTCATCGCCACCCCGAGCTGGTCACCGAGGGCTGACCGGTCGCGCCGCAGCAGCCCTGCGCTCACCAGCGTCGCCCCCAGCAGCACTCCGAGCGCGAGCCCGGCGAGCAGGGCGAGTGCCGTCACGATCCACCCGTGCGTGTCCATGCCGCCACGGTGGCACCAGGCACCGACACAACCGCAGCAGCACCGACGCAACGCCCAGCCAGACCGCCGTACCGCATCGTGCCCGCACGTCGTCCGATTAGGAGCGCTTTACCCCCCCGGGGTATCCTCGACGCGTCGGCGGGGCCTTCATAGGGGCCGGCCGTGGGTCGAGGAGCATTCTTCGCGAAGCCGAGCGACGTCAGGAGAGGCGATGTCTGCTTACCTCGGCCCGCTCGCCCTGCTTGCGCTCGGAGTCGTCGGCGTGGGGAGCCTGTACCTGCTGCATCGCGGTACGGCGATCGCTGCCCAGCCGTTGACGGCGTTGCCGTTCCTGTCCGGCTGGATGCCACGAGAGCACGCCCTCTCCCGCTACCACGCCCGGTGGTACCCGATGACGCTGTTGTTCTTGGCCTTCGACGTCGAGATGCTGTTCATGTACCCGTGGGCGGTCGTGGTGGCACAGGTCGGGCCCTCCGCGGTCGTGGAGATGTTCTTGTTCCTCGGGGTGCTCCTGGTGGCCGTGGGGTGGGCCTGGCGCGAGGGAGCTTTGCGGTGGGTCTGAGCAGTCTCCTGGCGCGGTGGGGGGTCGCCGGAGCCCACGTCCTCGTCGTCGAGAGCCCCGGCTCCTGGCTGACCCGCGCGACGGTAGAGCGCGCACTCGAGCGCCGCGGGTGGCGAACCGCCCTGTCGCCGGCAGACGCCGATCTGCTGGTCGTTTGTGGCCAGCCGGGCGACCGCCTCGCCGAGATCGTCGAGCAGACGTGGGACCTGCTGCCCGGCCCCCGAACGCGAGTCCAGGTCGAGCACGCCGAGCACGTCGAACCGATGCTCGACGCGGCCCGAGCGGGCCTGCTGGACGAGCAGGGGCAACGGCAGGACGCGGCACGTCGGCCGCTGGCCCCGCCTCGGCTCGAGGAGGGCACGCAAGCCGAGAGCGCCGACGACGGCGACATGGGCGGCATGGTCGGCGACGACATGGACGACATGGACGACATGGACATGTCGGGACCTGCCGGCATCGCGCTGGCCGGCGGCGAGAGCGACCGCGACGGCCTGGAGATGGACGTGTTGCACGTGCCGCTCGGCCCGGTGCTGCCGCACTGGCCGCCCGGGCTGGTGCTGTGGTGCACGCTCCAGGGTGATGTGCTGACTGCGGCGGAGGTCGACGTCCTGGCGTCCTCCGCACCGGCCCCTCGCGGCTCGGCCGGACCGCAGGTGGCTCGCCGCCTCGATGCCGCGGTGGACCTGCTCGCGCTGGCCGGCTGGCAGGCCGCTGCCGGCGAGGTGCGTGCCCTGCGGGACGGACTGCTGGTCAACGGGCCCGACCCCGGCCCGGACGGCGCGGCCCCGATCCAGCAGGTGCACGACAAGGTGGCCCGCTCCCGCACCCTGCGCTGGGCGCTGCGGGGACTCGGCCACCTCGACGGCCCAACCGACGGCCCAACAGACGGCCCACCCGACAGCGCAACCGATGGCTCCGCCGTGCCAGCCGGCCTGGCCGGTGACGTGTACGACCGGCTGCTCGCCCTGCTCTCGGCAGCCGGTGACGCGCTCGATCGCGCCCCGGAGGTGGACCGTACGCCGGTCCTGCGCCTTCTGCCCGAACTCGTCGTCGGGCTGGACGTGGCCGCGGCCCGTCTGGTCGTCGCGAGCCTCGGGCCGTGGCAGCTGGCGGCGCTGCCAGTGGCTGCGGGAGGCGGTCGTGGTTGAGGTCTCCCCGTTGTGGGCCGTGGTGGCCGTGGCGGCGCTGGCGACGGTCGCCTCGTTCGCGGCCGCACTCGATGGCGCCCTCGTCGGTCGGGCCGCGGGCCACAGCGCCCTGACGGGCGCCCGGACACCGGTCGTGGAGCTGGCGCGGCTGCTGCGGCAGCGCCGGCGCGGCACCGTGGCCGCCGACGTGCTGCTGTGGCGAATCGGCACCGGTGGGCTGGTGGTAGTCGCGCTGCTCATGCTCGCCGTGGTGCCCCTCGGCCGGTGGACGCTGGCCGACCTGTCCGTCGGGATCGTGTGGTTCAACACGATGGACGTGCTGGTGTGGGCGCTGGTCTGGCTCGCCGGCTGGGGACCGAACTCGTTCCACGCGTTGGCCGGCGGCTACCGCTTCCTCGCGCAGGCGCTCGCGTACGAGCTGCCCCTGATGTTCGCGCTCACCGCCCCTGCGGTGGGTGCCGGCAGCCTGCGGGTCGCTGACGTGGTGCTGGCCCAGCAGGACCTGTGGTTCGGGGTCTGGATGCCGGTCGCCTTCGCGGTGTACTGCCTGTCGGTGGTCGGCTTCTCGGTGTGGGGTCCGCTCGCTCCGGCGGTCGGAGCCGACCTCGCCGGTGGCGTGCTCGTCGAGGTTTCGGGCGTCGACCGGCTGCTCGTCCTGGCCGGACGCTACGCCTTGCTGACGGCCGGGGCAGCGTTCGCGGTACCGCTGTTCCTCGGCGGTGGTGCCGGCCCCCTCCTGCCTGCTTGGACATGGGTGCTGGTGAAGACGGTGGTGCTGGTAGCGGCCCTCGTCGCGGTACGCCGGCGGGTGCCGAGCCTGCGCCCGGACCGGTTCGTCGAGGTGGGCTGGCTGGTGCTGCTGCCGGCCGTGCTCGCGCAGGTGCTCGTCGTGTCGATCGTCGTGGTGACGGGCTGACATGGTCGAGGCGGTCGCGTTCTGGACCCTGGCGGTGATCTCGGTCGCCTCGGGGGCCGCGGTCTTCCGGGTCGACTCGATGGCGCGCGCGACGTACGCGCTGGCCCTGTCCTTCGTCGCCGTCGGGCTGGCGCTGCTGCTGGTCGACCTGGACTACCTGGGGCTGCTCACTGTCTTGATGATGGTGATGGAGATGGCCGTCATGGGCGTCTACATGATCATGTTCATGGGGATGAACCCTGCGCTCATGCCGATGAACATGGTGCACGGGCCACGGACCGCCGCGGTCAGCGCGGTGACGACTTTCGTCCTGCTGGGTGGTGGCGCCCTGCTCGTGCCGTGGCCCACCCGCAGCGGCACGCCGGGGCCGGACCCCACCGCGGCTCTCGGTGCGGCACTGATGGGCTCGAAGATGCTGGTGATGATGACGGTGAGCCCGGTCATGCTCGCCACGATCGTCGCCGGCATCGTCCTGGCGTCGCAGCGCACGCGCTACGACCGCTTCGGCGACGACCTGGCGCGGCGACCCGCCGACGACCCGCAACCCGGCGGGGTCGGCCGATGACGCTCGAAGCGGTTCTGGTCGTGGCCGCGGCCCTCGTCTCCGTCGGCTTGTACGGCGCGCTCTCCCAGCAGGTCGTCGTCATGGTGATGATGGGGCTGGAACTCATGCTCAACGGCGTCATCCTGGCCGCTGCCGGCTTCTGGTGGTTCCTGGCGCCCGACCCGACCGGGCAGGTGCTGCTGCTGGTGGTGATCGCGGCGATGACGGTGGAGATGGCCATGGGGTTCGCCGTGGCCATCGTGCTGCACCGCCACGCCGGCACCGACATGACCGACATGGCCGCGGAGCTCTCCCGGTGAGCCCCGAGACGATCCTGTGGCTGCTGGTGTGCCTGCCGGCGGTGGTCGGTGCCGCCCTGGCTCTGGGCGGCCCGGTCGCGGACCGGGTGGCGGGCCCCGTCTCGGTGTTCACCGCTGCCACCACCCTGGTGCTTTCGATCGCGGCGGGGCTGGCCGCGACCGCTGTCGACGTGCCGTTCGTCGCCGGGAGCTCCTTCGGTCTTTCGGTCGACGCGCTGTCGGCCGTCGTGGCGGTGACGGTGGCGGCGGTCGCGCTCCTGGTGCTCGTGTTCGCCGTCGGCGACGTCAGCGCGGCCGAAGGACGGTTCCACGGGGTGATGCTGGTGTTCGTCGCTGCGGTGCTGGTGACCGCGACCGCCACCACACTGCCGACGCTGCTGCTGGCCTGGGAAGTGATGGGCGCCGCGTCGTACGCCCTGATCGGGTTCGAGTGGCGCGACGAGGTCAAGCCGCAGGCCGGCGCGGTCGCCTTCCTGACCACGCGGGCGGCTGACCTGGGGCTCTACCTCGCCGCCGGTGCCGCCCTCGCCGGCGGGGCCGGTCTGGCGCTGGCCGACCTGCCGGCCGCGAGCGAGGGCTGGCGACACGTGGCCGCTGCCGGGATCATGGTCGCCGCGCTCGGCAAGGCCGCCCAGCTGCCGTTCTCGTTCTGGCTGTCGCGGGCGATGGAGGGCCCGAGCCCGGTGAGCGCGTTGCTGCACTCGGCCGCCATGGTGGCGATGGGTGGTTACCTGCTGCTGCGCACCCACGACCTGCTCGCCGCGACCGGCTGGGCGGCGACCACGACCGCCTGGGTGGGTGCGCTGACCGCACTCGCCCTCGGGGCGGTCGCGATCGCCCAGGACGACCTCAAGCAGCTGCTCGCGGCCTCGACCTCGGCCCAGCTCGGGTTCGTGGTGCTGGCCGCGGGCGTGGGCGCCGTCTCCGCCGGGACCGCGCACTTCGTGGCGCACGCCGCCACCAAGGCACTGCTGTTCCTGGTGGCCGGGGCCTGGCTCTCCGCGCTGGGGACCAAGCGGCTCGCCGCGCTGCGAGGAGCGGCTCGCCGGTGGCGGCTGGTGGGGGTGTGCGCCGGCGTGGGCGCCCTCGCGCTGGCCGGCGTGGCGCCGCTGTCGCTGTGGGCGACCAAGGACGCGGCCCTGGCCGCGGCGCTCGAGGAGTCCCTCCCGCTGTACGTCGTCGGGCTCGCCGCGGCGGCGCTGTCGGCCGCGTACGCCGGCAAGCTGCTCGTGGTGGTGTGGCGCCGGCTGCCCGCCGACGCCGAGGCGCGCTATGACGACGAGGCGACGGGCACCCGGCGGGTCAACCCGCTCCAGCAGACTCCGCTGGTGGTGCTCAGCGTCGGGGCGGCGGTGCTCGGTGCCCTCGCACTGCCGCCCTGGCACGAGCGGCTCCGGAGGGCGCTCGGGGGAGAGGCACCGTCGTCGACCTGGCTCGAGCTGCTCGGCTCGGCCCTCCTCGCGCTCGTGGTGGTGGGGCTGGTCGTGCGCTACCCGCTGCCCCAGCCGGGGTGGGCAGCTCGCTGGCTGCACCTGCAAGCCGTGACCGACGCGGTGCTCACTCGACCGCTCCTGCGGCTGGCGCACGCACTGGCCCGCTTCGACGACCGGGTCGTCGACCGGGTCGTCGAGGGTGGCGCTACCGGCGGGGTGCGGCTCGCGTCCCGGCTCGGGCGTGCCGACGTGCTCGGGGTGGACGGGCTGGTGGAGCAGGTGGCGCGAGCGACCCGACGGCTGGGGGACCTGGCCCGGCGACCGCAGACCGGCCAGCTGCACGAGTACTACGTCCAGGCCGTCGCGCTCCTCGCCGGCGGCATCGTCGTCCTGATCGTCGCGAGGTGACCGGCGTGCTCAGTCTCATCGTCTTCCTCCCGCTCGCCGCCGCGCTGGTCCTGGTCGCCGTACCCGCGGTGAGTGACGCCGCCGCCCGGTGGACGTGGGTCGGCCTGGCTGCCGTCGACCTGGCGCTCGTGGCCGGGGTGTGGCTCGCGTACGACCCGACGGTCGCCGGCCTGGCCTTCACCGAGCGGGTGCCCTGGATCCCCGGCGTCGGAAGCAGCTACCACGTGGGCGTCGACGGGTTGAGCCTGCCGCTGCTAGCGCTGACCGTGGTCATCTTCCTCGCCTGCGCGGTCTACGCGCTGCGCGAGCGGCGGCGCCCACGGGTGCAGGCGGCGCTGTTCCTCTTCCTGCAGACCACCTGCCTGGGACTGTTCGTCGCCCAGGACCTGCTGGTGTTCTTCGTCTTCTTCGACCTGTCCATCGTCGGCATGTACTTCGCGATCGCCGGCTGGGGCCACGGTGACGCCGCCCGGTCGGCGCTGAAGTTCTTCCTCTACACCTTCCTCGGCTCCCTCGCCCTGCTGCTCGGCTTCATCGGGTTGTACGTCGCGGCCGACCCGCACACCTTCGACATGGTCGAGCTGGCCCAGTCCCCGCCGTTGAGCGACAGCCCGGTAGCGGGCGGGCTCGTGCTGGCAGTGGTGCTGCTCGGACTCGCGGTGAAGACGCCGACGGTGCCGTTCCACACCTGGCTGCCGCCGGCCCACACCGACGCTCCGGCGATCGGGTCGGCGGTGCTGGCGGCGATCCTGCTGAAGATGGGCACCTACGGGTTCCTCCGGATCGCGATGCCGATGCTCCCGTCCGCGTGGCGCGCGTGGGCGTGGGTGATCGTGGCGGTCGGTGTCGTCTCGGTGCTGTACGGAGCGCTCGTCGCGCTGGCGCAGACCGACGTCAAGCGCATGATCGCCTACACCTCGATCAACCACATGGGCTATGTCGTGTTGGCGCTCGGTGCCGCCGGTCTCGTCGCCGTCGACGACCAGCAGGCCCGCGAGATCGCGGTGAGTGGCGCGGTCACCCAGATGGTGAGCCACGGTCTGATCACCGGAGCGCTGTTCCTGCTCGCCGGGGTGCTCTACGACCGGGCCGGCTCGTACGACCTCGGCGGCTTCGGCGGGCTGGCCGGCCCGGCGCCCCGACTGGCCACCTTCTTCGCACTGGCCGCCTTCGCCTCGCTCGGACTGCCCGGTTTCTCCGGCTTCATCGCGGAGTTCCAGATCTTCACCGGCGGCATCGCCACCGCCCCGGTCGTCGCGATCGCCCTGCTCGGCATCTTGATCACCGCGGCCCTGTTCCTGCGGGCCCTGCAGCAGCTGTTCACCGGCACCGTGCGGGGCGGGTCGTTCGGCTTCACCGACCTGCGACCGGCCGAGCTGTGGTCGATCGGCCCCCTGCTGGTCCTGACCATTGCGATCGGCCTGGTGCCGCGTCCGCTGCTCGAGGTGATCGAGCCGGCCGCGCGAGCCGCCGTCGAGCTGGTGGCCCGGTGAGGATGCAGCCTGGCGCGATGCTGCCGGAGATCGTTCTGCTGGTCGGAGCGCTCGTCACCTTGGTTACCGGCTCGTTCCAGCCACGGCAGCGCCAGTGGGTATCCCGGCTGGTTTGCCTGTCCGCGCTGGTCCTCGCCGCGGTGGCCGCGGTGGTCGACCTGAACGGGGCCAGCCGGCTGGTGTTCGAGTCGGCCTACGCCGTCGACACCGCGACCGGCGTCGCCCGACTCGTCGTGGTGCTCGCGACCGCGCTGGTGGTGGCGCTGGCCGTCGACGAGCTGTCCGGCGACCCGCGGGAGAGCGAGACGTACGTCTTGCTGCTGCTCTCGGCTCTTGGGGCGGTGGTGCTGGCCGGCGCCAGCGACCTGATCCTGCTGGTGGCCGCCTACCTGCTTGCCAGCATCCCGCTGTACGCGCTGGTGGGGCTCGGCCGGACGAGATCGGCCGCCGAGGCCGCGATGAAGACCTACTTGCTGGGGGCGCTGTTCGGCATCGCGATGATGCTCGGCGTCGTCGTCCTCTACGGCGTGGCGGGCACGACGACCTACACCGAGCTGCCGGCGGCACTCGCGAGCGCGCCGAGCGCCGCGCTCGCCGGCGGGGTCGTGCTGGTGCTGGGGGGCCTGATGTTCGAGGCCGGGGGAGTGCCCGGCCACTTCTGGGTGCCGGACGCCGTCGAAGGGACCAGCTCGACCGCGGCGGCCTACCTGACCACGGTGCCCAAGGTGGGCGCCCTGGTGGCCACCTTCCGGTTGGTGGCAGCACTCCCCGACACGCTGCAGTGGACGCTGCTGGTCGGGTTGCTGGCGACGGCGAGCATGACGCTGGGCAACCTGGCGGCCTACGCACAGACCGACCCGCGCCGGCTGCTGGGCTGGTCGACGGTCAGCCAGGTGGGCTACCTGCTGGTGCCGGTCGCCGTGGCCGGTAGCAGCGACCTGGCACTGCCCTCGCTGCTGGTCTACCTCGCCGCGTACGCGGTCACCAACGTCGCCGCGTTCGCCGTCGTGGCTGCGCTGCCGCAGCGCCGGACGCTGGCCTCGTACCGCGGGCTGGCGGCATCCCGTCCGTGGCTCGCCGTGGGCCTGCTGGTGTGCCTGCTCGGGCTCGTGGGCACCCCGCCGACGGCGGTCTTCGTCGGCAAGGTGACGACCGCGACCGCGGCCTGGGACGGCGGCGCCGCCTGGCTCGCGCTGGTGGTGATGGTCAACTCGCTGGCCAGTCTCTTCTACTACCTGCGCTGGCTGATCCCGGTGTTCGCGACCGGCGAGCCGGTGTCGCGTACGGCTCGCGGTGCGTTCGTGCCCCGGGCGTGGGCGTGGCGCACGGCGCTTGGTGCGGCCGGGGCCAGCCTGGCGATTGGGGTGGCGTCGGGGGCGCTGTGGGCGCTGGTGAGCGGCTCGCTCGCGAGCTGAGGTGGTCCGCCAGCTGGCGTGGTCGGCGGGCTCGGTCGTCTGACGTGGGCCGGTGGGGGTTTGCGGCCGGTGAAAGGCACCTGTGGCCACGTCGGACGCCACCAACGGCTCGGCGACCCCGCCGGCGGCCGACACCGCGCCGGCAGCCTTCCGTACGATGGCCTCTCGTGGCTCTCCAGATCGGGATCGTCGGACTCCCCAACGCCGGCAAGTCGACGCTGTTCAACGCGCTGAGCAAGAACGAGGTGCTCGCGGCCAACTACCCGTTTGCCACGATCGAGCCCAACGTCGGCGTCGTCGCGGTACCCGACCCCCGGCTCGGCACCCTGGCCGAGATCTTCGAGTCGGCCCGCCAGGTGCCCGCGAGCGTCGAGTTCGTCGACATCGCCGGGATCGTGCGGGGAGCCAGCGAGGGGGAGGGGCTGGGCAACCGGTTCCTGGCCCACATCCGCGACGCCGACGCGATCTGCCAGGTGACGCGGGTGTTCCGCGACGACGACGTCACCCACGTCGAAGGCAAGGTGAGCCCCCGCGACGACATCGAGACCATCCAGACCGAGCTGATCCTGGCCGACCTGCAGACGATCGAGAACGCACTCCCGAAGCTGGAGAAGGACGCCAAGAAGGACAGGGCGCTGCCACCGGTCGTCGAGGCCGTACGCCAGGCGCAGTCCGTGCTCTCGGGCGGCACCGGGGTGTACGCCGCCGGGCTCGACCGCGCACCGTTGCGCGACCTGCACCTGCTGAGCGCGAAACCGTCGATCTACGTGTTCAACTGCGACGCCGACGAGCTGGGCGACGAGGAGCTGAAGGCGACGATGCGCGAGCTGGTCACGCCGAGCGAGGCGATCTTCCTCGACGCGAAGTTCGAGGCCGAGCTGGTCGAGCTCGACGACGAGGAGGAGTCCCGCGAGCTGCTCGCCGAGACCGGCGTCGACGAGCCGGGACTCGACGTACTCGCGCGGGTCGGCTTCGACACGCTCGGCCTGCAGACGTACCTCACCGCCGGGCCGAAGGAGTCGCGCGCCTGGACGATCCGCCGCGGTGCGACCGCGCCCGAGGCGGCCGGGGTGATCCACACCGACTTCCAGCGCGGCTTCATCAAGGCCGAGGTCGTCTCGTACGACGAGCTCGTCGCGGCCGGGTCGATGGCGGCGGCCAAGGCGGCCGGCAAGGTGCGCATGGAGGGCAAGGACTACGTGATGGGCGACGGGGACGTGGTGGAGTTTCGCTTCCAAGCAACGTCAGGGCAGCAGAAGTAGTCGGGTGAGGGCCGCCGCCAAGTAAACAGCAGCCCGCGCCGTAGCCATCCTGATCTGACTTTGACTCGCCTGGTATGAGATGCCAAAGTTTGCTCGCCACCGCCCGCACGGTGCTGACGCAGTGGGAGGCCACATGACTTTTGGATCGCAGCCCTCCCTGTCAGGCTGTTGTGAGACACCCCGGAGCCCCCGGGTCCACCGTGGAGGGTGGTGACAGGAGACAGTTCCATGAGCAGCAACAGTCCAGTTCTTCCCGGTCCCGGTGATCATCCGGAGTCCGGACCAAGACAGC